>NZ_CAMVTE010000070.1 GCF_947170395.1 uncultured Methanobrevibacter sp. | reverse complement strand
AATTATTTGAATTAAGATTCCGTAAATTAAGTGATGAAGACTTAGATAGAATTGTTGGAGAAACTGAATTTATAAAAGATGGATTAGTTTCAATTTTCAATTGTATTATTTTCTTAAAAAAAATTATTGATGCTGGTACAAAAGAAAAATTCCAAAGAATTAAAAAAAAAGAAGGTATGGGACTTTTCCGTGTTTTAGACAGAGCCAACTATAAAAGAAAAGCCAGACCATATTCAGACAAAGATAGAAATAAATATGCCAAAATCATCAACAAAGTTTTAAAAGATGATCCAGATTGCAAAAACAAAATTCCAATCGATACAACAAACAATGAATTATATGACAAATTAAGAGATGGAGTCATTCTTGCCAAATTAGTTAATTTATGTGAACCAAATACCATAAATGAAGACGAAATAAAAAAAAATGATGATATGAATGTATATGATAAATATGCCAATTTAGAAAAAGCAATTAAAGGAGCTAAAGACATGGGAATTCAATCTGAAACAACCCCAGATGATGTCTTAGACAAAGACAAAGCAAGAGACAATGATTTATTAGGAGAAATTTTAGCAAGATTGAATACTAAAAAAAAGGACATCAAAGAAAACCCAGAAACTCAAAAAATTGCCGAAGGTGGAGAAACTCCAGAGCAACTTGCAGAATTGCCAGTAGAAGATTTCCTCAAAAAATGGGTCAATCATCATTTAAAAGAAGCCAATCACCCAGATCAATTAAACAATTTCTCTGATGATGTTAAAGATTCAGAAAAATATACTGTCTTACTTAATCAATTAGACCCCAACCAATGTGATAAATCAGCTCTTGATGAAAGTGACCCAGTTGCCAGAGCTCAAAAAGTACTTGATAATGCTAAAAAATTAGGATGCGAAACTGAAGTTACTCCTGAAGATTTAGCCAGCGGAAATGAAGCTATGAATAGATTATTCACCAGTGATTTATATAACGCTTTAGCCAATGCAGGTCCTGATGATTATGACAAAGATCTAATGAAAGCCTATATTGACACTATTAATAAAGAACTTTGCGATGATGCTCAAACCAAAAATAAAATTCCAATTGATAAAGATAACGAAGAAGTTTTCGATAAATTAAAAGATGGTGTAGTCCTTGGAAAATTAATGAATTTAGCTGACAAAGATGCAGTAAATGAAGATGACCTCAAAACCGGAGATGATTTATCAGATGACGACAAAAGCAATAACTTAGATAAAGTTTTAGAAGGAGCTGATAAATTAAAATGCCCACATAAACCAACTAAAGGTGATATTTGCAATGGTAAAAAAAAGAAAGATCAAGACTTATTAGGAGATGTTCTCGCTAGAGTCAAAGTACCCCCAAAAATTATTAAAGATGATCCAGATGCAGATGATTTAGTGCAAGGAGATGAAACAAAAGACGACTTAGCCAATAAAGTACCAGTTGATGACTTCCTTAAAAGATGGGCTAATAAGCATTTAAAACTTGCCGGTTCACCAAAACAAATCAACAATTTCGATGATGATCTCAAAGATGGAGAAGTATATACTATTTTAATGAATGATATTGCCCCAACAAATTGTGACAAATCTCCTTTGGATGAATCTGACTTAAATAAAAGAGCCGAAAAAGTTCTCGACAATGCCAAAAAAATTGGTGTCGATACTGCTGTTACCCCAGAAGGAATTACCAGTGGTAACCCAGACTTAAATAAATTACTCTTAGGAGAAATTTACAATGCTTATGCTAATCCATTCGATGAAAATGAAAAAGAATGCTATTGCAAAATGATTAATAAAATATTAGCTGATGACCCAGATTTAAAAGAAAAATTACCATTAGATCCTCAATCCAACGAAATTTTCAAAAAAATGAAAGACGGTGTAATTTTAGCAAAATTAATCAATGTTGCCGCCCCAGGAACTGTTGACGAAAGAGTCATTGTCAAAGACCCTGGTATGACAAAAGCTGATAAAGAAAACAACTTAAACTTAACTATTAACTCAGCTAAATCAATTGGTTGTTTAATTGAAGCTACTGCTGATGATGTTTTAGATGAAATCAGGACTAAAGATATTGATTTATTATTCCAAATCTTAAAACCAATTGCATTCAAAAAAATTTCTGTTCAAGATTTCCCACAATTACTAAGATTAAAAGAAGAAAAAGAAACTGATGAAGAATTATTAACATTTGGACCTGAAGATTTCCTCAAAAGATGGTTCAATTTCCATTTAGGTAAAGCAAACCATCCCAACAAAGTCACAAACTTCGGAGAAGATGTTAAAGATTCAGAAAAATATACAATTTTATTAAATCAATTAGATCCCAACCAATGCCCTACTGATGGATTAAATGAAGCTGATTTAAAAAAAAGAGCAGCAACTGTTTTAACAAATGCTCCTAAAATTGGTGCTACAGTATATATCAAAGATGAAGATATTCCAAGTGCTAATGAACACTTAAATACATTATTTACTGCTGAATTATTCATGGCTAATAATGGTATGGGAGAAGCCACACAAGAAGAAAAAATGACTGCAAATAAAATCTTACAAGATGACGACGAAGGTGGTCGTGAAGAAAGAAGTTTCAGAACATGGATAAATTCATTAAAATTAGAAGGAGTTAAAAAAGTTAATAACTTATATGAAGAATGCAGAAGTGCTATTTTATTACTTAAAATGATTGATAAAATTAAACCAGGTACTGTACAATGGAAAAAAGTTGAATTAAAAACAAAAAATCCATTTAAAATTGGTGTTAACTGCCAAGAAGTTATTGATGCCTCAAAAAGATCTGGATATAGTATTATTAGTATTGGTAATAAAGATATCCAAGAAGGTAAAAAGAAACATATTTTAGCTATTGTATGGCAATTAATGAGAGCACATACATTAAAAATTATTGGAGAAAAATCTGAAGAAGAATTAATTGCATGGGCTAATTCAAAAGTTTCAGAAGGAAGACAAATTAAATCTTTAAAAGAAAAGAAATTAAATGACGGGTTATTCTGGATTGAATTATTAGCTTCTATTGAACCAAGATGCATTAGATGGGATTTAGTCGTCAAAGAAAACTTGGGAGACAAAGACAGAGAAATGAATGCTAAATATGCTCTTTCGGTCGCTAGAGGACTTGGTGCTATGATTTTCGTTGTTTGGGAAGATATTACTGAAGTTAAAA
>NZ_CAMVTE010000069.1 GCF_947170395.1 uncultured Methanobrevibacter sp. | reverse complement strand
CTTTTTTGAACTATGTGTAAAAAAGGAAGCTATAAAACACATATTAAAGCTAATTGTCATTTAAATTGTCAGTTTATCAAATTAGAAAATTTCGGATGAAATCCAACTAGGCTTCCAATTCGACATCATAGATTGTTTTACATTAACAAGTTAATGGCCAACAATACATAGTAACTTGCTAGGAATAAATAAGAGATAGCAAGCACCATATTTTCAACCACCAAAATATCAATTCTCCAAATTTGATTGGAGTGTTTTTAATTGAATGCTCTTTCCAATTCATTAAAACACCAGTAGATATGATTATTATATTAGTGTTTTAGAATTAGATATTTTCTTTTAAAACTATTTATAATTTCTTATTTTTAAAAATAAAGATTGATTTAAGAATATAAAATTGTTTTTATGATGAAATATTGCTTTAATATAGAAATGAGTAATAAATGAAACTTTTATATACTTTGAGGTTCATAATATTGTATAACATCTTAGGATGTTTGGCCGGCACAGTATCGACCAGTAGATATGATGTTGAATGAGGATGTGTCAAAATTTGTTTAACAAATTTATCCTTATTCAATCTTAAAAAAAAATCTATTTTTACCCAATTTATTAAATAAAGAAGACTAAAACTCCAATAGATTAGATGAAATGAATCAATTATTCTCTTTTAACAATTGCACTCTTCGGACAATTTTCGTAACATAATCCGCAATGCAAACAATGTTCCTGTGGAATTTCAAACTTATCTTCAACAAAAACTGGAATCTGCTGCGGACAACTTGCCTGACAAGTCCCGCAAGCAATACAATCATCAGTTATCTCAAATCCCTTAACTGTTATTTCAGCATCACCGAATTTGAAGGATTGTCTGAAAATCGGCTTTTGTGTCAAATCAAAGAATTCCATCTCATAATCCTCAATGCAAAAAGGCTCAAGAATATATCTTGCATTTCCTGGATAAACGTTATTCATGAATGGATTGTTTTCAAATATCAAATCTATCCAATATTTTTGATCGTCTAATTTATGGGCTTCACCGCTAATTCTGATGGATTTATTGTCCTTCAAGCTTAGATAACTGACTTTGGGATGATTCATGATTTCTGAATAGACATGCTTTCCACGACCGGTTAAAAAATATATCCTATCATCTTCAATATGCATTATATCAATAATTCTTGACTGAGGATTGCCATTATCATCAACAGTGGACAAAACTGCATCAATCACTTCCCTCAACTGTTTAAAACATTCTTCTTTAGTAACCATATAAACTACTCCAATTTAAATATAATCTTTCCCTGAGCCATGTTTGACTCCATCAAAGCATGTGCCTTTCCAATATCTTCCAAATTATAGAATACCCTTGAAATTTCAGGTTTAATGTTATTTTCAACAATGAAATCAAATAGACTGTCCATTATCTCCTGTGTCGGATAATTGCTGAAAAAAGAAGTGAGGTAACAGCCATTTGGAATAATCTTGATTGGATCGAATTCAACCATATACTCAATACCTCCCAAAACACCTGTAACGCAGCATATTCCTCCACTGTTAAGGCATTTCATTGAATCTTCAAGAGTTTTAGGACCAATCAGTTCCAATACTTTATCACATTTTAATTTTTCAGCCAGACAACCATCATCAGCAAAGCACTCATCAGCATCGTTTGACTTTAATATGTCAAATCTCTCCTCGCTTCTGGAAGTTGCAAATATTTCACATCCCATTGGTTTTGCAAGCTGAATTGCAGAAAGTCCCAGTGCAGATGTTGCTCCTCTGATTAATAGAGTGTCCTCCTTTACAAGATTAAGTGACATTAAAGACCCATAGGCAGTGAAATAAGTTTCAGGAATTGCTATTATTTCCTCCAATGTCAATTTGTCAAAAACATCTTCATCAATTTTAAAGACAATTTTTTCAGGAAGCAAAGCATATTCGGCATATCCTCCATCAAAGCTTCTTCCCATTCCACCCATAAGTGCAGCTATCCTATCACCGTTTTTAAATCGAGTATTTGATGAGTCAACTACTTCACCAACGCATTCAATACCTGGAATTACAGGCAATTCAATATAATCCTCATCAGCTTCATAATCCCTTAAAATTACTTCAGCCCTATTAATTCCAAAGCCTAGAACCTTAACTAAAACCCAACCCTCCTTAACTTTAGGAATTTCAACTTCGCTAACTTCCAGCTCATCCGCATTACAAGTTTTCTCCAAAACAACTGCTTTCATCATAACACCTCTTTCCAGCATTGAGGATCTGGCGAATACATATCATGGGTTGTTCCGTAGCTTACAGCAGGACACCCTCTGCAAAATCTCAGCAATTCGCATCTGCTGCATTTTTCAAATTTCTCAAATTGTCTGTATTCGTCCATATCATCACCCATGAAAATATCATATACTGATTCATTTAAGGCATTTCCAACCTTGCTGTCCATTCTGCGACATGCAAATACATCACCTGACGGTAAAATTGTCAAATGACTGTTTCCACAATTGCATCCGTCATAGACAACATCATCATTCAAATTTTCCGGAATCTCATATAATCCTTTTTCATATAAGAATAATGTCCATAGATGATCCTTTAGTGTAAAAAATGTTTTGCTGTCTTTATATTCATTGTATTTTTTCCATACCTTTTCCAAAAGGTTCCTATATTCTTCAGGAGTCATTTGTGTCGCCTTTTCAAGGCTTGTCGGACAATATCTTGCAAAACTGAATAACCCTGCATTATTTTCAACAACAACATCAATCAAATCAGGAATCTCATCAATGTTTGTCTTGGAAACTGTGGTCATGATGCTGGCCCTGACTCCCGCATCCTGCAGGGTTTTGATTTTATCCAATGTAATGTCAAACGAACCGGGTTTTCTAAAATAGTCATGGGTGTCCCTTAGACCGTCCAAAGACAGTTGATATTGTCTGCAGCTTAAGCTTTTAAGTCTTTTTGCAACTTCATCTGTAATGTGGAAAGGGTTTCCCAGTATTGAATAATGAATCTCCTTTTCGTGCAACATTTCAAGCAATTGCCAAAAGTCGGGATGGAGAATCGGATCACCTCCAGTAATGCTGAAATATGGTGTCCTGTTTGTTTTCCGGCAGAATTTTAAGCAATTATCCAAAACAATTTCCATATCCTCATACTTCATTGTTATTAATTCCTTGTCGTTTTCCTCTGAAAAAATATAGCAATGTTTGCATCGCTGATCGCAGTCGTCAAGGATGTGCCATTGAAATGCAAAAAAATCGGCCATAAAAAAACAACTCCTCAAAAAATAGTATATAAAAAAATAAAAGATTTAAGATTGAATCAATCTTAAAATCTGTCTGAACCACAAGCTGTGGTGATATCTGATCCGCATGCAGTGTTAATGTCAGAACCACAAGCAGAAGCAGTCACATCACTGCCACAAGCAG
>NZ_CAMVTE010000068.1 GCF_947170395.1 uncultured Methanobrevibacter sp. | reverse complement strand
CGGTCGGGTTTTATGCGGATAAGAAGATGCAGTGGTCGAGACAGTTCCGGGTGGAATGAGTGGGAGAGGAAGTGTGTGATCAAAAATTTTATGGTATAAAAAGAAAATAGCTTCTTTGTTATGAAAGGCTTAAAGATAAAATTATTTTTATTTACCTCTTTTCTTTATTTTAAATGTGTGTTACAATAATAACGAACTAACGTTCTTAAAATTGTTTTACATGAGTGTAATATTCATTAAATGTAGTATTAATATTTGTTCTATTGCAGGTTATTTGTTGGAGGAATTTAGCTTGAAGAGAAAAGAGTATTTTGACTATATAGAAGATAAACTGCATTATTTAGCGTACCGGATAGGCGGACGGGACAAGCTTAATCTTTTGGATTTAAATATCCATTCTGAGACTTTTTTTGCGGAATTATGCAATTTGATTTTTGATCTTAAATTGACTAATATCAATGCTTTAAAACATAATACAGAAGGTATTGATTTGATTGATAATACAAATAAAGTTGTTGTTCAAGTATCTTCTACTTGCAGTAAAGCAAAAATCAATAGTTCCTTAAGCAAAGATATTTTCAAACAGTATAGTGACTATTGTTTCAAATTTATTTCCATATCAAAAGACGCTACCGATACTCTTAGAAATTCTCTGTTTAAAAATCCTTATAATATGAATTTTTCACCAAAAGATGATATTTGGGATTGTACAAGCCTTTTAAGGATAATTCTGGCTGCAGGAAATGAAAAGCAAAAAAGAATTTATGATTTAATTAAGAAAGAATTGGGCCCAGATATTGATTATAATAAAATGGAGTCAAATTTAGCTAAAGTTATTACTTTTTTGGCTGATGTAAAGTTGGATGAGAATGCTGTTTCACCGGAATTGGATCCTTTTGCGATTGAAGATAAGATAGAGTTTAATAATCTTCAGGGAGTGGAAGAAACAATTGACGATTATAAGATTTTTTATCATAAGATAGATGAAATATATGTAGAGTTTGATAAAGAAGGCCAGAATAAGAGCTATTCTGTTTTACAAGAAATCAGGAAACAATATATTTCGCTCAAAAGTTCTTCCAAGAGTTCCTCAGAAGTTTTCTATGGAATTATTAATAACTTGATAGATATTATTCATAACAGTAGAAATTACACTGAAATGCCATTCGAAGAATTAGAGGCATGTGTAAGCATACTGGTGGTCGATGCATTTATCAGGTGTAAAATTTTTAAAAACCCGGAGGGATATGTTCATGTTACTACCAGACAATATACATCCGGAACTAAGTGTATATTATAATGGCGCTGTTGTTTTGCGTGAATTAGACAAAAAGCCAAAACAGCGAATTTTGGATTTGTATTCACGAGTCAAGGCTGCCAACGGAATGTCTTTTTCTGTATTTGTGCTGTCCCTGGATTGGCTTTATTTGATACAGGCTGCACAGCTAAACGAAAAGGGGATTATTGAGAAATGTTCATAAAAAAGTTAAGAATTTCTAAACAAACCGGAGTGATTCGCGATTTGGATTTTCACAATGGTATGAATTTGATTGTTGATAATACACCAACAGATAATAGAAAATTAACAGGTAACAATGTGGGTAAGACAACTGTTTTAAAATTGGTATATTTTTGTCTGGGCGGCGATGGAAAAGATATTTATACTGATGAAGAACATAAAAGAGCAATTTATAACGAAGTCAAGGATTATTTAATTAACAATAAAGTCCTGATAACACTAATTCTTTCCGAGAGTCTTGAAGACACTGATTCAAAACAAATTACGATAGAAAGGAATTTTTTGTCTGGAAAAGAAGCTGTTAGAAGAATTAATGGACAAAACGTTTTACAAAAAGATTTTGAAAATGAATTATCTTTGCTGATTTTTCCTGAACATAAAGCTGAGAAGCCATCTTTTAAGCAGATTATATCTCATAATATCAGGTATAAAGATGACAGCATTAATAAAACATTGAAAACGCTTCACAGATTTACTTCTGATGTAGAATATGAAGCGTTGTATTTATTCCTTCTTGGATGTACATTTGAGGATAGCGATAAAAGACAGGTTATTATTACTAAAATTAATCAGGAAAACGCTTATAAACAAAGATTGGAAAAAATCCAGACTAAAAATTCTTATGAAATGGCATTAGCTATAGTTGAAGACGAAATAGTTGAACTGAACCGTAAAAAATCATTGCTAAATATTAATGAAAATTTTGAAGCAGATTTAGATAGTCTTAATAAGATTAAATACAAGATAAGTAAATGTAGTACTAACATTACTAAGCTGGAAATACGCAGAGATATTATCAATGAAGCTAAAACTGAAATGGAACAGAATATTTCAGCTATTGATTTAAAACAGCTACAAATCTTATATAATGAATCCAAAGAGAATATTACTGATTTGCATAAGACATTTGAGGAATTAGTTACATATCACAACAAAATGATTGTTGAAAAAGTTAAGTTTATTACTAAAGAATTGCCAGAACTGACTGCTCGGATTGATAATGAAAAGAAGCTTATGAAGGACTTGTTGAATCGTGAAAAAGATCTTTCGCTTAAAATATCAAAAAGTGATTCATTTGCAGATATGGATAGTATTATAACAGAAATTAATGAGAAATACAGAATTAAGGGTGAATATGAGAATAGTATTTCCCTGATTAATGAAGTTGATAACAATCTCGTTTCTTTGACCAAGGAACTTGATGTTATAGATGCAACATTATATTCTGATCAGTTTGAACAAAAGCTGAAAATTCAAATTACAAAGTTTAACAAATATTTTTCGGTAATTTCAAACGAGCTCTATGGGGAAAAGTATGCGCTAAAGTACGAGAAAGAGCTTAATCGGCTGACTAATGTTCCGGTTTATAAGTTCAGTGCTTTTAATTTAAATATGAGTTCGGGTAAAAAGCAAGGAGAAATTTTATGTTTTGATCTGGCATATACTTTATTTGCGGATGATGATAATATTCCTTGTTTACATTTTCTTTTGAATGACAAGAAAGAGCTGATGCATGATAATCAGTTATTAAAAGTTGCGGATTTTGTTAATGAACATAAAATTCAACTGGTTGTATCGATATTAAAAGATAAGCTTCCAGCTGGGTTAATTGAAAAATCGAGTGTTGTGGTTGAGCTTTCGCAGAATGATAAGTTATTCAGGATTGAATCGTAATTCTATGAAGTTCAGATATATTTTTTGGAAGAGAATGGACATCTGCTGACTGATGATAATTGTGGAAAGGTTCTTTTAATGTGAACTTTTATGAAAAGTTCACATATTACGGAGGCATGTCCTAAGGGGCATTGTACCAATCCCTATGGGAAGACCAAGTCTATGCTGGAAGAGATTTTGATTGATATGCACACGGCGGATGTGAAGCTCATGGATCCAAAGCCTTGGAATATAGTGCTGCTGCGGTATTTTAATCCCATCGGCGCACACGAGTCTGGTCTGATCGGGGAAGGATCCCAATGGGATTCCTAATAACCTGATGCCGTATATCACCCAGGTGGCGGTGGGCAAGCTGGATAAGCTGCATGTGTTTGGGGATGACTATGCCACAGCGGACGGCACCGGTGTCCGGGACTACATCCATGTGGTGGATCTGGCCAAAGGGCATGTGAAAGCGCTGAAGG
>NZ_CAMVTE010000067.1 GCF_947170395.1 uncultured Methanobrevibacter sp. | reverse complement strand
ATAATACTTCATTTATTTGAAGTAACAGTATTAACTACATCTAAATGAAGTACTTCAAATTGATAAATGAAATTAGATTAATGGCTTAGGACTTTGAGTGAAATCCTGAGGATACTTTTTTTCACATAACTCATATCCAATATATTCCAATCTTTCATTGAGCAATCTTTTTCCATTTTCGGTTACTGCATACAATGGAACTTTTTTTCCAGCATAATATGGTTTTCTTTCTTCAGCAGTTTCCCGTATGTTTATGGAAGAGCATCCTGAAATCACATCAGCATAATCAAATAACATCTCCGCCTCTTTTTTGGAAACGTTGGTTGTATGTGCTACGAAAATATATATGTTGACATCTTCAGGTTTTGGATGTTGCCTTAAATCCTTAACCATTTCTGTTGGAATAATTGTTATTGCAATGTTTTTATATCCTCTTTCAATTGCCATTTCAAGACCTTTTAATGGATTCAACTCTGCAGTTTCAGGATTTAAAACATTTTCTCTTCCAACTTTATCCATTACCTCATCAATTGGAGTGGTGCTTATCAATGCGGAAACTCTTCCTCCAACTCCCTGAACAAGCTCAGCGTCATCAATCAGCAATGTCCCTACTCCCTCACATGCTCCAACCACACAATCAACATTGCCATTGATCATGTTGGTTTTTAATGTTTCGCTGGTTCCAAAGCTCATTGTGTCTTCAACATCAATTGACCTTTGTGGAGTGCACATTCCAAATTCATCTATTCTTTTGTTAATGTTGGATTTGATGAATTCTTTTGTCAAATCACCATTATGCTGACCATTGTCAAATATGGAACAGTAATCAACTACCGGTTCTCCAATGTAGGTTATTTTCCCGTTTTCTATTACGACTTCAGCTTTTCCTAATGCTTCAATTACATGTCTGTCATTCATACAATCACCAGATAACAAATGTTATATACAATGCTTTTTAAATAGATTTTGTAAGGAAAAACTCACAATAGGTCAAAAAGATGAAAAAAATTAAAGATTACGATGACAATTGCCCCATAGACGATACATTGAAATTGATATCCAAAAAATGGGTGATATTTATCATCAGAGACATATTCTTAGGAAAAAAGCAATTCAGCGAATTTTTAGAAGAAAAAACATTGAGCAACAGAGTACTGACAGACACACTCAAATTCATGGAAGACAATGATTTAATTACAAAACAAGTTTTTGAAAATGACATCAAAACTGAATATTCACTAACACAAAAAGGATTCAATCTAAACAAAATTCTCTATAATATGCTGGAATACGGCCTCAATGAAGTAAACAGCGGAAATCTATCTGAAAAACAAAAAGAAGAATTATTAAATGAGTATGAAGTCATTTTTAAAATCAATGATTAATTTTAACGACTATTCTCATAACATATTAGAAAATTATAAAAATTTTTTAGTTTCTTTTAAAAATTCTTCTGCCTGATTAATTCTTTTTTTAGCTAAATCTTCCCCAATAGAGTCTATTGCAGAATAATCAGCATCTTCCCTGTCTGATTGAGCATTAGTCAAATATTTATACACATTATATCTGAATTCATCTTCATGAACATATTTTAAACTGAACAACTGAATCAAACCTTGATGAGTTTTAGGGACATTGCATTCCTTCTTAATCAATAACGCTTTAGCGCATAAAAACATTGAATAATAAGATAAACTAACTGAATCTGCATAACCTTCAATTTCAAATAAAGCTTTACTATGTTTTAATTTTGTTTCAGCCTTAACAATAAAAGCAAGTACCTCTTCATTATCCAATTGGTACACCATCCTTTAAAACATTAGTTAAAAATGAGAAATTTTTAGTTTTATTGAATAAGTCTTCATTAATTACATGAGCTGAAATAAGTTCTTGTTTATCATACATAATCCATGCAATTTCCTCTGAAATAATATCATCTATATCTTCACGATGATTGGAAATTATTAGAATATCAATGTCTGATTCCTCATGATCATCACCACGAGCAACAGAACCAAATAATATGATTTTAATAATTTTATCACTGTTAATTGCATTTGCAAACTCACGAGCAATCTCAACTCTATTATACATTAATAACCACCATAGATTATTAGATAATAATTAATTTAAATTTTATCAATAATAAATATTTACTAACTGCGACTTTATGAAAAACTTGATTAATTAATATTAAAATAATCTAGTTTGTGTATCAATATAGCTAGGTTCATTAACTTCCTTTACATCATCACCATCATTAACTTCACCAATCAGCAAAGGTGAATCAGGATTATGCAACTTTTGGTTCCTTTTGACTAACTGCATATTGCTGTTGGCATAACAATACTTACATCCATGCATACACGTATTATATGCTCCAATATCCCTTCCAAATATACACTCACATTCACGAATCCTATATTTTCCTTTAGGGATTTTTAAATTATTCCCAATTGCATTTTCAATTACCTGTTGTGTCATACAGCCTGATGAGTCAAATCCGAATTGGTCAAGCAATGTACCCTCAACACATGTTTTCATTTGAATATCATACTTTCGAGCAATATTGGCAAAGTTTTGACCAATGATTAATCTTTCATCAGTTGTTACTTCATCAACTTCAGGAAAATTTCTCAAGACTTTCTGATATAAATCAATGAAACTAATTGTGCAATCATTGGTGAAATCAGAAAGTTGTGATGCCATCTCTTCAAATTTGTCTATGTGAAACTCAATATCATATTTTTCACTGATAAAAATGGGGTCATATCTCCAGGAAACCTTGTTTATCCCCAATGTTTCAGACAATTCCTGAAATGACTTGATAACCTGTTTATAATTTGGTACATTAACTTCAATATCTTTACCATAAGGAGTTATTGTTACAAACCAAAACTGATCATATTCATTTAGAAAATCAATATTCCTCAATAATGGTTTTGGGTTTTTAGTGCAGAAACACAAACAGTCAATGATTTTAGAGTCTAAAGGATATCTGTAAATATCATCATTATAGGGATTTCTTGTGCAGACAAAACCCTCATCCACTCTGTTTAAGAACCATTTGGAGAAAAAAGCAGGAATATCTGTTCTTGAACCAGTATTGATTATCATAAAAAAAAAGAAAAAGTAAAAGAGATTTATAAATCTCTTCCGAAAATATGTACTGCTGCAGTACCGCCGGTTCCACCGATATTGTGGGTCATACCGATTTCTGCACCATCAACTTGACGTCCGCCAGCTTCTCCTCTGAGTTGCCATACAACTTCAGCAGCCTGAGCAATACCTGTAGCACCTAATGGGTGTCCACGTGCCTTAAGACCACCTGAAGTGTTTATTGGGAAATCACCATCGATTTCAGTTTGTCCTTCTTCAATAGCTATTCCACCTTTACCTTTCTCAGTAAATCCTAAGTCCTCTACTGCTAAAAGCCCGTTGATTGAGAAACAGTCATGCACTTCAGCCAAATCAATGTCTTTAACTGTTACTCCTGCCATATCATAAGCTTTTCTGGAAGCGACTTTTGTAGATTCAATGGTAGTGATATCTTTTCTGTCGTGTAAAGTCAATGTTCCAGAAGCCTGTGTAGAAGCTTTTACATAGATTGGAGTGTCAGTGTATTTTTTAGCATCTTCTGCAGGCACCATTACAATTGCTGCTGCTCCGTCACTTACTGGAGAACAGTCAAGAAGTGTCAATGGGTCTGCAACCATTGTAGAGTTAATAACCTTATCCACAGTCACTTCAAATGGGAATTG
>NZ_CAMVTE010000066.1 GCF_947170395.1 uncultured Methanobrevibacter sp. | reverse complement strand
CAAAACTACTCATTTTTCACCTTAACTCCTGCTCTCAATTTTGGGGTACATTATACTTCATAATCTATGGGTTGAGTGGCATCAAAAACAAATAATGGTATATTAAGACTCTGTGCCACTTGTTCCGCTTGTAAAATCTCGGAGTTTTGAAGGTCGCGTATTCGGTTTATATCATAAGAAATTCCATCTCTTTCACTGAGACGCTCCTGAACAATATCAGCAGAGCATGTTATCAGAACAATTCCATTAAGTCCTAACTGGGTGAATGTTTCTAATGGAACAACTTTACAGCAGTTGCTTTCGTCCCACAAAGCAAAATGGCCATCAATAATATATGAACTGTCACCAGATGTTTTTTCGGCTAATAACTCTGCCAGTATTTTTTGGTTTCGGCTAACATCTTGAACCTGTTTTGACTTTTTATTCCAATTCAACAAAGCACTTGCCGAAACATATTCGCACAAATACGCTTCAACAAGTTGTTTGCATAACGAGCCTTTCCCTACTCCATGTATTCCGCCGATAAACAATTTGATTCTTGCCATGACAATTAAAAAAACTTTACCTCAAATCAGAAAATCTTTGCTGACATAACAAAATGATTGTGGTGGAGTAAACTTACCGAATGTTGAGTAGGGATTGATAGGTTCTTTGTAAGACTTAAAGGATTTTATTTCCAATGCGTATGCAATATCTTTGTTGGAATAATACTCTTTGAAATAATCCTCAGTAATACCAGACATTTGATTAGTCAAAGCCCAGATTTTATTGGGCTTGCCCTCCAAAATGCCTCCCAACTCGAATTCACCAATGATTTTGCACACAGGAGTTGTTGCATATACATAAACCTTTTGAACCGGCTTTTTGAATCCTTTCTTACGAAACTCATATTTTTTTCTGCCAGCAACAATTTCTTCAACAAATTGTGGCTTAATCGATAAGATAGCGTTCATCTGCACCTCCTAATTTTAAAATGTGTTTGTATTGTTCATCGGAAACAGGACAAAACCCCCAATACATGTCACCATCCATTCCAACTTCCTCCAAAAGTCTTTTTCTGATGACCTTATTGGTAAAGGCTACATTATAAAGCATTTTGATTACAGTAAAGTTGTTTTTATACCTGTACCATTTACGCAAGTCATTTTCCGAAAAAATACTATATTGATTTGTATACTTTATAAATTCATCTTCATTCTTGAAATCATTGTACGTTCTTACTTCGTTAACTGTACATATAGATGTAACGACACTCCTGTAATTGGCGGGCCCTAATCCATCTGAAGTCCTGTAAATCAACAACAAATCCCCCTTTTTTAACTGATCAACATTATCCATCCAACAAATATAAATCTTATGTATAGAATTTGTGGGGCTTATATCCTTAACTAAATCGTATGGATTTTCATTATGAAGAATTGAATCTGGAAATAACATGGTATGATAATCTGGTCTTATGGAAAGGATATGTTTTTTGACACCTTCACTTTTGACAAACGGATAATCTTTAACGATGTCACCATATACCTCTCTCATATTTTTCACGAGCACATACTCAGAACCTCTTTCTCCATGATCCTTGTCAGCAATATGCTGGAATCCATAATTCTCAAAGGACTTTATTAAATATTCAAGTTCTATTTTGGGAAAAATTGTAACATAGACCTCATCAACATCATCAGCGATTGCTCTATCCATTATTTTTTTCATAAAGCGCTCGCCACGTCTCGAATGTCTTGGTAAAATTTTGAACGTTCCAACTTTTAATCTCTTCTTAGACGGAAGAACGGGGCTAACGTCTTTAATTTCCTCTTCTTCGTTTTTCAAATAAAGGAAATCCAAAACATGCCCGTCTTCATCCATAAAAACATAAGCCGATTCGTTGTTTGCAGACTTTTTCTTGAACCATTTCTCAAATTCAGGGTAACTATCCTTTAAACTATCAAAGAATGAATCATCAAGATTCAATTCTGAAAATAATCGAATCGATAGATCCTTGGTTTGATGTACATTTGAGTTATCCATTCTGTATTTTTTATATTATTCACTTTGCAAAAGTAATCTTTTTTCTAATAGAAACATTTTGATGCGGTTAATATTATAAAAAATGTGGGAAACTATAAAACCTCAATTCAAGTTATTCTCGCCCTCCAACATCCTCTCCATCATCCCCTTCTTAATCTTCCCATATTTCCCCAAAACCGTCTCCTCCGCCGCTATCTTCGCATCTATGCCCGAAAGGATTGAAGCAATGCGCTGCTGCTCCGTGAGGTCTGGAATTGAGATTTCTAATTTATCAACGAGATTTTTGCTTAAATTGGGTTGTCCTGAACCTTGTGCTAAAAACAATAGATTCTCCTTGTTGTAAACTATCTGATAATATAGGAACATCGTATCTGCAACTTCATCATTAGGAATTATTGCTAAAACTGCTTGGTTCGAAGTTGCTCTGATTCGCAACATTGAAACTTGTCCAGCTGTCGCTCCGTATAATGCAACAAGGATTGAATTTTCAGGAATCCATTTGGCACTTGAGTTATTTAACCCTTCAATTGTGATATTTTCAAAGGTGGAATTTATTTCAGGATTGTTCACTTCTCCTGATGATACCCAAGGAATATCTCCTCCAAAATAATCACCCCGACCTCGATTGGGTGTTCCTCCTGCATAAGAATCAACAATTACTTCCCCCAACTTCACCATCTTCCAACCCTCTTTGGGTTTCAGCAAGTCTTCCATCAGCCCCTGCTTTATCTGCTTGTATTTGGCGATGACCTTCTGCGTTGAGGCTATCACCTTGTCGGCAGATGCGAGTATGGCGGCTATACGGCGCTGGGCGGTGAGAGATTCGGGGTAGGAAATAAAAGTGCGAGCAATGGAAGTCCTGTTTACAGACGAAACCTTGGAACCTGCTATATAAGGCAACAATTGGTTGTGGAAGTGATTGCTATTCAAATAATAGCCCAAATAACCCAATGCCATTTTATGTCTTGGTCTGCAAAAATATGTGTGTAAACCTGAGACAATTTTTCTGTCACCCACATTCATAACTTCAACACATTTCCCAACTGTATCATCTTCTGCCGTGTCTGCGAAAATCACATCACCATCACGAACTACAGCCATATTAAACTTGACATCATCGTTTATGTAAGGAATGTCAGCGTTGTTACAGTCAAGACAAAATGGGTACTTTATCAAAACATCGCCGTAATGAATATTCTGATATTCTCCTTGTTGGTCGTTTAGTTTATCTCTTGACAATGTGTTTGTTGGCAGCATATCAAAGAACTCGCCAAAACGAACCTTCCTCCATTGTTCATTGTACATTGTACATTGTTCATTACTATGTTCTTGCTCGGTCTTCATTGTTCATTGTAAATTGTAAATTGTACATTGTTCATTATTCATTATTCATTGTCAACCACCTCCCAATGTCCGCCTTTGTCGGGACCAATGCGGCGGACGAGACCTTTTTCTTGCAACTTCTTCATGTTTTTATTGACATGAACAAGTGATATTCCAAGTATTTTGGCAAGTTCAGATTGGGTTATGTAAGGATTTTCGGTTATAGCAGAGATGATTAACCTTTGTCTTTCATTAACCCTTTCATTTACCTTTTCATTAACCCTTTCATTTACTCCGGCAGTTTCGGTATCGTGGGTACTTTTCCGATTACCTTCATTGCCTTCTTCATCCTCTGCCTCGCCCTCTTCGGGGATCCAGTTGTAGGGCACAATCATGCGAACATAATTGCCGCCGAACTCGAAATTGTCGCGGCTGTATTTGCTCATGATACGGTTCATGCCCGAGCCGA
>NZ_CAMVTE010000065.1 GCF_947170395.1 uncultured Methanobrevibacter sp. | reverse complement strand
TCAAAATTGAATTAAAATGATTTGCGCAAATTAAAACAAAAACCATAGTTAAAAATTAACCTTAGGTTAATATGAATATTAAGAATAATTATGTTTATTACCATTTATAAAGGTATGTATTTTATAAGTGAAATTGCATATAACCAAAAAAAAATAAAAAAAATAGATAAAGCAAAAATGACAATATTGAACTAAATAAGCCAGTCCATAAAGTCAATCTCACCGACACCTGGATTGGATTTGCCGTCAACAATATCACAAAGCAACCCGACAATTTCATCGACAGTCAAATCGCTTGCATCAATTTCGCAAATATCTTCCCCATAAATCTCATAAGCTTCCACAGTACAGACTCCCATTGCTTCAGCCTCCAGGTTTTCACGGATTTTAAGCTCAGAATAATCACGGGCTTCAAGCCTGGAGCGTAAAACTTCAGGTCTGACCCTTAAAACAATCACTTTACTTGCACCATGACACAAATGAGCCAAATGACCTTCAAAAATAAGCAAATCATCACCAGATTCGATAATTTCTCCTACTTTTTCATCCAGTGCGTCAATGTCAATGACCTTATATCCCTTTTCATCATCTATTCCCAAAACAAAGTCATTATCAATAGCCAAGTCATTGATTTTAATTAATTTGCAGTTAAGGCTGTCAGCCAACTTTTCGCTGACGGTTGTTTTTCCGGTACATGGAGTACCAGTTATAAAAATAGCTTTATTCATAATATCAAAAAGATATAAGAATTATTTTTTTAAAATAACTCTTAATACATCCTCATCCTCAAGCACATGGTCCGGACCTACCTTCTGGCCTGGGAATTTTACAGAAGTTCCCCAAATCTTTGCATGGCGGAAATTCTTAACGAATTCTCTGTGGAGTTTACCGCATGCATCGATTACGGTAGAACCCTTTTTGATTACAAGCGGATCTTCCATATCCGCCTTTCTGCCTTGCGGCTTTAGATAAACACGAACTAAGTCCAAATTATCAAATATCAAATCCTTCAGTTCATCGATATTTGTATTCTTATCTGCGGAAATCGGAATGAATTCAGGAATGTATTTTTTCAGCTCCTCAATATATGCTTCATCAACCAAATCCACCTTGTTGAGTAAAATCAACATCGGAACATATGATTTGTTTCTGTCAAGCACGTCAATGAACTGGTCCATTGTAACGTCATCCCTAAAGAGCACATCTGCATTGATGTATCCGTACTCATTTAGAATTGATCTGATTGTTTTTTCATCCATATGGGTTAATTTGCAAGTGGATGATACCTTTACACCACCTAACTTTTTCCTTTTAACAGTTACATCTGGAGGACGTTCGTTTGGTCTGATTCCAATAGCTCTGAGTTCTTTTAAAATAACGTTAATATGTTGTGGATTGAATGTGTCCAACACAACCAGAATCAAATCGGCAGTTCTTGCAACAGAGAGGATTTCCTTACCTCTTCCCTTACCGCTGCTTGCACCGGTAATGATTCCAGGAATATCAAAAACTTGAATTTTGGCATTTTTATGTTCCATTACACCCGGAACAATGTCCAAAGTAGTAAACTGATAAGCTCCAACCTTACTTTCAGCATTGGTAATGTTATTTAAGAGAGTAGATTTACCTACAGAAGGAAATCCTACAAGTACAACAGTAGCATCACCAGATTTTTTAACGTGAAATCCTTGTCCTTTGGACCCACCGCTACTTCTCTGTAGGGATTCTTCCTTTAATTTGGATAGTTTAGCCTTGAGTTTACCAATGTGATGTGAAGTTGCTTTATTATATGGTGTCTTTTGAATCTCTTCTTCAATATCCTTTATTTTCTCCTCAATCCCCATTAAATCACCATATTATTAAAATAAAAAAAGTTTAGATTAGGATTGACCTAATCTAAGTGTTTGTTGTGTTATTATTTGAACTACCGCTAGCTCCACCGGCAACGGTATTGTCGAAGTTTACGTTAAACAGCATTACACCATTTTCCACGTGAACATTCTCAAATATGTCCTGACCGGCACCACCCATCAGATACAATCTGGTAAACATTGAATTTGCCAGCTCGTTACTGATTAGAATAGGTGTGTACATGTTGTCCTGACCCATCAGGAACAGAGTGAAGTTAGCGTTCTTGACATTGCCAACCGATTCGTTTTTCATTATATAACCGTCTTCGATTACAATAATGTCTGAAATGTTCAATGGGTTGTAAGGTGTATCATTTATCATAATCTGTTCACCTGTTTCGGTGTAGACCGCTTCAGTATAAGCTGAAGTTGTATTGTTGCCTGCACCTCTTGTAATGACCGCATTGATTGTCATTCCTTGATCATTGAGTATTGACAATTTGCCTGTAGCTCCTGGTTTTACTTCAACCTGCTCTGTTGGAACATAGTAGTTGTAGTTTTCGGAAGATTGGTTTGTAAAGTTCCAAGCACCGAAGTAACTCCACCAACCTGCTTTTTGAAGCATATCTGAAGATGCTACAAATATTACAGGACGTACCTTTTCAGGGTGAGTGTATTGAATAACATCCTGTGCCTGTGCAGCAGTCAAGTGATACTTGCTGACTAAATCCTTTTGAGCATCGTCTGATGTTTTTGGCAAGATGTCAAGTAAAATCTCTGTTGCCTTACCTGTATCACCAGTGTAGTTAACCAATGCTTCGGTAGCCAATGTACCTGTTGAATCCAACATTCTAAAGATACCTGCGGACAATTCAAGATTATCCGTACTCATCGCCTGACCCAGCCAGAATGCACGTTCACCTGACTGAGAACCTCCGTCGAATGTTACTTGCCTGTCGGCAGCAATTTCGAAGAGGTAACCGAAGTCCCACCAGGATGTGATTACGGTATCATTTGCTGTATTTTCATTAATCCATTTCATGGAATTCCACATTGCATCGCTGGTACCAGGTACAACAGAATCGGAAGTCTGGAAAGCACCGCATACTGAAGGTGATACCAATGCAAGAATTACAGCAATAACCAGCACGTATTTTTTAAGCGGAACTTTTTTGCTTGCAATGTCTGATTTGATTGCATAAATGGTAATCAGACCAATTACAACAATTGCAAGGAACAGTAAAATTCCATAAATAGTATTAATTTGAGCCAATGGAATTGCTGCAAGGAAAGCTGCAACAAATAAAACAACAACAATCCATTTATCATTGTTTAATTTATTTTTAATGTAGTCAATTGCAAATCCTGTAAATATACCTGCCATGAGTCCAAACGGCAATACGATTGTGGTAATGAACCTTGAACCTCTACTTACCGCAAGAGCTGTTAGAACAACCCATACAACAAACAGAGTTGCATATAAAACTGTTAAACGTTTGGATGACAGGATTTCATCAGTAGATCCGAAACTGAAACTGCCTAAATTGAGTTTGAATTTATGTTCATCATCAATCTTTTTAGCTGAAGACAGTCTTTTTCCTTTAGGTGGTTTTTTGGTTTTTGACTGAGTTGGTGTTCTTACCTTTCTGAATTTAAATACTTTGCTTACAAATGTGTACAATACTATTAATCCAGCAAATAGGATAGTGATACCGCCCATACCGTTTACAACACCATTAGTGTTTGCTAAAAATGCTGAAACCATACCTTTACCAAGTAAACTTGGCATTTGCATCTCTGCAACGGAAATAAGTACGTTCGGGAATCCTCCTACAACACGGGAAGCTGATTGCAGTGAAAGCAAACCAAGTAATTGTGAAAATATGCCGGTTACACCGCTTACCCCTTGGAAAACCGCAAGACCTACAAATGCAACAACACCCAAAATAACGATTGACAACAGCTCTTTTTGATGTATGAACCATTGAATTTTATTTGGATAATCCTTAGGACTTTCATCACCTACGTTAAATAGGTAGCATGCAATCAAATAAGCAACGGCAAATACGCCCATAAGACCTACGTAAAAGATATAACCAGTCCATGATTGGGAAAACAACCCAATTGAAATAACTGAAAGTATTGCAAACAATACCTTATAAATCAGATTCTCAGTTCTTATACTCTCAACAAAGAAGAATATAAAGAACAGTGAAAATATGTAGTAGAACATATCTGTATCGAAAAATCCTGGGAATGTGTGCGCAAAGTAGT
>NZ_CAMVTE010000064.1 GCF_947170395.1 uncultured Methanobrevibacter sp. | reverse complement strand
TGCCATTTCTCTTCAGGAATGGTTCTCAAAAGCAAAATCTGAACATAAGGCATTATAATACCGTTTCCAATGCCTTGAAGGATTCTACCAATGATTAATATGATTAATGAAGTTGAAAAATAACATATGATGGATCCTAAAAGAAATATGCTTAATGAAAAGAAGAATATTGTTCTTGCATTAAACCGCCGAGAAATATAAGCGCTTAACGGAATCATGACACCCACAACAAGCAGAAAAACAGAATAGGACCACTGTGCCTGTGTTGATGAGACAGAAAAGTCACTCATCAGATAAACTACTCCTGTTGTAATAATCGATTGGGCTATGGTTACTAGGCTTGCAGCTATAATAAACAAGATTATCAGCTGCATCCGACTGTTTAATTTGACATTCATTTTTTCACTATAATCCTGTTGAATTGTAGTTTTATAGTGAATATTATTTATATTTTGTTAATTTTTATCGTAAATATCACTAAATGAGTTAAAATTAAATTAATTATAAAAAAACTTAATATTAATGATTAATAATTCAGATAACTCCCAAATTATGTATATATACATTCAATCTAAAATGTTATCTCTAGTTTTCTTTTTTTTTCAACTTAAAATATTAAAAATCACAAATCATTTAAGTTATCAAAACCAATACAACTTTAAAGAAATCCAAAGTTAATATACTAACTAAAGAGAAACATATCATATTCAAGAGGGATTTATGTATAATGCATTTAATTTTGAAGGACTAAAAATTGATCAAGAATTATTGGAAAGAACAAATCCCATATTTAATACGGCAAGGATGACTCTTTTCCAATTGGCTGCTGCAGGTCATGATGATGCCAAAGCCGTAGCCGAAAGGCTGAATCTTACCAGAGAAGATACACAAGACAGTAAGACAGTCAAGGCCGATGATGATGATCTTTTCATTAACAGTATTATCATGGATGTAAGATACTTTACTAATGGAAAACTCGCTAAGGAATCAGGTTTTACAGTGGTTGACTTGCCATGCGGTTTCACCCCTAGAGCCCTTGAATTTGCAAAAAGCGGCAATAAATTTGTTGGAATGGACCTTCCTGCAACAATTAATGAAGTTCAACCCGCCATTATGTCATTGCTGGATGACGACCAAAAAAAGCTTGTTAATTTCGAGGGTGTGGATGCAACCAATTATCAATCCCTTAAGTCTGCATTTGACAAGATTGACGGAAAGGTATGCATAACAACAGAAGGACTCCTGATGTATCTTACAGATTCCGAACTGGATGCAATGTGTGACAATATCAAAAAAATTCTTGCAGAACATGGAGGATATTGGATTACTCTTGACCCTGAAATATCTCGCCTCTACGTTTTGATAGTGAAATCCTTTTATGGAGAGAGAACAAGAGATATCATGTATACATCCAAGTACAGAGTAGAAGACAAATCTGATGCAACAATCATACAAAATGCAATAACTGTCAGTTCCTTAGGTGATGTTCAAGAAAATATGAAAAACGCAATGAATTATATTACATCTAAGGGACTTAAACTGGAGAAAATTCCATATGCAGACCATGTATCTGAGTTTAAAAGTTTAGAAAATGCAAATCCTAAGATTGTAGCTCAAATTAAGGAAGGCCTTAAGCAAGTATACATATGGAAAATTACAGTTGACGAATCAGTTAATGTGGATACTGATGCCAAGACAGAATCTTTTAATGCAGATGCATCAATCAATGGAGATAATCTTAATCTCATATTGTCAGGAAATCTAGATACATTAAGTGCACCTAAACTTCTTGCCAATTATGAAAAGATTAAGGAAGATAATGATATCAGAAGCGTCTTCATCGATTGTTCTAAACTAGAATATGTATCATCTGCAGGCCTACGTGTTCTTCTCATTATGCAAAACGACTGCAAAGGCGGAATTACAATGAAGTCATGCAATGAAACAGTTATTGAAATTTTATCTGATACAAGCATAAATATTAAATAAAATAATAACAAAATGCAGACAAGAGGTAAAACAATCCATATTACATCAATTGCCAATTATATATTTAATATATTATTATAATTTGTGCATACATAGAGATTAACATTAACGTCGACCATTAGCTATTCAAAACTTATTTTCTGAAACCCTTGCATATATCACAGTGGAAAACGGGACTGATATGTGGAAGGGATTCCGCCAATGTTAATGTCACATCATTAAATCAAATCTTAAAAAGTAACTATTGAATTATCAATCACATGTTAATGGAAACATAGCGTATCGCACAATATAGTGGTGTTTAAAGAGCCATTAGTTAAAAAACTCTTTTAAACACAATTATATATAATCTGATGTTAGAAAGTCTATGATGTTTCTGTGTTTCAGTCCGCTGCCGGAGAAGTCCATTTTATCCATGCTTAAAACGTATTTGTCAAAATTATCATTGATTTTTGCAAGTCCTGAAAATTCCCTTTCTATTGTGTTATCGTTTTCCAGTTGGTATGTTACCTGAATGTAGATTTTTTCTTTGTCTCTAGTGCAGACAAAATCGATTTCTTTTTCTTTTATCATTCCTATTTTTACGTCATATCCTCTTCTGAGCAGTTCTATGTAGACTATGTTTTCAAGGATTGAGCCCATGTTTTCTATTTCTCCGTATTTTGCCTGATAGAATCCATGGTCGACTAGGAAATATTTTTCGTTGTGTTTAAGCACTTTTTTTCCTTTTATGTCCTCTCTTGGTGCCTGGTGTGTGAAGCAGGCATTTTTGGAGTATAATAAATAGTCGAGTATTGTGTCCTTTGATATTTTTCTTCTTTCGTGTTTCATGTATTTGACTATGTTTCCAGCTGAGAAGTTTTTTCCAAGGTTCATTATTACATAGTCGAGTATGCGGTTTAGCATGTCAGTGTTTCTTATGTTGTGTCTCGTTACGATGTCTTTTAGAAGTATTGTGTTGTATATGTCGCTTAAATAGGAATATTTGTCTTGTGCTGCAACCTGCTGTATTGGGGGCATTCCACCATATTCCACATACTCCTTGAACAGTTCCTCCAAGTCATTTGTGTCTGTTTTTTCTATTTCCTTTTTGTATTGTATGAATTCGGCAAATGAGAAGGGGTAGATGTTTATCTGGTAGTATCTGCCCGATATTAATGTTGCCATTTCACCAGATAATAGTTCTGAGTTGGATCCTGTGATGTAGATATCGCAGTCAAGGTCGACTCTGCATGCGTTTATGCTTTTTTCCCAGTTTTTGACGTTTTGTATTTCATCAAATAATAGGTAGACTTTGCCTTTTGTGTTTTCAGTCAGGTTCATTATGCATTCATCGAGCTGTTTGAAGTTTTCTATCTTGTTGTATTTCATGGACTCGAATGAAATCAGGAATATGTTTTCTTCTTTTATTCCACGGGTTTTCAACTCTTCCCGAATGCTTTTTAGGAGGTATGTTTTCCCACTTCTTCTAACGCCAGTTATGATTTTGATAGGTTCCTTATCTATCAGCCTTTCTATTTGGTTTAAGTATAATTCCCTTTTAATCATTTTTTTCACCGCACAATAATTATATTGAATTTTTGTATTTTAAAATATATAAATTTTGTCGACTACATTCTACAAAAATAATAATTTCCATACAATAGTAGAATACAATCGACAGCATAATTAAAGTTAATATAATTGTCGAATACACTTGACAATATACAAACTCATAACCAAATAATAGATCATACTCCCATATTTAAGTAATTTTGCTTATAAATGAAGACAATTCTACAAACCCAAAAAACTATTGCTTTAAACATGAAAATAAAACAGAACCAAATATATTTACATAAAAAGACACCATTCCAAATGTTAACAAAATCCAATAAAATACAAAAGTTAATTAACCAATGCTAAAATAAAATTATACGAAAAACATTTGAAAAAGCCAAAAAACATACCATAATCAAAAACAAATTGGAAACATAAACTATGAAACATTTAACTAATTGTTTCTTAATAATTTTTCAGAGAATTAACTCCAAATATAAAGTCAATATGCTGAAAAAACTATACAAAATATAAACACCTGCCAAAAAAGGCCAAATTAATTCCTTAAAAAAACACTTATTTTTTAAAAATCTAAACATATTATTCTTAACAAAATCATAAAATAAGTTATATTAAGTTAATGAATAAAAAACTTAATATTAATGATTAATAAGTAAAATAACATACAAATTATGTAGAAAGGATTTTGCCCGTATACTATACAAAATATTTATTACTTTTAACTCTTACATTACAATATTTAATATCATTTCATATAAATAATATTTGGTGTTTTTAAAGTGGAAAAAACAACTTTTTTGAACTATGTGTAAAAAAGGAAGCTATAAAACACATATTAAAGCTAATT
>NZ_CAMVTE010000063.1 GCF_947170395.1 uncultured Methanobrevibacter sp. | reverse complement strand
ACGCCCACGAGATTTCCAGTCTCGCGCCTTACCAGGCTAGACTATCTCGGCATAATAGTTAGCAATACTTGCACATCATATTGACTAGTATAATATGATAAGATAATATATCAACTTCCCCATATATAAAGGTATTGTTTAAAACAGATATTTTTCCAAAATAATTGTTTTCAATATAATTATAATTACCCAACTATTTAAACTTAAAATGGGAAAGTATATGTCCTAAATATATAATACATATAATACAGGTGATAAAATGAATCTCATTTTAATAATAGTATTGGTTGCTGCAATACTTTTTATCGGATTTACAATCGTACATTTATATAACAATCTCGTAAGTTTAAGAAACCGCGTAAAAAACAGTTACGCGCAAATAGAAGTTCAACTCAAAAGAAGAAATGATCTCATTCCAAATCTTGTGGAAACCGTTAAAGGATATGCTTCACACGAAAAAGGTGTTCTTGAAGAGGTTACCAAAGCAAGATCCAGTGTGATGAATGCTTCAAACATTGCTGAAACCACTGCAGCTGACAACCAGCTCACAGGTGCCCTTAAGTCCCTTTTTGCAGTGGCTGAAAATTACCCTGAACTTAAGGCCAATTCCAATTTTCAGCAATTGCAAACTGAATTAACCGAAACAGAGGACAAAATTGCTTATTCAAGGCAATTCTACAACGACGTCGTTTATAAATACAATAATGCATGCGAACAGTTCCCAAGCAACATGTTTGCAAGACTGTTTAACTTTAAAGAAGCTGAATTTTACCAGGCCCCTGAAGGAGAAACAGAAGTTCCGGAAGTTAAATTTTAAAAGGAAAAGGTGAAATTATATGGATGTTAAAAAAACATTTTGTATAATTTTATTATTTATGGTGTTGTTTTCAGCAATAGCTGTTGTCTCAGCGGATGATGATGACAAAAGCTACTCAATAAAACAGGCATTTATTGAGCTTACCGTTGGGGATGACGGTCTACTCCATGTAGATGAAATATATAATTATGCATTTCACGGAACATATAATGGAATTTACAGAGACATACCTCTAAAAGAAGGGGAAAGCATAGATAACATTAGCGTAGAAACCAAGGGAGCCTATTCTGACGTGGAAGTTATTGAAAAGGATGGTGAAACCCAACTGAAAGTATATCTGTATGCCGATGAAGGACATACAAAAAAGATATCCAATACCGAAGTTTATGTCTACATCAGCTATGACATGAAAAATACTGTCACAGTCTTTGATGATATCGCAGGATTACAATATAAACTTTGGGGAGAAGACTGGGATGTTGGAATCGATGCCCTAACAGCAATCATTCATCTGCCGGGAGACACAAATAATGAATATTACCTAAATCCTCAGGAATATAATTCCACAAGTGAGCTGCGCGGTTCAACAATCACATTAACATCCACACAAATACCAAAAGGAGAATTCTATGAACTGCTCGTTTTAATGCCTCTGGATGACTTTAACGATACACCATACGCAAGACATGTTCATGAAAACGGACATGACAAGATAATCCACAATCTTGAAGACAGTGTAAACGGACGCTCATTCTGGAATGCAACATACATCCTGCTGGGATTGCTATCTCTTATCTCCCCAATCGTCAGTATAATAGTTTACATCAGATTAGGTAGGGAACCTAAAGTAGACTATGACGGAATTTATGAACGAGAACCGCCGACAGACGATCCTCCCGCAGTTGTAAATGCACTTATAGACAATTCATATGAAATCGGAACTCCAAACATGAACGGATTTGAAGCAACAATCCTTAATCTGATTGACAAAAAAGTCATTGAATTAGAAACAAGAACTGATTCCGACACAGACATGAACGAATTGTTTTTAAAATTAAACAAAAACCATGATGCTGATTTGGCTATTCATGAAAACACCGTTCTGGACATATTGTCAATGTTTGCACATGACGATATCGTGAACCTGTCAAGTCTAAACTCAGACCTCTCCTATGAATCCAATGCAAAACTGTTCATGGAAGAATATAATGTATGGCAGCAAGACGTGAAACATGAATACCTCGACAGCAGAACCCTCAAGAAATACTTCAACAGCAAGGGTTCCTCAATGATGAACACAATTGGAGTTTTAGGATTGGTAGCCGGAATAATAATATTCATATTGGGATTGTTTACAAATCTCAGCAACGGAGTATTCGCAATCGGAGGAGGAATAGTTCTTTCAGTATTCTCATTTATCGTGCTGATGCTTCCTCAAGACATTTTCGGACAATGGACCAAAAAAGGTAGAGTATTCTATCTGAAATGGAAAAACTTCCAGGACTTCTTGGAGGACAACAGCCTAATCAATGAACACCCTCCTGAATCAATAGTTGTTTGGAAAAAGTACCTGATTTATGGTGCGGCTCTCGGAGTTGCTGACAGTGTCTACGATGCCATGAAACTTCAGGAAAAAAATATTGCAGAGTTTGATGATGACATCTTCCTCTATCACCACTACGGAGGATATTATATGATGCATCATGCATTTGAAACAGGCGAAACATCCGCCAATCCTTCTTCCGATACCGGCAGTTTTGGAGGCTTCGGAGGTGGATCCGGTGGCGGAGGTGGAGGAGCATTCTAGCTTCTTCATTTTCTATTTTTTTCAAAACACATTAATTTTTAAAAGAAGATGTAGATAACAAAATAAGATTATGAAATAAATTTGGATTGAATGAATTTAATTAAAAGTATAAAAAAAATAATTAATTCAAAACCCAACAACCATAAAATAATAACAGAGAAAATAAAAATAACAAAGATTATTTGACAGTGATCTTGCTGTTTTGCTTTGAGAACAACAAATAATTAATTAAATCAAAACTTACTTCCAAAATCTTGGATAAGTATCAGGTTTCATGAACACTTTAGAAGTATTAACTGCAAATCCATTATCCGCTTCCAGAATTTCATTTGAACTCAGCAATGAATTACCTGATGCGACCAATTCACCTTTAAGAGTTTCAATAGCCACAATATCATTTTTTTGAATATTATTTGCTAATGAAGCAATCCCTCCGCAAGCAAGATCCGCCCCATGACATATTGCATCTACTGCGGAATCTTTAACAACTATTTTAGGAAGGTAATCAGCAGCCCTCTCCATTGGCATAATAGCTTCACGCAGGAATGATTCATCACCATCTTCTTTCCAGAAATGGTATGCATCAGTCACATCCTGAAGTGTAACCAAATTGTTCTTTTCTGTAAATGAACCTACCTGTGTTCTTCTAAGCTCAGCCATATGAGCCCCAACACCCAAGGCTTCACCAATATTATGGCAATAGGTTCTTACATAGGTTCCAGCTTCACAGCCAATTCTAAATAGCACATCTCTTCCTTCAATTTCATAAATTGTTGAATAATAGATATTACGTGTTCTCATTTCACGTTTTACTGCTGATTTTACTGGAGGCAATTGAAATATCTTACCTGTAAACTCAGCAAACACTTCACGAATCCTATCTTCATCAACATCCTGATGGAAAGTTAAAAGACAGACATATTCTTTTGGAGCTGTTAAAAGAAGTTGAATAGCTCTAGTTGCTTCATCAAGACCGACAGGCAAAATCCCAGTAACCTTAGGATCCAATGTCCCTCCGTGACCTGATTTTTCTAAATTTAGGATACGTTTAACCCAGGAATCAATTTCATGAGAAGTCGGACCTGAAGGTTTATCCAAATTAATAACGCCTTTGGAAATGTATTCTTCAATTTCACGTTCTTCAGGCTTGCATCCAAAATCAGGATTTGTAAAACTGCTGGATTTTGTTACCATGTCAAACTTCATGAAAACATACCCTTTAAAAAAAATAGTAAATAAAAAAAGTTATGAATAATAATTTAATTATTCATTTTGAATCTATAAGTCAGCTAAAGCTGCTTTAATAGAGACGATATCGCCAGAAACATCGATAGTTTCTTCTGTTGGTTCTAAGTGAGCAATGTTACATCTTCTGTTTTTAACTGCTTCACCAACAACTTCTACAAAGTTTTCATCGATAATTTCAACGATTGCACATTTTTCGCCAGCTTCTCTACCAGCGATTTTAACACATACTCTACCTACTTCGATTGATGCCATTTATATCACCTTTAATGTTTGAATAATGATTTCTGATACATTTTCAGGATTGAAAGTATCAGTATTTATAATCAAATCATAGATATCCATATTAGAAATGTCTATGTTATGGATTTCCATGTATCTTAAGGCTTCGCTTTTTTCACGAATCACAATTTCGTTTTTGGCTACATCAACAGATTTTTCTTCTCTTTCAGCTATTCGTTTAGATCGAACATCAAATGGAGTTACTAACCAAAGTTTTAAATCAGCATTATCAACAAAATATGCTGATAATCTGCCCTCAATTATTAAATTTTCTGCTTCCTTAGCCTTTTGAGCTTGCCTTCTATCAATTTCTTTATCAATATCATCATTACCTTCAGCAAATTCACTAAATTCAAGAACGCTCATTCCTTTCTCTGCAGCCATTTCCCTAAATACAAATCCTGCAGAGATGTATGGAATATTCAATTTTTCACTAAGCAATTCTGCTGTAGTGGTTGTTCCAGTTCCAGCTAATCCGCCGATAGTAATTATCATTATTTTCTAGCCTCGTTTTTGAAAAGTTTACGAGCACATTTTGAGCATAAGTACCCACCGTAAGGACGGCTAGGTCTTTTAGCTGTTTTTGATAATTTTCCAATTTCATATGGACGTCCACGAGGAACTCCATGTAATACTGCACCACATTCAGCACAAACATGCTTAGATGGTTTTTTCTTTTTGTATCTTAAAACATTTTCTCCGCCAGGAGTGTTTTTATGAACTCTTTTATATGATCTTGATCTAAACCTATTTGCAGGCATTTAATCACCT
>NZ_CAMVTE010000062.1 GCF_947170395.1 uncultured Methanobrevibacter sp. | reverse complement strand
ATGCTGCAACAGACATGGAATCCCTAATCGGTTGAGTGCATACACTTCTAAACTCCACAGTTCCTCTAAATGTTAGATTGATGAATTTGAATGGTCTTAAATATTTTATATCACTAATACAGGGTCTTATTTCGATTTCCCGATACTCTCCATTACAGTATATCTCTCCACAAACATAATCCTTTTTAAAGTATTCAAGCAGATTCATTGACGGAAAGTTAATGTATGCCCCATCCCGCATTACACAATAGATATTTAAAGACTCCAAATATGCTTCAAGATCATCAAGACTTTTTAAATCAACATCATACATTCCAATATTATGCGGATTTATGCCATGAGTCGAATACTCCCATAAAGCATCCCTAAAGCATGTCACATGTTTATTTTCATCTACCAAAACCGAATTGGAGAACAGTAACGCTTTTATAGGTTCAATTTTTGAAAATACATTGATTGTTTTTACTAATTCATCTTTATATACATCCAACTGAACCTGTGAAGCAGATGAAAACATTCCATATTCAGGATAATCATGGAAATGCATCGGAACATTCCTATAGTTATTAAAAGATTTCAGATGATGATACAGCATCAGATATCTTTCAGATGGAATCGGATGATTTTTATTATATTTCCTATATGGATTTATTCCCATCCCAGTTAATGTGTGATTAAACTCTTCAAAACATTCTTTTGTAAACGCATAATAATCACAAAAACGATCATATATTGAAAATAAATCTTTTTCCTTACCCATTGCAAATTCAATATTGTTATACGAACAGTCATAGCAGAATATATCATCATTATTGTTATTTTTAAGAGAAAAAACATTCCCCTCATAATCAATACCATCTTCTTTAAAGTCAGAGTACTGTCTGCGAAACTTATCAGTTACTTTATGGACAACATCGAAATCTACTGCAGTTTTATCCAGATTAATAATAGGAATTTCAATTTCAATACCTATGAAGTTCTTTTTTTCTTCTGTAGGCTTTATGAATTCATCAAATAATTTATTTCTCACAGTCTCTTCACTAATCATCATTATCAACCTGATTTATTGATTCTAAAAACTCTTCAATAGCTTTTTCATGTTCTTCGGTTAATATAAACTCATTTTGATGTTCTTCACTTTCAAAAATGATATTTCCATCAATTAAACCAAACAATTTGTTTAATTCTACAGGTTTCCAACCCTCATCATCAGTCAGTGGAGTTGATGCCACTAAAAATCCTTCATCATTTTTCAAGTAATAAAGTGAATCCCTCATATTTGAATGAATATAAGTCATGTCCCCATCAAATATCATCAGATTAACCTTATTTTTTTTAGATAAATCGACAATGATGTCATTTAATAAATTAAATCGCTCCTTTATAGTGGATAAACAACCTTTATTTTTTTCATACTCGTTAACCTTATCTATGATATATAAAAGTATTCTTTCAGAATCTGTATCTCCTATTTCCTTATCATTGTATTCATCGAGTTTCGGATAATCGAATACGGTTCCATTATGAATCAACAACCAAGACCGATTATTATCATCAAATTCTGTAAATGGATGGCAGTTGGGAGAAATTATTTCACCCACAGTGGCCAGCCTAATATGAGCAAAAACATTTTTTCCAATAACAGGATGAGATAATATATTTTTTAAATGTTGGCTACATGTTGCTTTTACCGGCTCTTTATCTATAACAAATTCATCGGATTGTACCTTAGCCAATCCCCATCCGTGCGGATGTTCTTCAGAGTGATTATAAAAGCATTCCAAACAGTTATTTATTTGTTTTGGCGTATTTGAATTAAAACAAAAAATTTCACACATATATTATCCTCCCCTTATTGGATTATCACAATTGTTATATTGCAATAACAATTGTTATATATTTCATATTATTTAAATATTTTCAAAAGTGAGGAGCGCACATGAAAATAACTGTGGTAAACAAGTATCCGAAAATAGAAATCTTTTCACTAACTAATTGATTGTTCAACTTTAAAAAAAAACATGTGAAAATAACCCTATTATTAAAAATAGGGCCATTAATCACATGGAATATTTTGTCATACATTTTTCTTTTATTTGAAAAATCTTTTTTGTGAAAAAAAGAATTACTACAAATAAAAAAGGCATATGTCCCACCCACCTGCCCAAAAATAATGGAAATATAATCCATTAAAACCTATGTATAATTATTTGAAAATACACATTGTTTCGTCCTTATTCATGTCATGGTAAAATTCCGCCTCATTATCATCGAAATCTATAACCTGCACCATAGAATATATATCCTCACTTAAATTAGGATTTATATCTTTCAGGATATTAGGATACTCAAACATCATATCCCGATTGAATTCTATTTTTTTCTCGTTTTCAAATAATGCTCCATAATATATCTCTGCTTCTACCAGATCCTGAAACATATGGCTTCCAAAAGATAATTCAGGCATATAACCGACTTCACTATATGCTTCCTCTAGAATTGCGGAGAAATGACTAATGTCTGCAAACACAACAGGAATACCCAGTTCAGGAGAGGAAGTACCGATTCTTCCAGGAACTATTAACATTGCTGTCTTATCATTATTTCTGCAATAAGCATTTACTTCACTGATTACACGAGATAATGAACTTTTTTGAGCATATGGATATTCATAATACTTATGCGGATCAACATAGCAGATTGCATCAATCTTATTCTTTCGTGACATTCCCATAGAAGATTCCTTAATATGGAAGAAAACATTTTTATCTTCAGGCATTTCAATATCCTCATTATTTGTTGAAACCTGAAGAGGGCGACATTGCAATAAGTTTATATTAAAAGAATTATCTTCTCCAAAATTAACTGTATATTCAATGTCAACCGGATAGTCATATGCAGTTTCCAAGGTATTCAGAATTTCTTTCATCTCATCAATAAACTCATGATTTTTTACAATACCTTCACAATTTACAAATACTATCTCACGACGTTGACCACGTTCACGAAATAGTCTCTCTGCATCCCGGTCGTGTTCTATTAAAACTTTTTTTGCATATTTTGGAATAATGTCCAAACCTTCATCAATGGAAATATCATGCAGACTAATATTTTTCAAATCAATTACATCCAGATAATGTTGAGAATACCTATGTTTTTCCTTTATATCCTTCATCATAGTCAGTTCGGGTTTATCAAGATTAATGATTCTTGGATAATCCTTTTTAGTCCTGTCAACAGCTTTTGTTCCAAGACCCATTACAAGTCTTAGCATACCTTTGCTATTGTCCATATCCGGAAGCGGTGAATATGGGCTGTATGAAAATCCTACGCCAGCAGCGGTCGGGAAGAAATAATCATCATAATAAGAGCCGGAAACCCTTTGAACTAAAAGGGCCATCTGTTCATCAGCATCATCCAAACCGTTTAATTTCCTATATTCTAAAGCTGAAACATTCATTGTACTTGAATATACTACTTTCACCGCTTCTTCAAAAGCGGCCAAACGTTCTTCAAGAGTACCTCTATTTACGCAGAACACTGATTCATATTTTCCGGCAAATGCATTACCGTATCCGTCTTCAAGAAAACTACTGGACCTGACAATAATAGGGTTTTGTCCGAAATAATCCAAAATGCGTATGAATTCCTTTTTAATCTGATCTGAAAAAGTACCTTTTTTAAGAGCTTCCTCCAACTCCTTACCATATTTATAATAACCTTCTTCTGTTCTTTGATTTACGCGAAGATCCCATAAGTCATTTGAAACAATGTAGGTGTAAAATAAATCAGAACCTATATAAAATGAATCATCAGGTTCAAAATTGCCATATATGTCTGGACGATCTTTTTCAATAATTTTTCTTGCAAGCAGCATTCCGCATGTTTTACCTCCTACCAAACCGCTGCCTACACGACGGTCATAGATTGTGATGTAATCTTCAAATGTGAAGTATTGCCTGATTTTGGAAAGCATCTTCTCATCTTTCGTCATCATCAGCTCAGAAATTTTATCGCACTCCTCATCGATATTTCTGCCTTCTCCATACTCCCTTCTAAGTTGAAGCATATATCTTTCCCAACTGTCCAAAGTTTGTTCATTTTGATATTTGTCCGAATTGATGGTCTTATAATATTTACTGACTTCCTGACCATCCTGGAGAACTTTAACAAAGCCGGTTATCGGATTGAATTTATGTCCTAAAAACATGGTTTGAGAATATCTGTTCCATACTTTTAATGGAGTGACATATACTTCCTCTGGAGAATTTGAATAAACATTCAAGAACAACTGTGTTGTTTCACGAATTTTAGCAATCGCATCATATGAATGCCTTCCACGAAGAATTGGGAAAAATGCTACTGTATCCAATTGGAATAAAAATGGACAGGTAACTTTAAAGAAATTACCCATCATCAAATCTGTTGACCAAACGGCCTGAAGGTCGCTTAAACAGTCAAAAACATAGAATGCATCGAAACCCTCTTTTTCAATAATTCTGTGAACTTCCAAAGTAAATGTCTCAAATTGCTTATATGGGTCTACATAATATATTTTAATCCCATCACGTTCTATCATGGAAAATTCCGTGTCGGGATTGTTCTGTTCCATTTCAAGCAATCTGAAATCTTCTTCAGTCATTTCTATTAATGGAGGATGATTGGCAAACCGAATGTATATCAAGTTCCTATTATCCTCTTTTGCCTGCTTTACATAAGGATTGACAAAGTAAGAAAATTCATTTAAATTAGTGACATTCCATACTACATTATCCCCTAAACGAATATTGTCTAATGCTTTATCAAGCCCTGGAATTCCGGATTTAATTCTATCGAATGCAGCCATAATACTATCTCCTAAATTGATTTTTAATTTCTCACCATCGGCACTCCAGTTAATTGTGAAGCTTCCATAGTTAATGCAACAAGATCTTGACGTTCGAGATTTTCTATATCAGTATTTCCAGCTTGTTGAGTTAAAGAGGTAACTTCCTGAGTCATTGCCTCAATAT
>NZ_CAMVTE010000061.1 GCF_947170395.1 uncultured Methanobrevibacter sp. | reverse complement strand
ATCATATTTAAATAAGCTCAAAATCAAGGTTAAATTTAAATAGTGGACAGCACCTATTTATTTGAAGTAATATTTAACTATATTTAAAATGAAGCACTCGAAATACATATTTTGAACTATCAAATTCCACAATTCGAGATACTGGTTTCAAAAAAAGATTAAAGTGCTAAATTTTCACAGATAAAAAGCACTGATCTTAACAAAAATACTAAAAAGAACAATATAAAATTCTAAAATACAAGTATAACCAATAGAAACACTAGTAATAAAAGAATTCTAGATTATTCTTACAATAAATACTTATTGTTCTTTTTATTAATAAAAATTTTGATTCTGCATCAAACAAAATTATAACATTGTTATTAAAAGGGAGAGAATATTAAAAAAATCTGGAAAAAATTATTTAAGTTTCGGTGCATGAATTCTTATGGAAACATTTAAATACTAAGATAATAATATATTAGGCTACCAGACTATTTCTATAACAATAGTTATAAAAAATTAAATAATATGAAAGAAGGTGAAATTATGTGTAGATGTAAACCAATGGAACAAAAATATTATCACATGTGTATGCCTTTATTCATGTGTATGTAATATTTTATAATTTGAATGCTATTGTTAATTTCAATCTTTAAATAAAGATTTGTTATCCTTTTAATTAAATAATAATTATTTTTGCAGCCGAAAATAAAAAAATTTTTAATTAATTAGGAAAATTTTCAATTAAACTATTATGAGGAGTTTAATTATACTTTCAACAATTGTTTGTGAGATTGTTTATTTTGCAATATTATATAACAATTGTTATATTAATATCGTATGGTGAAAAATATGGTTAATAAACATGGAAATGGATCATGTAAAAGAAACAAAATTAAAAGAATACTTGATTTAAACAAAGATACATGTCCTAATCGAGAACAAAGAGCTAATGGTACTAATGTATATTATGGTAAGGCATCTGAATTGTTAAATGATGCAAAGCAAAGAAACATAAAAATTCCTGATAGAAAATTCCAACAGTCAGGAGGTTGTGTGTTAAATTTTTATCTTTCAAATAGGGTAACTACTATTCGTGATGCAGTGACAATATTTAATGCTCCTGTTGGATGCTCTGCAGGTTCTTTAGGTTACAGAGAATTATATCGTGGAGTTCCGGAATCATTAGGCAGAACAAATGAATATAATTCTGCCTGGATGACTACCAATCTACAGCAGGATGATGTTGTATATGGAGCATCAGAAAAACTTAGAGATGCAATTTTAAAAGCAGAAGAAAGATACAACCCTCAAGCAATATTTATCTTAACATCCTGTACTACAGGAATCATTGGTGAAGATATTGAGGGAACAGTAGACGAAGTTCAAAATGATGTAAATGCTAAAATTGTACCTATTCATTGTGAAGGGATTAGAAGCAGATTAGTACAAACCGGTTACGATGCATTTTGGCACGCAATCTTAAAATATCTTGTTAAAGAACCTGAAAAAAAACAGGAAGATCTTGTTAATGTTGCAAGTATGCTATCATATACTTGGCAAGATAGACTTGAAATAAAAAGATTACTCGGCAAAATAGGGCTTAGAGTTAACTTCATCCCCGAATTTGCAACAGTTTCTGACTTTGAACAATTGTCTGAAGCAGCAGTAACAGCTCCAATCTGTCCAACATATACAGATTATTTATCTCGTGGATTAGAGCAAAAATATGGCGTACCATATTTCTTGTATCCTTCCCCAACAGGTATTTCCAATACTGATGAATGGTTAAGAAATATAGCTAAATATACCGGAAAAGAAGATGAAGTTGAAAAACTTATCGAAGAGGAACATAAAATATGGGTTCCTAAACTAGATGCTATTAAAGGAGAATTTATTAAATTAAGGAAAAATGGAAAAAAACCAACAGTTTTAGGTTCACTTGGTCAAGGCAGATTAGTTTCCCAAATGCCTTACTTTGATGAATTAGGCTTGGCAACACCTGCTGCAATGGCTCAGGATTTTGATGATTTATTAATAGACGAACTGGAAGAGATTATTGAAAATAATGGGGATTTCCAAATAATGGTCAATACATTCCAAGCTGCAGAACAAGCTAATGTAACAACTAATCTGGATCCGGATTTAACATTAACTTGTCCATTCCAAGGAGGGACATGGGAAAGAGACAATAATGTAACTAGAATTCACTCTTTAAGAGGTGACCCTGAACCTACAAGCGCCCAATCAGGTTATGCTGGTGCAATAGCATTCGGTAACTTCTTGTTACATGCATTTAAAAACAAATCTTATCACAAGACTCTAGCGGAAAAAACAGAAAAAAGTTATAAAGATTGGTGGTATGAACAAGACAATCCATTATACTACCTAAATGAAGGAAAATAATCTCGGAGGTGTTTATTTGACTTGTAAAAACACATTAAACAATGAAACTGGAATATTAACTAATATTGAAAATTTTGAAACAAATTCAGTTGAAGCACCAAGATATAGTTGTGCTTTAGCTGGTGTTTATGGTACTACATTAGGCATTAGAGGAGGCATTCCAATATTGCATTCCGGCGCCGGATGTGGTGTTGGCCAATTATTTGGAACATTATACGCCGGCGGAGAGTCAGCAGGAGGAAATGAAGGAGGAACAAGTACTCCGTGTTCATGTTTGGTTGAAGAACATGTAATTTTAGGCGGTGAAGAAAAACTTAGAAATTTAATTGAATCCACAATTGAAATAGCAAACGATGATTTATTTGTCGTGACTTCAGGTTGTGTTCCATCATTAATTGGTGATGATGTTGACACAGTAGTTGATGAATTTAGCGATAAAGCAGCCGTAATTCACGTTAATGCACCTGGATTTAAAGCAAATTCATTGGAAGGGTATAATTTATTTTGGGATGCGATAATTGACCAATTATTACCTGATGAAGCTGGAGATATTGAAGAAAAAACTGTAAATATTTTCGGAATTGTTCCGTATAACCATGTTTACTGGAAAGGAGATTTATTAACAATAAAAACACTTTTAGAGTCAATAGGTATCAAAACCAACATCATCTTTTCTCAAAAAAATGGTTTAGACCATATTAACAAAATTCCTTCAGCCGAATACAATATTGTAGTAAACCCATGGTTAGGTGTTCGAGCAGCTGAAAAATTAAAAGAAAAATATGGAACTCCATTCATTAAGTTTCCAAATGTTCCTATCGGAGCAAAACAAACTGGAGAATTCCTGAGAGTGATTGGTGATAAATTATCCATTCCAAGCGAAACTATTGAGGAATTTATCAATGAAAAAGAAGACTGGAACTATAGATTGATGGAATATCCTGGTGATGCAATCATATTGGTACGTCCGAATTCATTCTATGCAGTCGCTGCTGAAAGTAGCTATGCAATTGGATTTACTAAATTTTTAGCAAATGAATTAGGATACTTACCAGACATCATCCAGATTACTGATAATCCTCCTGTTGAAGTTAGAAAAGAAATATTGGACGAAATTAAAAATAATTTAGATACAGTAGTTGAACCTGATGTAGTATTTGAAGCAGATACATATAAAATCAGGAAAAACCTTGAAGATAGGCCATTTTTATTCCTATTTTCAAGTTCAATTGAATCTCCAACATCAATAGAAGATTATAATGCTTTGCATATCCCAATTTCATATCCGATATATAACAAATCTGTTCTTGTAAAACATTATGCGGGATATGACGGAGGATTAACATTAGTTGAAGATATTGTAAGTTCATATGTAGGACCATTATAAAAAAAATAGAGGTGATAAATTATGCCAAAACAAATAGCAATTTATGGAAAAGGTGGTATCGGAAAGTCAACAACAACTTCAAATTTATCAGCAGCATTATCAGATTTGGGGTATAGTGTAATGCAAATAGGTTGTGATCCTAAAAACGACTCAACAACAACATTAAGAAAAGGCAAATCCATTCCAACAGTATTAGATACAGTAAGGAAAAGATCCAGCGATTTAGATGAACTTGTTCATGAGGGATATAATGGCATATACTGTATTGAAGCAGGAGGCCCCGAACCAGGTGTAGGATGTGCCGGCAGAGGAATTATTGCAGCAATTGAACTATTAAATACAAACGGCATCATTGACGAATATGACCCGGATATTATCATTTATGATGTTTTAGGAGATGTTGTGTGCGGTGGATTTGCAATGCCTATTCGTAAAGGAATTGCTGACCAGGTATATACTGTAACTTCATCTGATTACATGGCCATTTATGCTGTCAATAATTTATTCAAAGGAATATTAAAATATTCAAACAACGGCGGTGCATTATTGGGTGGTGTTATTGGAAATTCCATTAAATCTTCCCTCCAAGAAGATATGATTAAAGATTTTACAGACAAAACTGATAGTGATGTAATTCAGTTTGTTCCAAGATCACCTACAGTAACACGCTGTGAATTAGATGGTGTGACAACAATTGAAGGAGCACCTGACTCTGAACAAGCAGAAGTTTACCGAAATCTTGCTAGAATGGTGATTGACAATAAAAACAAGTTTTTACCAACTCCTTTCGAAAATGATGATTTAGCTGACTGGGCATCAGGTTGGATTAATAAATTATTATTAAATAAAAAGATTGAAAAAGACAATATTCAAGAGGGAAGCTCTGGAATATAATCTACTCAAACACTAACATAGGTCTCCTTGATTTAGTTGAACTACCACGGCTTGCAGAAGTCGTGGTATTCTTCCAACCATTAAGATAAATTAAAATAATATTTGTTGTGAATCAATATTACTAGATTCTGAAACTTCTTTTACAATATCACTATCTTTAATATCCACAATGAAAAGTAGAAAATACTGAATATGCAATTTAATATCTAATTTGATAACCTCATTGAAATTATCAATTAAATACAATAATTCAAAAGTCAAACAATATTGCGATTAAGTATTACTTTAAATTCCATTTTTCTGCATTAAAGGGTATCCGCCAAAAATCATTTTTTAATTTCAATTTTTTATAACTTTATTATA
>NZ_CAMVTE010000060.1 GCF_947170395.1 uncultured Methanobrevibacter sp. | reverse complement strand
GAAATATACGCGTAACTGAACAGTATCCGTTGTGATGATCAATTGGAGTACTGAGACAAGAGAAATCCCAGGATCGGGGTTCAAATCCCTGTGGCCTCACTTTTTATATTTAACTTTTTTTGCTAAATTTTTTTTAAAAAGTATTGATATTAGGTTTATTGATATAAAAAATAAAAAAAGAGAAGTTGTCTGCCAACTTCTAAAATAGTTTGCTTTCTTCTAATTTTTCTTCAAAGTATTTTGATGCTTTATCTGCTTTTTCCTTGATTATTACCGCAACAATGACTGTAACAATACCGATTGCCAGAAGAATAATCAGTGAAGGGATATAATTCGCCCAAACAACACCGAGCTGCGCTTCACGTATTAGGCTAATTGCATATGTCATTGGCATAAAAGGATACAATGTCTGGAAAAACTGATGCATGATTTCAATCGGATAAATTCCTCCGGTTGCAGATATCTGAAGCACCAATAGCACTACCGCAATACCTTTTCCAACAGTTCCGATTGCTGAAATTATTGAATATATCAAAATCATGAACACCGTCGATACCAGGATTGCAGATACTGCGAATAGTGGAATATTGTCAACATAAACGCCCAAAAGATGCGCTCCGATAAGTGTCACGGATGCCTGAAGAATGCTTAATATTACATAAATCAAAAGCTTGCCAGCATACATTTCAAATGGAGAGTATTTGGTTCCTGCACTTGATTTCGGTTCAATCATTACACAGGTAATCAATGCACCAACCCACATTGAAAGCACAAGATAGAACGGCGCCACATTGGATCCGTAATCCGGAACAGGGAATATTTCGTGCCTGTCCAATTTCACTGGGGAATAGATATAGTCTCCAAGCATGGTCTCATTGATTCCGGTAAGTTCTCCGAGCATATTTGCGGTCGCTCCGAGGGAACCTGCTGCAGTGTATAATGCCTGTGCTGCGGCATTTCCAAGTAACTGTGCACCTGCCGCAAGGCTTAATGAACCTTGTGCCAATTCGACTGAACCTCCTGCAAGGTCAACGGCTCCTCCAGCCACTTCACTGGCGCCGTCTGCTACCTGGGATGACCCTTCAGCCACTTGACCGCTTCCTTTTGCAAGTTCGGAACTGCTTGATACATATTCTTTTACAGGTCCTTCAGGTATTAATGATGAATCGATTGCAGCGTCCAATTCTTCGGCGCCCTGCTGAACTTGGCTTGAGCCCTGCTGAACTTGGCTTGCTCCTTCCTGCACCTGGCTTGCTCCTTCCTGCACCTGGCTTGCACCGTTTTCAACCTGACCCACTCCTGATGCAACCTGTCCTGCACCTGAGGAAACCTGTGATGCACCGGATTGAAGTTGAGCTCCTCCGCTAGACAATTGGCTTGCTCCTGATGCCAGACCTTGCTGTAATTCTCCAAGTTTGCCATATGCTTCAACGTTAATGATTTCAACGATTTTAGCATTCAATGCTGTATAAACGCCATTCGCAGCACTGTCTGTTAATTTGGTAGCTACCGGATTGGATTTGACATTTACAACATATTCGAGTGTTGCCTGTTGAGGGTCATCACTTGAAATGGAAATGACATTTTTACTAAGATTTTTGGGTATTATCATGCCTGCATAGTAATCTCCCTTATAAACTCCGTCCCGCAGCTCTTCTTCCGTCACAAATGTCCAGTTAAACTTGTCGTTATTCTTCAAATCCTTGACAAGTTCAATTCCGACATTGATTTGTGCACCATCGAACGAAGCACCCTCATCCAAATTGGCTATTGCGAATGGGACTCCATCGGTATTTCCGTAAGGATCCCAACACGCCTGGATATTTAAAAGCGCATAAAGTGAAGGTAAAATGATGATTCCAATCAATACGATTGTCACAATAGGGTTTGAAAATATTCCCTTAAAATCATTTTTCATTATCTCGGCAATCATGCCGATGTCTTTTCTACTCATATTTAACCTCGTATTTAATTTAACAAAGTATTAGGAATTTTAATAAGAAATTTTTAATATTTGTTGTCATCCTATGTTATAACAATTTTATTGTGATAGGATAAGCCAAGATTTCCCATTTAGACCTATATTATTATGTTAATATTAATTTATAATATAAATATATGCTTTTGAAGTGGTTCATCTTGGCATTTTCTTTTCAAAACAAATATATATTAAACTTAACATATTATATTTAATATAAAAAATTGAGGTTAAAAAATGAAATTTAACAAAATCATTCTTGTTGTTTCATTAGCTGTTTGCATTTTATTCAGCCTTTCGGCAGTTGCAGCCAGTGATGTCAATGACACACTTGTGGCCGGAGATGCCAATGATGTAAAATTGGCAAACAGCAATGAAAATCAAGTTATTAAGCAAGCCAATGATGATTTGATTGCAGAAAGCTGCAATGGAAATTTTACAGAACTGCAAGTTAAGATTGTCAAGGCTTCAGGGGGAGATACAATAAATCTCGATAAGGATTATTCTTTCAATACTGATAGCAATATCACTATCGGAGTTGTCATCACTAAAAATTTAACAATCAACGGTAATGGCCATACAATTGATGGAAAATCCAAATCCAGAATTTTCACTATTCTTTTTGGTTTGAAAGACAATAACTATGTTGTATTGAAGAATATAGTATTTAAAAATGGATTTGCTAATATATATGGTGGTGCAATATTGAATTTTGCAAATCTGGTTGTTGACAACTGCACTTTCATAAACAACTATGCATACACTGCTGGTGGTGCAATCAATTCTCTGGGATCATTGAACTTAAAAAATTCCAAATTTGACAAGAATGTTGCTGGTGGAGATGCAGGAGCAGTTTTCTCTTTAACTGTTGGAATAGACTCTGAATTTTTCAAATCTCTAAATACTACAAATGAGTTATCAATAATGCTTAACATTTTAATGAATACAACCCTTGTACACGGTAAAGATTACATATCCAACTGTGTATTCACCAACAATGTGGCCAATGGAAATGGCGGCGGTGCAGTTTATGCATTTTCCAATATTGACATTAATTCATGCACATTCAATTCAAACAAGGCTGGTGAAAAGGGAGCAGCAGTATTTGGATGTAAGAATCTCTTCATAAAGAATTCAAAATTCAATAAAAATAAGGTAGGTATGTATGGCGGTGCTGTTTATTTCAAATGCCATGATATTACCGGTCATTATGAAAACGGCCGCTGGGTTTCATCCGTTAAGTTTTATACCAATTTGATTGAAAACTCAGTTTTTGCAGACAACGTTGCAGGTGAAAGAGGTGGAGCAATATATGGTTTTAAAGTTTCATCTTCTGATTCTCATGGTGCAAAAGCTGTGAAATGTACTTTCAGTGATAACAAGGCGCCTAACGGTAAGGACATATATGGTGGAACTGTAAGCAAGGCGGTTTATAAGAATACAAAAATTACCCTTAATTCTGTAAACGTTAAAAAATCAGCCAAAAAACTTACTTTGACAGCTACACTCAAAAAAGGTTCTTCACCACTTAAAAACAAACAGGTAGTTTTCAAATTCAACGGTAAAACCTACAAAGCCAAAACCAATTCAAAAGGTATTGCAAAAGTAACCGTTCAAAAGAATGTGTTGAAAAAACTTAAAGTGGGCAAAAAAATTACCTATCAGGTCAGTTACGGTAGCTTTTCTGCCAAAAAGACTGCAAAAGTGAAAAAGTAAATGCTTAGGCATTTGCTTTAAATTATTTTTTTTAAATTTCAAGAATTCTTAAATAATTTGTTTTTCTTGTTTTTCCCAATGGGAATCCTCCGGTAATCACTATCAAATCACCTTTTTCTAGATTGAATTCCTTTTGAGCTACTTTTCTTGCGTTTTCAATCACCTTCTCTGTGCTTTCATATATCTTGGTTATCACAGGTTTGACACCAAAGTTTAAAACAACCTTCTCTGCAACATGACTGGACGGACAGCATGCCAATATAATTGAATTTGGCCTTAAATTGCTGATTTTGCTTGCTGTAAAGCCAGTCATGGTTGGGGTAACGATTAATTTTATGTCATTGTATTCGACTGCATCCACAACCAGCTTTGCAATTGTATCGCTGATGTCTATGGGCCCGGTGTATGAAATATGTTTTGTATAATCAATTGTTGATTCAACGTATCTGCATATTTTACTCATAATCTCAACTGAATGGACAGGGTACTTTCCAACGGTGGTTTCTCCTGATAGCATCACGCAGTCGGTTCCGTCTAATACTGCATTGGCCACATCAGATACTTCCGCTCTTGACGGTCTTGGATTTTCATACATGGAAGCCAGCATTTCTGTTGCGACAATGGCAAACTTGCCTTTCTGTCTGCACTTTTTAATAATGCTCTTTTGAAGCATTGGCAGTTCCTCCAGCGGAACTTCCACTCCCAAATCTCCTCGGGCCACCATGATTCCATCGGATTCGTCAATTATTTCGTCGATATTTTCAATTCCCTTTTGGCTTTCAATTTTTGAGATGACGGATGCGTCTCCTCCGGCATCTTCAATTATCTTTCGGGCAGCTATTACGTCTTCTCTTGTATTTACAAAAGACAGCGCCAAATAATCACATGAATGCTGTGCTGCAAAGGTAATGTCCCTTTTGTCAATGTCGCTTATGGAATCCAAATTCAAATCGACTTCTGGAACATTGATGGTCTTGTTGTCCTGGATTTCGCCATCTCCAAGTGCCTTCAACACTACAAAATCATCTTTCTTGTCAATGACTTCCAGTTCAAGCAATGCATTGTCTATAAGGACCTTGTCACCTATTTCAATGAAATCTATTGCCTCTTTGTGATTGACTCCAAATTCGCTTTCATCGCCGATTATGCATCTTTTGCTCATTTTGATAGTGTCGTCTTTTATCAGGTTCACTCCGCCGTTTTTGAATTTTAAGGTTCGAAATTCAGGTCCTTTGGTATCATACATGATAGCTACAGGTTTGTTGCATTCCTTTCGCACCTGCCTGATGACTTCTATGGTTTTCAATATGTCTTCGGGTGAGGCATGGCTAAGATTGATGCGCGCACAGTCCATGCCTTTGTCAACCATTTCGCTCATAACCTCAACAGAATCGGATGCCGGACCTATACTACATATAATTTTTGTTTTTTTCATATTTAATCTCCAAATGACCATTTAGGGAATGTAACTTATTTTTAATTTATCTTAAATGTGAAAGAATACTCCGACCTCTGTAGGTCGGAGATGAATTTCA
>NZ_CAMVTE010000059.1 GCF_947170395.1 uncultured Methanobrevibacter sp. | reverse complement strand
GTAATATATCAAACAAGAATCAAAAAAGTAGTAGATAATTTCTATACTGTTATGCCAACAGTTACATGGAATGAATTTAAAGAATAAGAATTGCATAATCTTTATTTTCTATTTTTAAGTTGTGAATTAAAGAAACATTCGCAAAAAATCATTATTTGCAATGTTTGTCAGTACCATTTTGCTTTTAGATTTTCAATTCAAATGTTTTGATTGCTTTTGATAATCTCTGAAATTTTGATATTTGGATTTCTATATCTTTCATTTGGATTCAATTCATCGTTAATTGTTAATGTGTGTGTTTTGCAGTGATGAACGCAGCCTAAACAAAAGTCACAATTATCTCCGAAATGGGGTTTTTCATCAATCAATTCAATATTTCCTCTCGGACATACTTTAGTACATATTTCACAATTGCTGCAGCCTTCACCTACTTGGATATGGTATTTTTCAGTCATTGTGGTTTCCAATATGACTTCAATATTTTCAATATCGGTAAAATGTTTTTTGTCATGAATATGATTTCTTCTTGAGAATATATCCTCTTTTATAGATTCAATTTCGCCGATGATGTTTAAATTCTTTTTTAATTCCTTTTCATTGGCCATGTCAAATGTCGGCAGGAAATTATCAACCATCAAAACGGAGTTTGTGTAATTAACATCAATTCCTCTGTTATTTAATGTTTCTTTCATGATTCTCAATGCATTTTGATCCCCGTCGCTTCCATAAGAAGTGATTAAAAACAGATAATCGGTTTTGACATTGACTTTTTCAACAAATTCCCTAAGCATCTTGGGAGATGTTGCATAAAAAACAGGGAAAATGATGCCTACAGCATCATCTTCTATATCAAACTCATTTTTTTTCATCAGTTGGGGGATGCTGATCAGTTCTCCGCCCAACTGCTTAGCAATGTATAGGTTATTGCCTGTTGATGTGTAATATAATGTTTTCATGTTATCCTAACACTAATTCTTTTCCTTTTTCAAAAGCAGCTTCTCTTTCTTTAGGAAAAACAGTTTCATGTCTTTCATATCTTTCCTCAGCATTGAAAAACCATGGCCAATCGGTTTTGCTGTAATCTTTAAGCTGAAGTGTTTCACCTGATACGAAAACTTCAGTTGGCCCTACAAAACCGTTGAATACGTTTTGATAATTTTGAAGCAATACTTCATAGGCATTGTCCGGAGCATTGCTGGTCATGATAAGCAACGTTGGAATCGGATTTTCATTGCAGCACGGGACATCTGCATTATATGTCAGATTCTGAAAGACCAATCGTTCATAAAGTGCTCTAAATGATGCTGTAAGTTCACTTAGATAATTTGGAGAACCTATTATCAATCCATCGGCTTCACGAATAGCATCCAAGACTTCGGTTAAACCGTCACGTCGTATGCAATGTCCTTTGTATTTTTCTTTTTTACATCCAAAACAAGAGATGCAGCCGGTGTATTTTTCCAAGCGGAATAGATTGAATTTTTCCACTTCTGCTCCTGCAGATTCTGCACCTTTTATCGCTTCATCAATTAATGTATCAGTATTCCATCCTTTTCTAGGTCCTGCGTTAACAGCTATTATTTTTTTAGTCATTTAATCACCTATATTATTCGCATGATATTGTTGCAATGTATTCTGTATACTCATCTGTTTCAATTTCCGGTTCATCAAAAACCAGATTTCCATTTTTCACACACAGGAAATGGCATATTGCTATTCCCATATCAATCTTTTGAACATCCCATCCAACACCTGATGAATATCCTTTTGTATGTTCTAAAAAGAAATGATAATCATTATCGTCCTTTACAATCCTCCAAGGTTGTCTGTTTGCTGCTGAAGGAGCCCAACGAACCGCATCAAGACAATCTTCACTATTGTCTAATGGGGTTGAAAAGTCATGCTCATAAAATAGCTTTGATGCGGGAAGTCTTTCATCGCCCTTAACGCTTTCACGCAGCGCGCTGTCAACCTTGGACTGTGTTTTTGAAGGATAGCCTATTGGTGTCACTATCATCATGTATTCATTGTCCCGTGTGGCTGCCGCTTTTTCAAAGAGGGGCCTGTCTAAAGTTCCTCCGACCCAGGTGGTTCCAATTCCTTGGCTCCATGCATACAAAATCATTTTTTCAAATGAATATCCGTATGCCTCTTCGCATCGGTTCACTTTAGCCACTTTTGCAGCGATATATGTGTCCTCGCCTTCTATAACTGGACTTGAAAGATTATATTTTTCGCTGTCCAGTATAAGGAACTCCACGGGGATATTGTAAGGGTTTTCGATTGTTTTGGTGTAGTTTAGAAGTTTTTCTTTATCTTCATCAGTAATTTTCTGTCAGTCAAATGTTCTTACGCTTTTTCTAGTTTTAATAATCTGCATTCTGTCCATGTCGCAATCACCTTTTGATTACCACTATGACTTAAGATACTTAAGTTTTTTGATATGATATTTGGATTATTGTACTTAAATATTTTTTTTAAAATACTAATCAGTTTGGTTTAGAAGTCCAGCTGTTCTGCTAGACAAATGTTGCAAACGGCATTTGGTGTATCGATGTTTGCTTCCTTTACCGGGCACAAAAATTCTCCGTTTTCCTTTTCAACTTTCAGTGATCCTGGAAACGGGGTGCCTACAGGATGTATTGGTTCCTCTAAAATGAATGTTGCATATAATGAAGCTATTTCAAAAATCAGAGGAACTTTGGTTTTTTTGCCTTGAGTTCCGGTTTCATGGTGGGTTTTTAGAATTTCAATAGCTTCGCCAAATGATTCCCCATCAATGTTTTGAATGTAATCATTATTGTCATTGAGAATGTCTTTAATTCTAAATAAAAAGGATTCGATGTATGATTTTTGACTGTCCTGCCTATAGCTTTCCTGAACATATTTGTTTTCTTCAATAACCTGTGATGTAAACTCCATCATGTCAAAAACGGAAATGCTTGATGAATATTTTTTCAGAATCTCTAAAACACAATTGCCGGTAATGGTTTCGTCATCTGATATGATGCTTGCAAATTCATCATACATCTCCAGATATTCGTTTGACATTATGATGCTCCCTATTATTAAAATCCGAATGCTAAACCGGCATTTTTACATACGCAGTAGCGGCACATTGAATTTTTCTCTTTAATGCTCATTATTCTGGATTTGCATTTGTATTCATTATTCTGCATAAATACCTGGTCCTTTGTAGGATTGTCTCCAACAGGATGCAGTGGTCTTTTAGCGATTAAAGCCAAATAAAGAGATATGTATTTTGTAAATTCTCTTGTTTCTTCATCTCCTCCGGCGTAAGTGTCAAAATAGTAATCGGTATCCTTTTTGAGATTTTCAACTACTCCGTCTTTAATGTCATAATCCGCTGTGATGTTTAAGGCAAATATCTCATCCCATGCTTCTGAATTGTATTTTGCCAAACTTTTAGTTATTGGGTCTTTGTATCTATCGTCTGTGACTTTGTTTCTCAGATATTCGATAGGATAATCCTTAAGATTTTCCCTAATTTCTTCAAGTAATTCTGTTGCTTTCATAATACTTCCCCTTGAATAAGTGTTGAGTAATTATTTCTTGAATATGACTATATGCTATTTTCTATTGATGAATTTGTCAAGTGGCAGTATGGTTATTTTTATAGGGGAATTTTTAATATATTAACAAGGAGGCCAAAAAGTGGAGTCAACAGTAAGCGTCAACGGCATTAACATTTCATTAAAGCAGGCAGGAACCGGTCCGGACATGATTTTGATTCATGGAATCTTTGCGAGCAAGGAAATCATGAACCCCTTGTTTGACTATTATAGGAAATCCTATCATGTAATCTCTTATGATGTCAGAGGCCATGGAAAAAGCGATAAACCTGAAAAATTTGATTTGGATGACTATGCAGATGATTTAAAGGAAATCATAAATGAATTGAATCTTGACAAGCCTATTGTCATAGGATTGTCAATGGGATCTTATATCGCTCTTAAAACTGCCGAAAAGTATCCTACAATTCTTTCAAAAATAATTCTTTTAGGAACACGGGGTCAGGGTGAAATCTCACTTATGCAAAAGGCGGCAGAGGAAAACAACGGCAACGGCAACATTGACTTAAAGGAAATGGGCAAACTGATTTCAAGAAGGGTATATGCACCTGATACCACGCCGGAAGATGTGGCCAACTTCTATAATGGAAACAGAAGTGAAGTTGAACTTACAAATGATGAGCGAAAAAATGTCTATGCGTCTCTGAGCCATTACGATATGGTAAGTGATGCCAAAAAAGTCCAGATACCTGTTTTGATTTTGGTTGGTGAATATGATGGAATAAACCCTCCCGAAGAGTCAATTAAGGTTCATGAAATGCTTCCAACTTCGCAACTGGAAATAATTGAAGGTGCAGGCCATATTGCATATTTGGAAAAGAAAAGTGAGGTAATCGAATCAATAGATTCCTTCATAGAATGAATTTATTTTTTTTTTAATTTCATTTGAAGTGATATTCTTATAAATTTGAATGGACAATATATTAATTAATGAAAGGAGGTATTGTGTATGGTTGATTTAAATTTTGACGAAGCCCGATTGGATGAAATGCCTGTTTTTTATTTTATCAATTACATCAATCTTATTCATGATAACTTTTTAAAGGATAACTTCAATGACATTGCCCCTAGGGATTTCACTTATCTGTCCAATATTTATTATCATGAAGACCTCTCCCAAAGGGAGCTGGCTGACCTGCTTTTCGTTTCAGAATCGAATGTTGCTCAGATAATTAAAAGGCTTGAGAAGAATGGTTATGTAAAACGTGATGTTGTAAAAGACAACAGTGGCAAAAAGATTCTTAGTTTAACTGATAAGGGTGAATCAGCTTTCAATTCATTGCTGAATCTTATTGTTGAATTTGAATCTAAATTATTTAAGGATTATTCTGCTGAAGATAAGGATAAATTCAGGGAAATGATTCATGACTATTGTGAAAGGGCAGCTGAATATTGATTAAATTTATATTGATAGAAAGTCAGATTAAAATATATACTTAAGACTCTTAAGTAGAATTTTTGTTAAGGTGAAATTATGGCCGATAAAGAAAAGACAATTGAAGCATTACAAGCTATTGTAACAGGTTTGTCTGCAAATTCATTTCAGCACAGAATCCAATCAAAAATCTTTGCAGGATTAGGATTTCAGGCATTGGGTGATAAATACACTACACATGCAACTGAAGAAATAGACTTTGTAGAACAGTTCATGGACCGTATACTTGACCTCGGCGGTGAAATCAAGCAGGAAGCACAGGAAGCAAAACCAGTTTTCACTGATATCGTAGAATTCATAGAATATGATTACAATGTCTCTGTTGAAGGAATCGCATTCATAAATGAATTAATGGACTCCGGAATCTTTGATGCAACCACATATGATTTGATGAAGGTATATCTCAAGGATGAAGAGGATGACATGTACTGGAGCGAACAGCAGCTGGATTTATGCAAAATGCTTGGAAAAGAAAACTACTTGACTCAATTATTAATCAACGGTCCAACAGCAGAATAACATTTTTTAGGATGTGACATAATGGAAATTAAACCAGTAAAAACTTTTGAAAATGGATTCATGAAACAAACATTTGC
>NZ_CAMVTE010000058.1 GCF_947170395.1 uncultured Methanobrevibacter sp. | reverse complement strand
GCGTCAAGTGGTCTTTGAACATTTTGTCCGCTCATTATATCACCTTATATTATCATAAATTTTAGTTTTAAATTAATATAATCAAGTTAAGATAAGACAAAACCTAATTAAAACTAATACTATTAATTATAACTAACCTACTATATAAAGGTTACTTTATTTTGGGCTAAAATAATGAAAAAATAAGTCCGATACTAAATAATTAGTTTTGTAGTATTTAAATTATTCATCAAATGCTCTCTGACATTGCTTATATTCAAACACAAACATAACCAATAACACCCAACCGTCACCTGGTAATTTTATGAAAATCAATGAAGAAAAATATATCAGCATCATCATGTATATATTATCCAAATGCCACAACAAGCCAAATTTAGGCAAGACCGTCCTTTGTACAGTGATGTATTTCATTGATTTTGACTATTACGAACGCTACGGCAAATTCCTAACAAAAGAAACCTACATCAAATCAAAAAGAGGAATCAAACCGAAACATTTTAAAAAAATTACCGAAGATTTGATTGCCAAAAAACAGTTATTTTTGCGAAAAGAACCCTACTATAACAGAATTCTTCACAGATACTACCCGACAGTCATCCCAACACTGAATTTTACATCCAAAGAGCTAATTGTAATCAACTCATGCATCAGACAGTTAAGCGACAGCAATGCAAACACAATAACCAGATATGCCTACCGTGACGAACCGTTGACAAAAACCAAACTTGGAGATGAGATAAACTACGAAGATGTTTTTCTAAGATAACAATAGTTTTATTAATTTTAAATACCATAATATTATTCATTAATATATTATGGGGTAAACATGGCGATTAAAGTTAAAAAAAGAAATTTCTTGAAAAAAAAGAAAATTAAAGAAATAAAATCACAATTGGGCGAATATTCAGACTTGCTTCAGGGAAAAAAGAATGTAGAAATACTTGAAGCTGAACCTAATTCATTCATTTTGGTGGATGGTGAACCATACATAATAATAATTGACGACAAACCGTTCCCAACACTGAAAGCAGCGCTTGCAAATGAAATTGACGGCAAAACAGTAACCGTGGATATGGGAGCAATCAGATTTGTAAGCAACGGTGCAGACATCATGAGTCCAGGAATTGTCGATGCATCCGAAGGCGTAGATGAAGGCGACATCGTACTCATCATAGATGAAACCCATGGAAAACCACTGGCAATTGGAGTAAGCCTAATAAGCGGTGAGGAAATGGTTGCAAACGATTCCGGAAAGGCAGTTGCAACAAAACACTATGTCGGCGACGACATCTGGAACTTTGAAATTTAGGGTGATAGCATGGCGGAACTGAGATACAGAGCAGGAAACATCAAAAATCCTCAAGTCCACAAAATAGGAATAATAGCCCTGGGATCACACCTTGAAAACCACGGTCCTGCACTTCCAATCGATACCGACGCAAAGATAGGAGCCCACATCGCATTTCAGGCATCCCTTTTAACCGGAGCAAAATTTTTAGGAATAATCTTTCCTGCATATGAACTTGACACAATCGACCATGGAGTTCATGTTTCCCTTGAAGTTCTAAAGGAAAATGTAATAAACACACTTAACTCCGCTAAAAAATTTCTGGATATCGAAAAGGTAGTTATCGTAAATGCCCACGGTGGAAATATACCCTTAGTGGCCGAATTATGGGACATTGAAGATAAAACAGGAATATCAATCATATTCAACAACAAGGTAATCTCTTCGGAAGGTCCGCACGGCGGAAGCGGTGAGCTGTCAATGGCCAAAGTCCTTGGAATCATTAATGAAAATGAGATTGACAATCAGGCAAATGTCAGAGAATATGAAGAAGTTGGCCTGCATGGATTTGCACAGGCAAGAAAGGATGATCCCAACATCGAAGAAGGCGCAAGGGACGTTGAGGAAAACGGCGTTTATGTGGATGAAGAATACGGACACAGATTATTTAATCTGGCCATTAATTCCGTATTGCTGGATGTTGAGAAATTGTTGGATTTCTAAAAAAAAGAAAAGGATAAATTAATTATCCTGTGGGAGTTCCCCCATCTGGATTATCATTAACTGAACCTCCAGACTCCTGACCATCATTATGACTTCCAGAATTACTGGAACTGCCTTGGTCTCCCGAATCAGATTGCTGATTGGATGAAGACTCATCAACAGTAGTTTCTACATTTGAACTTGAACTATCCTGACTTGATTGGGAATAGCTTTGAGAATCATCATATCCGTAAGTGGTTGGAGAACTGTTTGAATCTGTAATCGCTGAGAGATTATCCAGAATTCCACCACTACTTTCATTAGGCAAGATTGATATTGGCCCGGTCATAGCTCCAAAAACGCTAGCCAGACAGAAAGCAATGCAAGCTACTATAAATATCACCAAAATTGTAGCAGATCTACTTGACAATATAAACACCTTCTAAAATTTACTAACAATAATATATTGGAATAGATATATAAATATATTGATAATGATGAAAACAATTAAAGAACCTATCCAATGTGAAATAAACGTCAAGAAATCACAGTTCATCTGCAGCCTGTATCCGACAAGGACAAAGGCCGAATCAAAGGAAATTATCCAAAGGCTTAACAAGCAATACAGTGATGCCACCCATAACTGCACAGCATACATCGTAAGTGACGGAGAAGGCTTTGACGATGACGGAGAACCTGGTGGAACTGCAGGAAAACCTATGATTAACGTTTTAAGAAAAAACGAGCTTCACAACGTGACAGCTATCGTTACAAGATATTTCGGTGGGATAAAGCTTGGCGCAGGAGGGCTTGTAAGGGCATATTCAAAGTCAGTTATGGAAGCCATTGGAGAGGCAGAAATACTTGAAATTGAAGAGTATGACGTCTATCAAATCATATTTGAATATTCCGATATAAAAACAGCCGATACGGAAGTTAGAAACAACAGTCTGGAAGTCATTGACAAGCAATACTCAGATAAGGTCATCTATGAAATCGTGTCAAAGGACAATAGAGACATCTTAAAGATATTTGAAAAATACTCTGGAAAAATAGAAACTACTTTTAAAAACAAGCAATTTTTGGAAAAAATATAAAAAAGGAAGAACTATTGTTCTTCAAAATTAGCTGCAGGTACACCGCAAACAGGGCAGGTGTAGTCTTCAGGCAATTCGTCTTCTTCTAAAACGAATCCACATACTTTACAGACATAAGCCATCTTATCACCTATTCTACTTTTTCAAACATGTCAGCAGTAGCGCCGCACATTGGACATTTGTAGTCTTCAGGTAATTCATCGAATTCTTCAGTTGTGTATCCGCAAAGTTTACATTTGAATTTTGCCATATTAACAATCTCCTTAAATTTTACATTAAAGTTGTTTTATTATTATTTTGTCCGTTAGTAATATATAAATTTAATCTAGTTTTTTTCAAACATAGACTTTGACATCCTACATTTTGGACATTTGAATGAAGATGGCAAGTCCTCGAATTTGGTTCCTTCAGGAATATTCAAACCTTCTTCATAGTTGTCTTCATCTAGAACATATCCGCAAATTTTACATTTATAAATAGCCATTTTAAATCTCCTTTTAATGATATTGAAAAATTAGAATCTGTTTGGAACTTTCAAATGATCAGGAAGCGGCTTGATACGTGCAGGAGTTCCGATAGCCAAATAGAATGGAGGAACTGAATGTATTACAATAGCTCCCGCTGCGACGATGGATCCCTCTCCAATCTCAACATTGGACAGGAATGTTGTGTTACCACCTATGGATGCTCCACGTCTTACCTTAGGTCCCTGAAGTTCATAATTAATCCTTACAGGATATTTGTCATTGGTAAAACAGGCACAAGGTCCGATAAATACATTGTCTTCAATCACTGAATTGGTTGGAATATATACATTGGATTGGATGCTTACATCATTTCCGATGATTACATCACCCTCAATGACAGTGTTGGTTCCAATCAACACGTCATCCCCGATATTGGTGTTTTCACGAATTACCACGTTATGGCCTGTTCTGAAATTGTCCCCTATTACCACATCATTGTAGATAATGGAATTTGACCTTATGGTAGGGTTGTTTCCTATAACCGGTGGCTTTGAATTTGGAGCGTATTCAACACCGAACTGGATGTTCTGGTTTTCAGGGAACTTCAATTCAGGTTTTGACAAATCAGGCTTTACTGATTCCCTCTCAATCATCGGCCTTTCATAAATAACCTCTTCAATTTCCTCCCTTTGGATAGGAATTTCATAGTTGTTAGGTTTTTGATAATTAGGTCTTTCAGGATAAGATGGTCTTGGAGGTTGAGCATACATTCTGTCATCTGCAGGCATTTGAACCACATGAGGTTGTCTTTCCTCATGAGAATAATAATGATGATTCTCCTTGAGTTGTTCTATAGATCTTTCTCTATTTTTCGGTTGCCTATCATCAAGAGTCTGTGAAAACCTAACCATATTATCAAACCTTTATTTAATTAAATTTAATCTGTTAATGATTTAATGTATGTTTCTAATTAGTATATATACTAGATGGTTAAAATCGATTGTTTTTTGTAAAAATCAATATTGCAGAAAGAATATAAAAATTTTGAGATTTAAAAAAAATAGTTTATTGCAAAGCATTGCAAATTTCATCAGCAAGTCCAATTGCCATTTTAGCATCATCAACAGTTACAACATCAACAATATTATAATCTGCAGTAACTCTCAAATCTATGAAATCAGAATATCTTCTACGAAGTTTCATTTTGCCAAAAGATTTTAAAGCTACAAGAATAGCTGCATGATATCCAATATCCCTATCAGAATATTCTCTAACATCTTTATATGAGCCATTATCAATAATCCAATCCCTTGTATGTAAATATGTTGAGAGATATGCTCTGTTTACTATTGACCTGTAAATACATTGCAAATCATAATTTTCATCTTATTTTTGGCAAAGGATACCTCGACCTCTTTTAGGTTGGGGAGGAATTTGCCAACCTCCATGCTATTAACCAGCCTTTTATTGGTTCTAATAATTTTAACTTTTTACTACTTACTCCTTGACTGACAACAGTACCATCAAATCTTTTTAATTGGAAGTAGCCGCTACTGCGTTTGCCTGTGATAAAACATTCTATTCCATTATACAGTACTTTATCAAACCTTCTGAATCCGTTAACGATGTAGGGTGATTGGTTGCATTGTCGTATGCCTCCTTTTCCCGGTTTGGATTTATGGATTTGACGGTTATGTCTTCTGACTTTGCGATATAGGAATTCGACTTGGGATTGTTCTGCATTGTAATTATGGCTGATTACATATGCATCATTGCAATGAGACTTACTAATACCTAGTTTTTCACGAGTGTATTTAGTCAGATACCCAAAAGTTTCAAAAACATTATCAAACTCATTTTTAAGCAATTCAACCAATCTTTTCCTCATGATATTCATGTGAGAAGCATGTTGGAATGATTTGACTTTTTTGTTGAATTTTAACCCATTGTTATGAATCTTTTCGTGGCATTCTTTGCATATTGTTGTGAGGTTTTCCATACTATCTGATCCTCCGTGGCTTCTAAATCGTATATGATGAACTTGTAATTTAACCTGTTGGGCTCCACATATTTGGCAGGTATAATTGTCTCTGCTTAAAACAGCAGCTTTAACATTATAAA
>NZ_CAMVTE010000057.1 GCF_947170395.1 uncultured Methanobrevibacter sp. | reverse complement strand
AATTTAGATTAAATGTTGATTTGTAATTTAGTTTTTTAAAAGTCTCGATTTATGTGGGATTAATCTAGGCACGGTGGCAGAAAGGTAATGCACGAGTTTTGCAAAACTCGATGAAAGTGTGGTTCGATTCCCACCAGTGTCTCTTTTTTACTTAATTTAAACGATAATACAGGTATGAAATAAATATTTCATCGTATCTTATCATATCAAAATATTGAAATTAAAAACCCCTCATAAATTTTTTCTATTAGTTCCATTCTTTAATTTCATCTAACTATAAAAATTTTATATTATGTTTTTCCATGATTTTAAAAAAACAACAACATTTCTAAAAATTAATCTGTCAGACATTAACAAAATATATAATTTTAACCATTGGATTTAAAATTATATCACATCGATGTTATAATTCAATGGATTAGTTGAAACATTAACGATTTAATTAAATGGATTGGTTATTATTTAATGGTGGTTCTGTAATCTTTTGGAACATTAAATAAAAAATTAGTTTATATGGAAGTTATTAAAATATTTATAAATATACAATTAATTTTAATTGGAGGTGAAACAATGGTAGACTTCTTGCAGATATTGAATGTTATTTTCAATCGATTTTATTTTTTAAACATGTAAATTTACACTTTCTGAAAGTATATCTTTATAATGAATACTTATAATGCGTATAGCACATATTATACGTATTCTTATTTAGATAAAATATTTTTTTTGAAGCAAACCTTTTTTGAATTCCTGATTTTGATTTATAGTATGTTACAAAACTTATTGTTATAATTCTATTTATAAATATCATAAAAGTTAAGTAAATAATTATAGGGAAAATTTTTTTATAAAAAAATAAATAGTGATTATAAAATGTATATCAACAATTTCATTATTGAATCTGGTATTCAAAAAGAGTATACAGAACTTGAAAAAGCACGAATGAGTTATAAAACATTAACACCTACTGAATTATACATGAAAGATTCGGTTTTTGCTTTTACAGGTGCAAAATTAAGTGATTATCAAGGAAAGAAAATGATATCACAAGACGAAAAACCATATTATCATGGAAAAGCAATAATAGATTTCTATAATGATGATCTTGAAGAAAAAATTACTTTTTTCGATTCTTACTTTACTGATTTAGATAAAGAACAATCATTAACAGTCACTCCAAAAAATATTTTGTCTAATGTTATTCGAGAAATTGCCTGTGAAACAGAAAAAAATAGATTTAAAATTCATTATAAAGGTTTACAGGAAGCTGTGCAACATATCATTAAAGGGGAATTAAAAGTTGTGATTATTAATGAGAGTAAAAGTTTTCAAACTTTAGGAATGACTTTTAATGAATTAATATTATCCGAATAATGTAGATTGTTTGCTTTTTTTTGCAAAAGAATATAAAAGGAATAATTTTAAGGATTTGGTTAAAATTTTAGTTTATAATGAAGACACATATGAAAAATCATTAATGGAATTATTTCAAGACTTAGGCTATACTTATTATTATGGTCCTGAAGTTGACAGAGACTATAAAAATCCATTATTTGTACCTGATTTAAACTATTTGTATAAGATCAACAAGTCATTAAATTCCAATGCTGTTGATAAAGCCATTGAAACCATTCAAGATTTTGGTATTGGTTCCCTTGAAGATAAAAACAATAAGTTCATGGAATATCTTCAAAATGGAATCAATATAAGCTATTGGAGTGATGGAAAAGAGAAATCAACTCATGTCAAGCTCGTTGATTATGATAATCTGGACAACAATCTCTTTACAGTCATCAACCAATGGACAGTTGTTGATCTGGAAACAAAAAGACCAGATGTTGTTGTATTTGTTAATGGTTTCCCATTAGTGGTTTGTGAGTTGAAATCCCCATCAAGAGAAGACACAGACACATCTGAAGCATACCGCCAATTGAAAAAATACATTCAGGTAATCCCTGTTCTTTTCAACTATAATGCATTCTGTGTTATGAGTGACATGTCCCTTTCAAAGGCAGGAACAATTACTACAAATGAGGACAGGTTCATGGAATGGAAAACAACTGATGGAAGCTATGAATCAACACAATGGGCAGATTTCACAACATTTTTTGAAGGAATTTTTGAAAAGAGTAGATTTTTGGATATCCTGAAGAATTTCATCACATATTCCAATGATTCAACAAATAAGGTAAAGATTTTAGGTGCATACCATCAATACTTCGCTGTCAATAAGGCCGTTGAGTCAACTGTCAAGGCAATCAACAGTGACCATAAAGCAGGAGTGTTCTGGCACACACAGGGAAGTGGTAAAAGCCTATCCATGGTATTTTATGTAAACAAGCTTCAGCAAAGACTTGAAAGTCCAACATTTGTTGTAATAACTGACCGTAATGACTTGGATGACCAGTTGTATTCACAATTTTCCAAGTGCAGTGACTTTTTAAGGCAAACTCCAAAACAAGCAACAAGCATGAAAAACCTAAAGAAACTGCTCAATAACAGAAAAGCCAATGGAATATTTTTTACAACCATGCAAAAATTCGACGATTATGATGAATCATTAACTGACAGAAATGATGTTGTTGTAATATCTGATGAAGCACACAGAAGCCAATATGGTCTTGAAGAAAAAGTTGACCCTGAAACTGGTGAAGTCAAGATTGGAGCTGCAAGAAGAATCCGTAATGCACTTCCAAATGCAACCTACATAGGTTTTACAGGAACACCAATCTCCAAATCAGATAGAAGCACTCGTGAAGTGTTTGGAAACTACATTGACATTTACGACATGACACAGTCAGTAGAGGATGGAGCAACAGTACCTATAAGTTATGAAAGTCGTATTGCTGAAATCGGTCTTGATGAAACAATTCTCAACCAAATTGATCAAAAATACTGGGAATTAAAGAAAGAAGCAGAAGAACACAATATTGAGAGAAGTAAAAGAGAACTCAGTAAAATGGAATCCTTGCTTGGAGCTCCTGAAATAATTGCTGATATCTGTCAGGACATTATTAATCACTATGAAGATAACCGTGCACAGGAACTGACAGGCAAGGCAATGATAGTTGCATATTCAAGGCCAATCGCCATTAAGATATACGAAAAAATATTGAAACTGCGTCCTAATTGGAATGAAAAAGTGAAAATAGTTATGAGCAGTTCCAATAATGACCCTGAGGAATGGTATGACATTATCGGCGATAAATCTTATAAAAAACAGCTTGAAAACAAGTTTAAGGATGATGAAGATCCAATGAAAATAGCTATTGTAGTGGATATGTGGCTTACAGGTTTTGACATGCCTTCACTTGCAACAATGTATGTCTACAAGCCAATGCAGGGCCACAACTTAATGCAGGCCATCGCTCGTGTAAATAGAGTATTCAAGGATAAGAAAGGAGGACTTGTAGTTGATTATATTGGAATAGCATCTGATCTTAAAAAGGCGATGAGTGAATACACAGAAAGGGACAACAAAAACTACGGTGATATGGATGTTGACAAGATCGCTTATCCTAATTTCCAGGAAAAACTTGAAATATGTCAGGACTTATTCTATGGATTTGACTATTCCAAATTCTTCGGAGACAGTAACCTGGAAAGATCAAAAGTCATATCCAATGGTGTGAACTTCATGGAAGACCTGGTCCGTGAAGAAACTAAAAAATCATACCTGAAAGAAGCGTTATTATTGAAAAAATGGTTATCATTATGCAGAAGCAGAGCAACAGAAAAGGAAAGAATTGAAGCAGCATTCTTTGAAGCCGTCAGAACAGTTCTAGTTAAGGTATCCTCTGATAAGAAATTGTCAATTCATGAAATCAACGCTCAAATCACAAAACTCCTCAACCAGTCAATTAAAAGCACAGGCGTAATCAATGTAATCAATGTCAGTGATGAGGTATCATTGTTTGACCCTGAATTTTTAGATAAAGTGCGTGCAATGGAATCATCCAATTTAACTATCTCCCTTTTGGAAAAACTACTCAGCGATCAGGTAAAAGGGTATACACGTACCAATATTGTCAAATCAGAGGAATTCTCGGAGCTTTTAAAACAAACAATGAACAGTTATGTTAACGGTCACATCACAAATGATGAAGTGATCGAGGAATTGATGAGAATCGCACAACTTCTGCGTGATGCACACAATGAAGGAGAAGAATTGGGATTAACAGAGGAGGAACTGGCATTTTACAATGTAATTGCACTTCCGGAAAACATTCACGAGTTCTATGACGATGAAACCTTGATCAAGATAACTCAGGAGTTGACAGAATCATTAAGAAGAAACAGAACTATTGATTGGCAGAAAAAGGAATCTGCAAGAGCTAACATGAGAAGAACAGTTAAGAGACTGCTTAAAAAATATGATTATCCTCCAAGCGAAATGAAATTCGCCTTGGAAAAAGTTATAGCGCAATGTGAATTATGGGTAGATGAATCAACATAAGGTGTGAATCAAAAATGGTAAAAGACAACATTAGTGAAATAGGATTTGAAAAGCAAATTTGGGATGCAGCAGATGAACTGAGAGGTTCAATGGATGCAGCAGAATACAAACATGTGGTATTAGGATTAATTTTCCTAAAATACTTATCAGATAAATTTGAAGAAAGATACCAAGAACTGGTCGAGGAAGGCGATGGATTTGAAGAAGATATAGATGAATACACAGCAAAAAATATTTTCTTTGTTCCACCTGAAGCTCGTTGGGAAGTAATTGCTAAAAAAGCAAACACTGCAGAAAACGGTAAGACAATTGACAATGCAATGAAAGCAATTGAAGACAATAACAAATCACTTAAAGGAATATTGCCTAAAAACTTCTCAAGACCGGAACTCGATAAAAAGAAACTCGGTTCTGTAATTGACATATTCACCAATGTTCAAATGTCAGATACGGGAGACAAAAAGGATATTTTAGGTCGTACCTATGAGTACTGCTTAAGTATGTTTGCTGAAACCGAAGGTAAAAAGGCAGGGGAGTTCTATACTCCAGCATGTGTAGTTAAAACATTGGTTTCAGTCTTAAAACCATATGATGGAAGAGTTTATGACCCTTGCTGTGGTTCAGGTGGAATGTTTGTTCAATCCAAAAACTTCATAGAAAATCATGCTGGAAACATTAATAATTTATCCATTTATGGGCAGGAATCCAATCCTACAACTTGGAAAATGGCTAAAATGAATCTGGCTATTCGTGGACTTGAAGCAGACCTTGGAAAACACCAAGAAGACACATTTTTAAATGATTTGCACCCAACACTAAAAGCAGACTATGTAATGGCTAATCCACCATTCAACCTTAAAAAATGGGGACAAGAACAATTGCAGGATGATTTAAGATGGAAATACGGAATTCCTCCAAAAGGAAATGCAAACTTCGCATGGATGCAGCACATGATTCATCACTTATCTCCAAAAGGAAAAATTGGACTTGTATTGGCTAACGGTTCATTATCTTCAACAACCTCTGGTGAAGGAAAGATTAGGCAATCCATTGTGGAAGATGATCTTGTAGAATGTATTGTTGCATTACCTACACAATTATTCTACACAACTGGAATACCAGTTTGTCTTTGGTTTTTAAACCGTGATAAAAAACAAAAAGGTAAGACTTTATTTATTGATGCTCGTGAAATGGGAACAATGGTTTCACGTAAATTACGTGAACTAACAGATGAGGATATAGAATTGATTGCAGATACATTTACTAAATTTGAAGAAGGAACATTAGAAGATGAAAAAGGTTTCTGCAAAGTTAGTGATTTAGAAGAAATCAAAAAACATGACTTTATATTAACTCCTGGACGTTATGTTGGATTTAAACCAGAAGAAGATGATGGGATTCCATTTGAAGAAAAAATGAAAACATTAACCTCTGAGCTTGACGAGTTATTTAAAGAATCTAATGGACTTGAAAGTAAAATTCGTAAGAGCTTAAAAGAAATCGGTTTTGAATTCTAAACCTTGAATTTATTATTTTAAAGGAGTGATAAATTTGAGTTTAGAATGGAAATCCTGCAAGATAGGTG
>NZ_CAMVTE010000056.1 GCF_947170395.1 uncultured Methanobrevibacter sp. | reverse complement strand
CGCTTGCTCTTCTCATAGCAGGCACCATATCAGGAGTGGTCATTGTTGTAACCATGATATCTCCTTCTTCAATTTTATCCAATTCATCGATGTCTAAAACAATTTTAACTTTACCGGATGCCATTCCAGGACTTGCTCCAAGACCACGAACGAGAACGTCACCTACATCAGATGAAGCATCTCCTTCTTCTTCAACAACATCTCCTAAAGTGGTAATAGGTCTAGCTTGTAATAAGAATAAGTTATCTCTTTCAAAAGCCCATTCGGTATCCATCGGTTCACCATAATGAGCCTGTACTCTTTTACCCATTTCAGTTAATTCAATGAGCTCTTCATCAGACAATACTCTTTCTTTTCTTTTTTCTTCAGGAACTTCAACCTTTACACTGGTACCGCTTTCATCATTGGTGTACATCACTTTCTTATCACTGATGGTTACATTGATGATTTCATTGTTCTTTTTGTCAACCTGATAGTTGTCGGGAGTTACATCTCCTGATACTACTGATTCACCAAGTCCCCATGATCCTTCAATCAAAGCGATTTCTTCGCCGGTTGATGGGTTTACGGTAAACATTACTCCAGCTTTGTCTGCTATTGCCATTTTTTGAACAACAACTGCGATGTAAACTTTGGAGTGTTCAAAATCATTTTCTTCTCTGTAGAAAATAGCTCTAGCTTCAAACAGGGAAGCCCAACATTTTCTGATGTATTCAATTACTTCATCATCACCGGAAACATGCAAGAAAGTGTCTTGCTGACCGGCAAAAGAAGCTTCAGGCAAATCTTCTGCAGTAGCTGAAGACCTGATAGCTACATCTGTATCGTCTTCGCCAACTCTTTGGCAGAGTTCATTATAATATTCGCGAATGAAAAAAACTAAATCTTCAGGAATAGGAGCTTCAACAATAATACTTTTTATCTCTTCAGCAGCAGCCTGAAGAGCTTTGGTATCATTAATGTCAATTTCATCAAGAATGCTCATGACTTTGTCATTAATTCCTGCTTCATCCATGAACTTTTCATATGCCTGTGCAGTTACTACAAAACCTGGTGGTACTGGAATGCCCGCTTGAGTCAATTCACCCAAATTAGCACCTTTTCCACCTGCAATTCCAATATCGGATTTGTTCAAATCCTCAAATTTTACAACATACATGAAATATAACCTCTCGGATTAAAATATATCAAATTGACAATTAGTTTAGATAGAAAAAACAACGTCAATACTATATATTAATTTTAAATTTTAAAGTTTAAATATTTAATTATAAAAATCAGGAAATTTCAAAAAAAAAGTTAAAATAATAAAAAAAATAGTAAAAAGAAATTAATTAAAAAAATTATTTAATTAATTCTGCGCCTTTGTCAACAACGATTTTGCATGGAACCGGCAATTTCATACCTGCTCTTTTCAATGCAACTTTAGCTTGTTCAAAGTTCTTTTCGTTACAGTCAATAGTGATGACTCTTTGATCTTTTTTAACGATAGCTTCAACACTGATTGGTTTACCGAATGCGTTTCTCATACCACTTTGTACCCTATCCGCACCTGCACCGGTTGCCATTGGGTTTTCTCTTACGATTTGGTGAGGGTATACTCTTAATTTTAAGTGGTAACCCATTCTACCAGCAGCCCTTTGCATTAATCTGTTAGAAGCAATCCTTGCAGCTTCTAAAGAATTGTGTCTGATTTGAGCTGGTTTTTTAACAGCTAAACTTAAGGACACAGGGAATTCATCTCTTAAATTACCCATATCGTATTGTACGATTCTTGAATTTGGGGTTTTTCTAATGTAATCTCTTCTTGTGTAAGCACGAACCATAATTATTCCTCCGAAATAAAAATAACATGATTGAACATGTCTAATTAAAAATAGCTATGTAAAATTTGATTCCAATTATAGCTATATAAAAATCATATATCGTAATATATAGAATACTTAAATATATTAATTAAGTCATTAATAAAGGTTACCATATTTTCAAAAATTTTTATCGATAAAATTAATTTGGAAAACAAATATAATAATATTTATTATCCTAGAGAACGTGAAAAAAATGAAAATAAAAGGCGAGATAACATTAAATTATAAAAATGAAGAATCTGCTTCACTGATATATAACTCATTGGAAATTGATAATGAAAACTACCTTGAAAGCAACTTAGACAAAAGAACAGTCAATTATCAAATTAACAGTGAAAGCCTGGGCAGTTTCCTTGCAACAGTTGATGATTTGATTGCATCGGAAATAGTTGCAGAAAAGATTATTGAAAAAACAAATAAACAATAATTTTATATAAATTAAAATGATAAATATTATACATTAATATAAATTTATTCGTTAGAGTGTGTTATTTATGGAATGTCATTATCATCCTGAAAGAGAAGGCACAGACATCTGTGCGATATGCGGAAAACCTATTTGTAAAGAATGCGGTTTAGAGATTGCTGGAAAAGTTTATTGTAAAGACTGTTTGGAAAAAATCGTTGGACTCGGATTGGACAATACAAGCCCACAGGCTGAAGCTCAACCTGAAGTCGAACCGGAACCTGTGCAAGTTGAGAAACAACCTGTAGAAGAAAGTGTTTACCAACCACAGGAAGAATATGAAATACCATATGCTCCTGCAGAAGAAACCAACCAGGAATACAAAATTATCAGTGATGATTCTCCATACAATATAAAAGACAATATTGAATATTCCGGAGGATTGGAATCATCTTACCTAAGCGAAGATGAAAGTCTATACCAACAGCCTCCACAACAAGAACCACAAAACGAATATGAATATTATCCTCAAGAAGAAGCGGTTCAGCAGCCGGTTTCCCAAGAGCCTGAATACATTTATCCAGACCACAGCTATGAACCACAGCCAACATCTGCAAGACAAGATCTTGAAGACAAATACGAAAAATACTTGGATGATTTATACTTTGATGAAAAAGAGGTTCCATTAGGAGAGCAATTAGCTAAAGATGAAGAGCAATACGGATCTTTAACCAAAAAAGAATATGCTCCAAGACCAGTTGTTGAGGAAGTTCCTGAAAAACAGGCACCTATTAAGAAAACAGTTAAAGCTCCAAAAAATGAAACTCCAGAAGAAATGGAAGCAAGAATAAGAGCTGAAATTGCAAGAGAAATGGGCGGAAAGGGTGAAGATAAAAACATCCACAACCTTAATTATCAGGAAGAAAAAGAACCTATGGGCGTTGTTGATATACTCCTCACAATCATATTGATTATTGTGATTTTAGTAGTGCTGTACTACATAGTTTACCTGTTCTTCTTACATTCAAGCTATTCAACATTTATGGATGCAATATTTGCACTTAAAAATCCACAAAATGTTGTAAATACAGTTTTAACATCAAAATAATGAAATATTTTCATTATTTACCTTTTTTTTAAATTTTTCTAAACTTTCCTTATTTTTATATCCCAAAACCCTGATTAGTGAAGGATAATTGTCAATATATTGTGAAATTGTTTTTTTAGGTATCGGATTTTCCAGAATGCTTAGGATTCTCTGGCGAAAATGGGTGGAAAATCCCTGGAGAATCGCATTCTGCAGTTGCTCAATATCATCATATGGTCTATTTTCAACAATACTTCGGGCCAGCTTATCGTTGAACAGATTGAGAGCAGAGAGATCATCAAAAGAGTAATTGTTTGCAGTATCCAAAATCCGGTCAATGTCTCTTATTCCATAGATTATTGCATCGTTTTTGATTTCACGTTTTAAAACTTCAATAGTTTTTGAGGGCATCATATCAACCACGCCATCAAAATCATCATTTAAAATGCTTTCACGAATAAGAGTGCCGCTTACGCCTTCAATGCGCTTTACAAAAATAAACTTGTCCTTATAGTCAAAGTCTATTTTACTTAAAGAATTGGAAAATGAAGTGATGACGTAATTGTCCTCCTCCAATTTGCCTTTCATGAGAATCTCATTGGCAGTTTTGTCCACAATCTTATATGGTTTAGAAGCGACATGATGTCCCATATTTATCCTTTTCAGGATTTCATCCATTCCGTCAACTGGCTTGTATCCTCTCGGTATGTAATCTGTGTTTAAAGCCTGAAACATTTTACAAAGGCATAATGAATATTGTCCGGAGCCCATAATTCCCATGGGAGGTCCTTCAACAACAATGTCTGCACCAACAGAAATTGCAATTTCTGCCCTAATTTCCCTTGGCAATATATATGGTATACCTCGACCACTTCGTTCAAACAAGCCCGGTACAACAGCTACAAATAACGAACTAGGAAACATACCCTTTGCAGTTTTCATGCAATGAAAATGACCGTTATGTAAAGGATTATACTCAGTAAAATCAGCTACCAGATTGATGTCATCTGAAGTATCTGAAATTTCATATTCCTCACAAAGATCACTGAAAAATAATTCCCTATCGCGCATGAGAATGTTTGAAACTGAAGACATAATATGAAATATGCCTTTTAAATTAAAAAAAGATTATGTTTTAAACAATGAGAAACAAACATTAAATTAAAATTACAAGGGGATTTAATGATGGATTTAGTTATAAAAAATTACAGGCTTGTCGGTGACATCGGAGAATATTTCATTAAAGTGGAAGACGGAAAAATATCAGACATTTCAAAAACACCTCTTAAGGCGGATGAATATATCGATATAAAAAACAACTACCTAATGCCAGGTTTTATCGACCCCCATGTTCATTTCAGAGACCCTGGACTGACACAAAAGGAAGACTTCAAAACAGGAAGCATGAGCGCTGCAAACGGAGGATTTACAACCATCATCGATATGCCCAATACCCTTCCGAAAACAAATACATACAAAGCCCTTAAAGAAAAAATAAAAATTGCACAGGAAAAATCCATCATTAACTTCGAGCTTCAGGCAGGACATAACATCCTGGAGGAAATGGAAAAGATGGTAGAGCTAAATCCAGTTTCCTTCAAAGTGTTTATGGATCTGGAAGATGACGAAAGCCTGAAGAAAATATTTAATGATTTGGGAACCTTGAGACAAACCACAGACTATAACGGTTTAGTTGCAGTGCACTGTGAAAAGCAGTCAATCGTTTTAAAACAAACAGAAATATTAAAGCAAAAAGAAGAAAATGAAGCTATTGACTACAGTTATGCAAGACCTGCAAAATCAGAAGACGAATCTGTCGCACAGGCAATCGAACTTGCAGGAAAAAACAATTTGAGATTGCATATCTGCCATCTGAGTTCGGCCAAATCATTGAATCTTGCCAAAACTGCAAGCAAAACACAGCCTGTAAGCTGGGAATTTACACCACACCACCTGTTGCTTGACAATTCAGCATTTAATACATATGGAACATTCATAAAAACAAATCCTCCGCTTCGTGAAAAAAACGACAGCGTCAAAATCAGCGATTTGGATGAAAATTCAGTAATAGGAACAGACCATGCTCCACATACCCTGGAAGACAAAACAAAGGGAGTCTGGAATTCATCACCGGGAATTCCTAATCTTGAAACAGTGGTGCCTCTTCTTTTAACCGAAGTCAATAAAGGAAATTTAAGTCTGGATGTGATTCCAAAAATTTTATCCGAAAACGCTTCAAAAATTTATGGCCTTGAAAACAAAGGAAAAATTGCCATCGGAAAGGATGCCGACTTTACCGTGATTGATTTGAAACGGGAAGGCAAATTCAATATTGACGAATTTAAAACAAAAGCGCAGTATTCACCATTTGATGGTTGGACATATATTGGAATGCCTGTAATGACAATCGTCAATGGAAAAACAGTAATGAACAAAATTAACTAATTTTAAAAAAAAGAAAAAAATTAAGGTGTGTTTACACACCTATTTATAACATAATGCGTCTTCAGGACATGCTTCAAGACATTGACCACATAAGGTACAGAATCCTGCAATTGGTAATTTAGGATTTTCTGTTTTGTGAATCATGTCGTAAGGACATGCTTCGATACAGTCACCACATTGATCACATTTAGATGGGTTGAATGCAATTCTGTCTCTTGCGACAGGTTCGCCGTCAA
>NZ_CAMVTE010000055.1 GCF_947170395.1 uncultured Methanobrevibacter sp. | reverse complement strand
AATATTCTCTGCTTCTTTTACTTTATGTTCGTTACCAGTTATAAATGTTATCATACTTTTAAATATAATGATGATTTTTATTATAGGTATTGGTAACGAGAATCATTTTAGGATTAAGTTAATATTATTTGCAGGATTATTAGCAAAAAAATAGGTTCTTATGTTCAATTTGAGGATTTTTATAGACTAGAATCAGCGCAATTACTATTAATCTAAGGGTTATTGCATTATCCTCAGTTTAGACCACTATATTAATTTTTAGAAAGATATATAAATGAAAAAAACATATTTACCCTCAACAGAAGGATGATAAGTATCATCCTCCTTTAATAGTGTATAGTAATTGTATTAATCCAATTGTTATTGAAATAAATAACAAAGCGAATAAGGAAATAATACAAAAACATTAAAAATACAAAAATAATCGAAGCAAAAATTAAAATAAAATAACCAAAAAATATCCTAGAAGTAACCAAAAAAATTGGTTACATCATTGGTTATGAAAAAATTACAATTTTTTATAAATATTTATTTTACCTTTTCTTGATTTTTTAACAAACTTATGATTACTTTTAGATAAGAAAATTGTACTAAAAAAGTAGAATTGTCATCACTTCGTAAAATTGATGCCATATAGAAATAGTATTAGTGAGTATATCTTCCACGTGATTCAATATCTGAAATTTTTTCAGACATCTTTTCATCGCCATAACCCTTTAAAACCAAATCAAAGTACTTTAATGCCAAATTATAGTCAATACTTTGTAGGGATTTTTTCAAAACAAGTAAATCAACAGCCTTATCTTCATCCAAAGGAGAATGCCTGCCCAATCCAAAATCAATGAAAACCAGCTGGTCATCCCTAAGCATTATATTTGATGTTGTAATGTCACCGTGAATTATATCTGCAGAATGAAGTTTGGAAATATCTTTGCCTATTCTAAAGGCCAGATCATCATCTATGACATCCTTAACCATTACTCCATCAATTTCTTCCATCAATATTGATTTATTTTCCAAATCAACATCATACAACACTGGAGTAACTACTCCGGCACGTTTGGCATCACTCAATAGCTTGGCTTCAAGCTTGCATCTTGATTTTCTGATTTTATTGTCTATTTCAGAGATTCTGTAACTTTTGGAAATCCTGTCTTTTAAAACTGCTTTTTCTCCCAAATAACTTGAACGGACAATATTTGATTCGGCACCCTTTGCAATCAGTTCATCCGGAAGACTCAGATAGCTTTTGGAATTGTCAATCCATGGAATGTCAACTTCATCGGTTCTGAATTTCTGAATGATTCCAGTGTCAGCCAAATCCATCGGACCGAACTGCCTACACATTAACAGTCCAAGCCATGCAATCATGACCCCATTGTCTCCGCACAGCTTCATTTCGGGCATGTAGAATTTGGCGCCGTGCTCTTCAGACATTGTCTTAAGCATTTCCCTTAACCTTGAATTGGCTGAAACGCCACCGCACAGCATCACCTCATCCTTTTGGGTATGTGATAGAGCCCTTTCAGTTACTTCCACCAGCATTGAAAAAGCGGTTTCCTGAAGTGAAAAGCAAATATCCTCCATAGGGGTGCCTTTTTGCGCTTCCCTTAAGGCCGCTGACAGGAGCCCTGAAAATGAAAAGTCCATACCTTTAACTATGTATGGCAAATCAATATATGAACCTTGTTTGGCAAGTTTTTCAACTACAGGTCCTCCGGGATGGCCCAGACCGGTTTCACGGCCGAAATGATCAAGGCAGTTTCCAATTGCAATGTCTAAAGTTTCACCAAAAATTCTGTATCTTCCGCTTTCATATGCAATAACCTGGCTGTTACCCCCACTTACATAAAGTGAAACAGGATTAACAGCTCCAGTGTCGAGTTTTCCAACTTCAACATGACCAATACAGTGATTGACACCTATGATTGGCTTATTTAAAGATAAAGCAAGAGTTCTTGCTGAAGTTGCAACTATCCTTAAAGCCGGACCGAGACCCGGACCCTGTGAAAAAGAAATCAGATCAATGTCATCATATGAAATTCCCGCTTCGCTGATAGCTTCGGGAATTAATTTAGGAATCCATTCGGCATGGTGTTCTGCGGCAATTCTTGGGTGAATTCCTCCTTCTTCCGGAAACAGCTGTTTTCCAGCCATTGCCAATATATTTCCATCACCGTCAACAATGCCTACACCGGTTTTTTCCGCAGTCCCTTCAATTCCTAAACTTATCAAGATAATCAACTAATAAAATTTAATTAATAGTAATTATATTATTTAAATAATTTGAACCTCTCCGACCTGTAGAGGTCGGAGATTCTCGGGCTGTAAGTCTCTCTGTGAGTCTTAGGATTACCGAGCTATCCCTCTGGGTCTCAGAGTTCATATATTATTATATTATTATTTTCCATAGTTTAAAATGTTTATGGCGGCGTTCAAATCACGGTCTAGTATTGCTCCGCAGTTTGGGCATTGCCAGTTACGTTCTTCTATGGTTAAATCTGTGTTTTTGTAGCCGCAGACATGACAGTATTGTGAGGATGCATAGTATCTAGGCACTTCGATGAATTTTTTGCCGTATAATTCACATTTGTATTTTATCATGTTTTTTAGCATTCCTAAGCTGGCTTTGTGTAGCCCTTTGCTGTAGTCATGGTCTAGTATCATTTCTTTTAGGTTTAGATCTTCCATTTTGATTACATCGTATTCCATTACTATGTCTTTGCTTATTTTATGATAATATTCTCTTTTAATATTGTTTCTTTTGTTTATGTGTTTGTGGAAGGTTTTTAGGGTTTCTTGATAGTTTCCGCTGCCGTGTTCTTTTCTTTTTAGGTCTTTTTGTGTTTTTTGTATTTTAGCTTCTATTTCATTTAGTTTTAGCGTGGCTTTTGCTTTATGGTCTGAAAGTGTGGCTAATGTTTTAACACCTAAGTCTATTCCAACTTCTTTACCTGTTTTAGGAAAAGGTTCCGGTTGCGGTGCGTCGTATACGATTATTATGAACCATTGGCTGTTTTTTAATTGTATTCGTATGTGTTTTATTTTACCGGTTATTTCTGGTCGATATCCTTTGAGGTTGATCCATCCCAGTGGTTTCCAGTATAATTTACCCTTTTTTACACGTATTCTGTTGTTTATGTTGTTGATTTTTACTGATTGTGAGGATTGGTGCTTTTTTTTGAATTTAGGATGTCCGAATCCTCGTTTAAAAAAGTTATCGTAGGCATGGAGTACTGGTTTATAGCATGCCTGCATAGTATTAATATCCAAATCATTAATAAAAGGATACCATTCTCTTAAATAGTTAAATATAGATTCCATATACCTATTGTTAACATAAGGTGTGCGAGCATGGAATATATTAGCTATACGTCTGTTGTATTCTATTTCACCAATTATGTTATTGTGAATGAAACGTGAATGCCCCAAATATTCTTTAAACAACTTTTCTTGTTTTTGATTAGGATAAACACGATGCCTACAAGACCTATAAACCATAAAAAAATACTCCCCATCACTAAAAAATTTTTTATAATACTAATTATAACACTATTTAATATAATAAATAATCGTGAGAGAGCATTTGAAAAGTAAAATTATTATAAAAATATAATTATTTATAATACGTTTTTTGTGAAATTCATCTCCGACCTACAGATGTCGGAGTATTCTTTCACATTTAAGATAAAAATATTTTTTAAATTTAAAATACATAAGTGAAAGCATGGGATTTTATAGTGCAAATACCCTGGAACAAAAAAGGGTAAAACAATTAACTGGAGACATTAACATCCATGATATGTTCAAAAATGAATGCAATACAAGAGGAATACCAATTTATAATGCTTACAACATTCAAAAAAGATTGATTCATGAAGTGGAACAGGAACAAATCAAAGGTGTTGATGCGGTAGACGATAGATTAATGGAATTATTGGATGAAAGAAGCAAAAACAAAGTAACACATAGGTATGTTGACTTTGTATCACGAGAAGACAGCGCATCTAGAGGAGTCATTCCAAAAATGCCGCAAGAAGAAGACAAGCTCCCTCCAAAAGACCAGATTAGAATTCCGCCAAGAGCAAGAGACGGACAGACATTTAAAACAGATGATGAATTGCCTGAAATAGAAATGTTAAAGAAAATCATGCTCCAAAATAAAAAAATCATCAATCAGAACAAGATTATTATAGATTTGTTGAAAAAGCAAGGTGAAAACAATGATTGAAGGAATTAAAACTTATGGATCAGATGAACTAACAAAAAAATTACAGGAATGTGACGATCCAGTATTTTTACTTACAATAGGAACAACTGAAACCTCCCTGATAGATGGAATTTCCGGTGCCGGCCCTTCAGCTGATTTAACCGAATATACGCCAGCTTCCGATGCGGAATTTATGGTTCTGGGAGAAGTGAGATGCTGTGAAGCTCCGGCCGAAACCGTAGTGGGCGATGCTGCAGCCCCAACCCCTGCAAGACTTACAAAAGCAGCACTCCAAATTGCAAATATCCCATTCGTTATTGTTGATGCAGGTTCCAAAATCAAACCCGACATTGAATATGTTAATTTAGGAAAAGAATATGGAAGAGACATAAGAACCGGAAAAGGAGTCCTGAATCCTTTAGAAATATTTGAAAATGCAAAGGATTTAGGAACTGAACTATCAAGAAGGCATGAAATGCTCATCATAGGCGAAAGCATAGCTGCCGGAACAACAACCGCATTAGGCGTCTTAAGAGCATTGGGCTATGACGCCAACGAAAAGGTCAGCGGAAGCATGCCGCACAATCCTCATGACATGAAAACAAAAGTGGTTGATGAAGGACTAAAAAATGCGGGCCTTGACCCTGAAAAAGATAATATTGATGCCCTTCAGGCTATTGGTGCAGTGGGAGACCCGACACTGGCCGCAATGTCAGGATTAATTATAGGTTCAGATATTCCAATCATATTGGCTGGCGGAACACAGATGGCGGCAGTTTGTGCAATTGTAAAGTCAATACAGCCTAACTTTGATTTTTCAAGAATAAACCTATCCACTACAGTATTTGTCGCCGGTGATGAAACTGCAGATCTGTTCGGAATTTTAAAACAGATTGATGACAATATTGCCGTTAATGTGGTTGACCCCGAATTTGAAAAGTCAGAACATGAAGGGTTGAAAAATTACCTGAAAGGCTTTGTTAAAGAGGGTGCTGGAGCCGGTGGAGCCATGTATACAGCACTTGTTTTAGGAAATTCCACTGAAAAACTTAGAAAAAGAATAGAAAAAGTATGTAAATAGAGATTTAATAATCTCTATAATCTTATTTTTTAGAATATGTGGGCAATTGAACCCATGAATACGACTATGCCGACTATCCAACAGTAGAAGGCAAATATATCCAAACTTCTTTTTTGAATCAATTCAAGCATCCATTTGATGGCTGCATAACCTGCAATAAATGCTGCAACAAAACCTAAGATTACCGGCAAAAAGTTAGCATCCATTGCACCGCCAATGTCCTTTGCCTGAAGCAGGAACGCTCCAAGGATTGCTGGAATTGACAGTATGAAACTGAATTTTGCTGCAAATTCCTTATCAAGACCTATTACAAGACCTGCTGCAATTGTTGTACCTGAACGTGAAAGCCCAGGAAGGATAGCGCATGCCTGGCCCAATCCCATGAACAATGACTGCCTGGCGGAAACGTTTTTAAGGTTGATATTCCCGCTGACCATCCTTTGGGAGAGGTAAAGTATTGTACCGGTTACAAACAAAAAGAATGCCGGAACGTAAAGGGCTCCTGCGAACAGTGAATCCACAGCATCTTCAAACAGCAGTCCGACAAGACCTACAGGAATGGTTGCCAAAATAACGTACCATGCAAGTCTCTTATATGGGTCTTCCTGAAATCCTTCACGGAACCTTCCCTGAAGAATATCCCTGAGGCTTGAAATCCAGGATAAAATCATCTTAATGATGTCACCCCTGAAAAACCACAGTACGGCAAGTAAAGACCCTAAATGAAGAAAAGTATCGAAAGCAAGTGAGCTTTCAACACCCAATATGTTTTGGATAAAGACCAAATGCGCTGAACTGCTTACCGGTAAAAATTCAGTCAGTCCCTGAACGATACCAATAATAATTGCTTGAATTATATCCATAAGCTACACCGCTTAAATGTAAGATAACCAGCCGTATTTGTCTTCCACTTTAGCTTCAACAATGTCAAAGAATGCAGTTTGTATTTTTTCTGAAATAGGTCCTCTTCTACCTATTCCGATTTGTCTGTGGTCAATTGAACGGATTGGAGTTACTTCCGCTGCAGTTCCTGTGAAGAACACTTCATTTGCTGCATATAGTCTTTCTCTGGAGATTACCTCTTCAACCACTTCATAACCTAAATCACGTGCGATGGTCATGATTGAGTCTCTTGTGATTCCTTTAAGGTTGGATGAGGACATTGCAGGTGTGAACAGTTTTTCACCTTCAACGAGGAAAATGTTTT
>NZ_CAMVTE010000054.1 GCF_947170395.1 uncultured Methanobrevibacter sp. | reverse complement strand
TTCAAAACTAATTTTCATCAAAAAATTTCAAATCAACAAAGTTTTTGAAAGAGTCTAAATTGCCCTGACTTCATTGGTGACGGTGACATATATTAACTTAAAAGTTCAAAATTATATACTGTATAAATTTTTGTATGGCAGTGATAATTACTGGTAATATTGTTGCTGTATAAATTTTTATGGTGGTGATAAGACTAGTAAATATGATTGAAATTGCTGTATGAATTTTTATATGATTAATTGTGGGGGTAAAAAGATATTAAAAAACTATTAGCTTCACTTTTATTTATTAGTGTTCTGCTTATAACTATAAGTGGAGTTTCTGCAGAAGAAATTGATGTTACCTCATCAGTTGTGACCGAAAGTCCAATTTCTGCTGATTTTGATAATAGTTTATCTTCTTGCGACGCTTCAAATAACGATTTATCTGAATATGAAAGCGAAGATGTATCGGATGGCGACGAGCCATATGGTTCATCCGAATCCAGCTATTCATTAGGCAGTCAAAGTCCATCCTACGGATACTCAACTTCCGGCGGATGTGATTATTATGTCTCTTACGGATATACAGATTCCTGTGAATCCTTTGATTATCCTTTATCTTGCAAAACAGTTGTTTTTCAGGATTTATGTGATGAATATGTCTCTTGCAAATTGTCTGATTCATTAGGTTCATGCGATTTTAGTGATTCAGTCGAATCACAAACAGATGTAGAATTTGAAATGGTATGTGATGTTGGCCAGGAACCAACATTGAAGACTGTTGAAAATGACGTTATTTTAAAAAATTATAACGAAAAACCGGAAACTGTCGACATTGACAGTTCCCCTGGAAACATTATTCTCTCGGCTTCGATGCCTTCGGCAAAAAAGGTCATTGACGACGATTCAATAATGGATGAAGTAAAATGCGCGATGGATACTTCTGAATGTTATAGTTTTGATGTAGCCCCTCAAATAAAAAATTTAGTTGAATTCAACCATGATGATGCAGTTTTAGCAGATGTGTCTATTGGTTTAGCAATAATTTGTAATTCAGGTGAGCCAGTATTCGATGGTATTTTGATGGCTTCAGGATATGTTTCTGGTAAAGAGGCGTATTTTGGATCAATATCTGACTCAGAATTGAAAACGTTATTAGAGTATATTGGTGCTGAAAATGTAATTCTGTTCGCAAGTTTGACAGAGAATTGGGATTCTGATGATGCATTTAACATTCTAAGTGTAGCATCATGTGAGCACTTTAACGAATTTGAAATTGATGGTTACAAATTTACTAAAGCATTGCTTAACTGTTATCCTTCAACTGGTGATGTAGTCATCAGCCTTGGGGATAATGAGGATAAACATAATCATGTATATGATACTAACTCTCATGGTTTGGATTATGCATATGTTAAACACGTAAATGTGATCTATAAAGATATGCCTAAGTTAATGGTCTTAACTTCCTCTGGTTGTGAAGATGAATCAACCGAAGGATCTTGGGACGGTTTAAATGATATTCTAGGTATTGGAATATCTAGCGAAACTTTATTGCCGGATCATAAAGCAATATGGACTCCATTATTGTTGTTAACACAACAAGATTTAGAAAAATCTAATGAAGACAGTCACGCTGATGATAACGGGAATACTACATTAAATGCTGCTAAAAACAGCAATACAAAAAGCGATTGTAAGTGCAAAGGATGCAATACTACAAATTGCACATGCAAAAACTGCAATTGCAACATTTCCAAATGCAGTTGTCACAAACACCATCACGGTGGTGGAGGACATCATCACAGGCATTGGGGACATAACGGTTATGACGGATACTATTGTTATGTTGCATCAGCCGCTGTGGTAACAGGCGATTTGAATAAAAGCGATAATTCAACTGACGACAAGAATAAATCAAGCAATGTTACTGCAACCGGTAAAAACCAGAAATCCTCTGGTAGTCCAAATGATCAGCCTAACGCGGAACCGACATATACACTTGTTTATGCCATAATAGGTATTGCTCTTATTAGTCTGCTATTTAATTCAAGTTATATGAAACGTGATGAATAGATTTAAAAGATTAAAACGTTAAGTTTTTAATCTTTCTTTTTATTTTTTTTTCAAAAGTATTTAACAAGTGGGCGACAAACTATTTTTATGAAGATTTTTGGAATATGCGCCAGTCCGAGAAACAACACGACAGAATTTGTTTTAAGAAATGCCCTCGCTCAGCTTGAAGAAGACGGCTTTGAGTGTGAAATGTTTACATGCTCTGCAAAGGACATCCGGCCTTGCATGCACTGTGATTACTGTCTGGAAAACAAGAAATGCATCATTGACGATGACATGTCAGACATATACAAAGGCCTTAGGAAATCAGACGGCATAATATTGGCAACTCCGATACAAAGCGGTGGAATTTCAAGCAATCTGGCTGCAATAATGGACAGAACCAGGGCCCTTGAAGCTATTGATTATAACTTGCTTCGCGGAAAGATTGGAATGAGCATTGCAGTTGGCGGTGACCGTACTGGAGGTCAGGATTTTGCCCATCTGAAAAATATAACATATTTCATGATACACGGCATAATTCCCGTAAGCGGAGGACCATTCGGATCAAATCTGGGAGCATCATTCTGGTCTGACGATTCGCTTGACAACATCAAAAAGGATTCTTACGGATGGGAGTCATTGGACAGGACTTTGGCTGAATTTGAAAATTTCCTAAATAAGTATATTTAAATATTAAAATCGATTATATTAATATTAAAACTAATTTTTAAGGTTATATTATGGCAAGCAAGTTGGTACGTGGTAGTCTGATAATATTTATCGGGAATATAATTTTCCGTATTGGAGGTTATGTCTACCGTTTCCTGATGGCTATATTGTTGGGTCCTACTTATTATGGTATTTTAGGAGTTACATTGCCGTTTCAGGGTATTTTCCAAACTCTTGCCGCCGGCGGGCTTCCTCCGGCAATAGCCAAATATGTTGCCGAATATGAGGCTGTCGATGAGCATGACATGGCAAGACAGACTATTTTCACGGCCCTGAAGATAATGGTATTTCTGGGTATATTTCTGGGAATACTGATGATTTTTGTTGTTGCGCCGATTTTGGCATATAATTTTTTAAACAAACCGCTGGCATTGGTTCCCCTTCAGATTGTAGGTATGATTACTCCATTCAGCGTTATTGTAGGCGCATTCAGAGGAGCATTTCAGGGAGTATATAAGATGGAATATATCGTATATACCCGTGCCGTGGAACAGTTGGGAATGATTTTATTTGCAACCGCATTTGTTCTGATTGGTTTTTCAACCGTTGGAGCGCTCTGGGGTACTGTAATAGGTTATTCACTTGCTGCTGTATCTGCAATTTACATATTCAAGGTCTACATGCCGAAATATATTCCAAAACCTAGTGAAGAGTTCAAGTTTTCAAGACGTGATGAGCTGAAACTTGCCGGTACGCTGGTTAAATTCTCAATTCCGGTCATCATCACTGCAATTGCGGAAATGCTCATTTATAACATCTGTACAATTGTGATGGGTAAGTTTCTTACATTTTCCGATGTCGGATTTTTCGCAGCAGCCGATCCGATTTCAAGATTGCCGCTGATGATTTCAATTTCAGTTGCAACCACAATTCTTCCGGCTTCCTCCGAAGCGTTCAAGGTTAAGGATATAGATACCCTTCAAAAATATGTTGGGGAATCCTATAAGATTGCCTTGCTTTTTGTAGTGCCGATGTGCGTAGGTCTTGCGCTTTTTGCGGTTCCTACTTTGAGTCTGCTTTACTTTAAAAATCCGGCTTATGTTGCAGGAGCCTCTGCATTGGCAATACTTGCCATTGGAATGACATTCTATTCAATATTTTCAATATCAACCAGTATTGTTCAGGGTATCGGAAATCCTAAAATCCCGATGTATATTCTGATACTTGGGGCTGTTGTTACCGGAGTGCTGAGCTGGGTCCTGATTCCTGCCATGGGTATTGCAGGCGGTGCTGCGGCAACCACAATTGCCTGTTTTATAATGATGGTGCCATGCGTTTACTTTGTTTTCAAACTGACAAAGACAAAAGCGCCAACAATGCCTGTAGTTAAAATATTGGCCGCAACTGCCATCATGACTGCTGTAGGCTTTTTCATTCCGAAAACCACTTTATTTTTATTCCCCGGAATAATTGTCTGTATGGTTGTTTATTTCTTTGCATTGATTTTGGTTAAGTTTTTCACAAAAGAGGATATAGAGTCCTTAAGGGGTTATGCCTCCAGGTTAGGTCCTTTATCCAAAATTGTTAATAAATTGCTAAACATTGTTGAAAAAATAGAATTTAGAAATTAACAAATAGAAAACTTATTTAAATATAAACTACAAAGAATTATCATATTATATAATTGGGGGATTATATATATGGCTGATGTAAGTGCAGGGGTTGAATATAAAATCAATGTGGACGGCAATTCTTTCCTTTTGGACAGCAAGAAATATCAGCTTCTCGAATCCATTCTGGATTCAGGTTCTCTAACCGAAGCTGCAAAATATATTGACGTTTCATATAGGACAGCATTAAACTACATTGAAAAGATAGAATCAACACTCAACGTGAAAATTGTTAGTACTACAAAAGGAGGAAAAGGTGGGGGTGGTGGAACCACTCTGACCGAAGAAGGATATTCTATTCTAAAGGAATGTAAAAAGATTAACGCAATTATGGAACTTCACAAGGATGTCAATGAAATCGAAGCAGAAATTGTGGATATAAATGATGTTAAGGGTGTAATGACCATTAAAATGAAAGATTTCCAAATCAATGCTCCTTTAAACAGGAAATATGAAATTGGAGATAGGATTCTGGCATTGATCAGTTATGACAACATCTTTCTGATGCTGGAACCGCAGACATCAAGTATCCGTAACATTCTCAAGGGTAAGATTGTGGAGATGAAGCTTATCGGTGAAATCATCCGTGTCAAAATCAATGTCGGCGGTGTCATAGTATGTTCTGACATTACGGTTTCCGCTGAAAAAGAGCTGAACCTCAACATCGGCAAGGAAGTCTATATTGGATTCAAGGCCATGTCAGTGGCTACTTTAAAATTATAGGGGTATGGCAATGTTGCAAATTTTGGTTGATGAGGATAAGTGTACTGCGTGCGGTAACTGTGAGGAGATTTGTCCAAAAGCTGCTAAAATTTGGAAGATTACTGACGTTGCACATATATTGGATTTAAGATATTGTCATGTTTGTACGTTATGTGCAATGGAATGCCCTGTAAACTGCATTAAAATTATACGTCCGGGTGAAGATGGCTAAATGCTTGAAGGTAAAATCAATTTAAATACAGGTTAGATTATGGCTAGAAATTCTATTGTTTCAAGGAAAACTTCAGAGACTGAAATTGATATAAAAATGAATCTTGACGGAAGTGGAGACTATAGCATCTCCACCGGAGTGAACTTTTTCAATCATATGCTGGAGTCCTTTTCCAAACACAGCATGATTGATTTGGACATTCAGGCAAAAGGTGACATTGAAATAGATGACCACCACACCATTGAAGATATTGGAATTGTTTTAGGTGAGGCTTTCAGCCAGGCCATAGGCGACAAGAGGGGAATAAAAAGGATGGCCCATGCGATTGTTCCTATGGACGAATCAGTTGCAACCGTTGCAGTTGACATTGGCGGGCGCAGCTATTGTAACATGAACCTTGAGTTTAAAAACGAAAAGATAGGGGACATGACTTCAGATATCGTCATCCACTTTTTCGAGTCATTCGCTTCAAGCGCCAAGATAAACGTTTACGGCACCGCTGAGGGTGCCAATGACCACCACAAGGCCGAAGCCGTTTTCAAGGCATTTGCAAAATCCCTGAAGGAAGCCGTCAAAATAGAGCATGACAGGATTCCATCCACAAAAGGCGTTTTATAGCTATTAAATTAGCTATCTTTTTTTAATTTTTTTTCAAAATGAGATTTTAATTTTTCATGTTGTAAGAAATATATTACATTCTGGTCTTAAAAAAAAGAAAAAATAAAAGTAGCAAAATGCTACTTATTCTGGTTTTGAGATTAAGTCTGTTTTAGAACCAGGGTTACCTTCTTTCATGTGAGGGGTTCTTAAAACAGTATCATTTGCTTTTTCGATTTCTCTTGCTTCTTGTGCTAATTTAGCAGCGCATGCAGCAATTTCGTGAGCAGCAGCTACTAATGGGATGAAGTTTTCGAAACCTTTAGTCATGAAACAACCTTTCATGTCTAAGTTAGCAACTGATCCAGCCATTTCGTATGCAGCGATAGCTTTTGCTTTTGCGTATGGGTTTGCAAATCCGCCAGCTTCTGCAGCTTTTTCAGCAGTAATAATGAGTTTAGGTAATTCGATTTCACCTGCTTCAGCTTGTGCAATTACATCGTCAATGGTTTTTTGGACTAATCTTAATGCTCCGGTTTCAGCTAATACTTTTAAGATGTCGGAGTTGAAGATAGCCATTTCAGTTGGGTCTAACCATTCTCTTTTTGCACCAATCATTGGGTCAGACATTACAATAATGTAACCGAGGCCTTGTTCGTCCATTTCATCTTTCTTACCTTTACCAGGTGCGTCACCAATGATGATAGCAGGAATGTCTTTTGCAGATAATAATTCTCTTGCTTTAGCTGGTCCAGGTGCTCCTGGGTTTGGGCTAATGAAAATTGCGAAATCAGGTTCGAAAGCGTCTATTTTAGGAACAACGTCTTCTACTTGTTCTGGGTTCATTTTTGCTCCAGATCCAAAGGTTCTTACATCGATGTTTGGTCTGTCTGCTCTTTCGTCTA
>NZ_CAMVTE010000053.1 GCF_947170395.1 uncultured Methanobrevibacter sp. | reverse complement strand
TTCAAATGCTTCAACGATAATTTTTTCATCTTCAGTTGTTGGAGCAACATAATCCGCATGTAAACTAGTGAGATCCACATCAGGTAAAGCACGTTTGTCAACTTTACCATTGACATTCAAAGGAATTTCATCTAATTTTACCACATATGAAGGAGCCATATACTCGGGTTTATGTTTAATTACATGTTCACGAACGCAATCAACCAAATCAGAACCTTCAAAACGTTCAGATAACACAATATATGCAACCAGTTCATTATTTCCATTATTTTCAATTATCTGAACTGTGACATCTTCAACATTTTCCATGCTCCTTATTGATGATTCAACCTCTGTGAGTTCCACACGGTTTCCCCTTACTTTAACTTGGCCGTCACGACGGCCAACAATTCCCAAAGTGCCATCCGGCAAGAATCTTACCATATCTCCAGTTTTATAAATGCGTTCATAGCCTTTCTTATCATCAAATGGGTTGTCAAAGAATGCGTTATCATTTTCTTCGTTGCGATTTAGATAACCTGGAGTTAATTGGCTACCTGCTAGATATAATTCTCCTACTGCGCCTAAAGGCACACGGCGAAGCTCTTTATCCAATACATATCCTTTTACATTGCTTATGAATCTGCCTATGCTTGAGTGATGCATACGTTTGTTTGCGAATATGCTTGTTGATATTGCCAGGTTTTCTGAAGGACCATAGGATTCAAATGGACCGATGGAATCCGGTGCATTCAACTCACCAAGCTTCATTCCACCAAAACATAAAAGTTTGATTGTGGTTTCCATGCCGCTTTCAGCAAATAGCTTACCTACCTGGCTTGTAATGTAGGTATGAGTACATCCATGTTCAACAAAATAATCATTCAATGCTTTCAAATCAAGTCTGATGTCTTCTGGAACTACATACAATGAACCTCCAGAAAAGACCGGAGAATATAATGCGGCCGTATGTATATCAAACACATATGAACAGTGCATGCCATAAACATCACTGGAAATGAAGTTGGTTTCATCAACATACCATGACACAAAGTTATTTATTGCCTTTCTAGTAACCAAAACACCTTTAGGAACACCAGTAGTACCACTAGTATATAAAACGCAAGCAATGTCTTCTTCATCAACTTCAACACTATTCAAATGCTTTGAAGCTGAAATGTCTCCAGAAATGATGTTTGAAACATTAAGTACATCAATATCCAAATCATTCTTAGCAATGATGCTTTTCATGTGCTGTTCGGTATTCCTGTCAACAAGGACAGCTTTGGATTTAGTGTCTTCAAGCATGAAAATAACTCTTTCATCGGGATAGCTTGTATCAATAGGCACATAAATTCCTCCCATTGATAAAACACCCATGCTTGCAAGCAAAAACCATTCACTGCGATTTACAAATAATGCAACATAATCCTGTTTTACAACACCCCTCTCACATAATTTATTGGCAACCTCATTTGCAATGAATGCACCCTGCCCATGAGTATAACTAGTGTCCTCATAACCCACCAACACATTATCTCCATATTCAGATAAATTATCATTAAATGCATCCAAAATATCATCATAAGCCAGTTTATGTTTGGTTTGATTATAACTGTCTAAAAGCTCAATATCACTATTGGATATGTAATCAATTTCCTTTAATTCGCCAACTCTAATCATTTCATTTAAAATTAACTTATAAGATTGGGTAAAGTGCTCAATGAAATTTTTAGAGTATATTGAAGAGTATAAAATTCTAATCGTTAGCCTATTCTCACCATTGTTAAATATATAGAAAGACAAATCCGCATTCAGGTCATGTTCCAACTCATCAACACTATATTTCAAATTTTCTTTATTGATTACGTCGCTAAAAAGATTATGTGAATATTGGAATAGGATATTTGAGTTCAAATCATAATCACTAGCTAAAATACGGAATGGATACAGATCATACTTCATGACGGAGTTAATTAAATTAGAGGAATATTTGAGATATGAATTAATATCCTGATTTTTGCAGTCCATCAGGACAGGCAATGTTTTAACAAACATTCCAACAGACTTTGATAAATCAATATGGCCTCTGCCGTCCTCTATGATATTGAAGAGAACTTTGTCAGAACCAGTGAATCTTGATAATGCATATGCAAAAACGCTTGTGAAGAATTGGTTATATGTTATGGAATGATTTTGTAAAAATGAACTTAAATATTCCATATCCATATCAAAAGTATCAATAAGTTCAAATTCCTCATCAGTACCGTTCAAAGATGGTAACAAGCCATATACTTCATTATTATCTGCCAGCATATCATCAAAGAATTCACGGGCATTATCCATATAATCGGAATCGATGATTTCTTCAAATGCGATTTGCCTTAACGCTCCTTTATCAATAAAATCAGAATCTTCATTATCTAAAATAGAAGCTAATTTATTTAATAGGATATTCAGTGATGTGCCATCAAAAATCAAATGATGAAAATCAGCGCATATAATAATTGATGTGCCATCATCTGCAACTAAAAATCGGGACAAGCATTTTTCAAATTCAAATTTTCTGACAAAAGAGTGCATGTCATTTAAAGACCCTTCAATAATTTCCGGTTCAGCATCAAAAGCAAACGATAAAACTCCCCCATCATTTAAAACGCGAGCTTTCAAAATTGGAAACGCTTCAAACAATTTTATTAAAGCATCTTTTATTTCACCAGCAGAATAATTGTCCTTGAAGTCTATCTTAAATGGATTGTTGTATGCAGTGCCCATGTCATTGACGCTTTCATCAAGATAAACATTTAATTGAGATTCGGATAACGGGCAATGTTCATCAAAAGTGTATTTTTCCTCATCAACTGTTGAACGGACATTTAAATTAAATCTAATGTGATTTGCAATTTCCTGTGGTGTGGAAAGGCCTATCAATTCATTTGAAGATAAGCTGACATCCAATCTTTCATTCAGCAACAACTGCAGTTTCATTGCAGATAGTGAATTTCCTCCCAATGAAACAAAATCATCGTCAATTAAAACAACATCTTGATTTAAAACCTCTTTGAATGCATCAACGACACAAGAAATAACTTCATCAGTTATTTCAATATTTTCATTGTTTGTAACAACTCTCAATGATGATTTATCGATTTTTCCATTAGTATTTAAAGGAATCTTTTCCAATTCAATGAAAACAGATGGAATCATATAATAAGGCAATTCAGTTTTTAAGGCATCTTTAACTTCATTGATATCCAAATCATCAATGGTTGTGTAATAAGCTATTAGGTTATCATTATCAACATCCAGATAAATGTTTGAAATCTCTTCAAAGCTCTTCATGATGGTTAAAATTTCATCGGATTCAATACGAAATCCCCTAACCGATAATTGATCATCTTCACGTCCAATAATTTCGATTTCACCATCAAAATTATAAAATCCAATGTCTCCTGTGCGATACATTCTCTTATTAATCTCACTGTCACAGTATGGATTGTCCACATAAACTTTCGAGGTTGATTGGGGATTGTTGTAGTATCCTTGAGTGATGGCCGGACTGGAAATGCATATTTCGCCAGGAACTCCAATGGGCATCTGATTTCCATTTTCATCCAAAATGTAAGTCCATGTATTTGCAATAGGTCTGCCTACAGGCACTCGATCATCTTCAATATCATTTAAATCATAAATTTTGGTGATTGCAAAGATAACTTCTGTTGTACCATAAAAATTAACCAATTTGGTGTGCCTATCTTTTTCACTTAATTCATTTAATTTTGCACCTGCTAAAATTAAATAATCAAGTTTCAAATCTTCATTTTCGAAAATAGGAATGCCCAAAGTTGGCGGTAAGATTAAACTATTTATATGAGTTTCCTTGAGAGCTTTAGTTAATAATAAGCTATTCTTTTGTTCATTTTCGTTGAATAACCTGATGCATCCTCCCCAGAACATGGAAGCATTAATCAGGAATGATGCTACAAAGCTGAAACTGGCATATAATCCGATAACATCCCCTGGGGAGACGTTGAACATGTCCCCATATGCAGCATAGAACCACGGGAACTGTCTATTGTGAAACATTACGCCTTTTGGAATGCCAGTTGTACCTGAAGTAAATAGGATTGCAAATAAATCATCAATTTTACTGATTATTTCCACGTCCACATCTTTATTACGATTTAAATCTTCAATGGAGATGATATTTACATTCAAATCCAAACTTTCTGCAATGGTCCCCTTTGTGATGAGATGTTCTGTTTCAGAGATATTTAACATATGTTCAATACGATTAACAGGGAATAACAAATCAATCGGGACATAAGCAGCACCAATTTTATTCAATGCCAATACCAATTCCGGAAAATGATAATCCCGAGGAAGCATTAACGCTACACGGCTTCCAGGTCCGATATTATGGTTTTCATATAAATCGTTAGCTATGGAATTGCTTGATTTTTCCAGCTCCCCATATGAAACTTGATTGATTCCGTCATCAACTGCAATAGCATCAGGATTGGCGAGTGCATGTTCACGAAATGCTTCAGAAAACAGCTTGTCCTTTTCAACTTCAATGGTTTTTCCGCTGCAATAATCAGAAAGCAACGCTTTTTCTTCATCAGAAAGAATATCAACACTGCTTATTGCCTGATCAGGTGAACTTAAGACATTATTAATTAGGCATTCAATATTTCTCGCCATATGTTCCGCATAGACATCTGAAAACAATTCTGAATTATAAACAAGTTCCAAGGAATTTCCATAGATATTCAATGTTAATGCAGAATATTCTCCAGCATAAACTCTTATATTCTCATCAAAATCATTGAAATCATAAATTGAATAAAAGGATGCATTTTCATCCAAATAATTTTCAACATCAACTGCAGCATGATTCAAAGCGTTTTCAAACTCGGAACGAAATCCATTTAACAAAACACTGAAAGAATCATCATTATTGACATCGATTTTCAGCAATGTACTTTTATCAAATACTTCCGAATCGGTTTTTTTACCTGGAATGATGGTTTTTAATAAACTGCCACCAATTCTATTTATGCGTGAGAGATATAATGAGAAGGCACATCCATAAAAATCAAATAAAGAGCAATCATGATTCTCAATGAATGTAGAAACAGAATCATTATCAACATTGATTATTTGGCTATTACAAGCATTATTTTTTAGATTATAAAAATTGACGTAACTGCTTGAATTAGTGATATGTTTTGTCCAATACTGAGAATCCTTTTTGAAATTAGGGGAATCCAAATAGTCTTTTACACCACTATAATAAATTTCCAAATCCCTTTTTGGATATGATTTATTCAAATCAACAAATAATGCATGAAAATCATTTATTGAGGAATAATCAAATATTAATGAACTGATATTAGCTAAAATTTTTAATCCTTTATTGTTTTTTAAAACTAAAAACTTGTAAAGGGGAACGTTAATAATATAATCAAAGTTGAATCTAAAAAATGAATCGATAATTTTATCAATTTCATCCATTTCCAAATTTGAAACATCTCTAACCTGGTAATTAATATCCTCATCGATTAGATTTGCGTTAAAATTTTCATCAAACTGCCAATTTAGGGCATTTCTGACATTGCTGAAAATGTATTCAATTATTGAATAATCATAATTATCAAAATCTAATAAAAATTTAACTTCATAATGATTCAAATGAAACTCCCCAATATTAAACTAATTGAACTTTAAACAAAATCACGAACAACATGACTTACTTTAATATATAATTTATCAATTCAACAATTTAAATTAATCTTTTGTTGAGTATCAATATAACTTGGTTCGGAAACTTCCTTAACAGTTTCGCCATCTTTAACCTCACCAATCAGCAATGGTGAATCAGGATTATGCAACTTTTGGTTCCTTTTGACTAACTTCATGTTGGAGTTGGCATAACACAATTTAAATTATCTACTACTTTTTAGTTAATTTGTTTCATAGTTTACGAACAAAAAGTTAGATCGGATTGGATGATTTCTCAAGAATAAGCAGGCTTACTTGCTTTGTAACAATAACTTGTATCGACTTTTGAAAAATCCATTTAATAAACAACATTTTGGAAAAAGTAACAAGTAGGATCTTTTGGAATCAAATCTTTCAAGTCCAAAGGAATTAATAATTGCTGGCCAATTTTATCCTCTCTCAAAACTATAAAAAACACAACTAAAAAGTTGATTAACTCTAATAATAGATTATACTTCCCAATATATAAAATTAAAGGATAATAAAATAAGAAAAAATTTTAAACACAAAAATTATGAGTCATCATCTAGTTTAAAAAAAAAGAAAATAAAAAGCATTTATTCGGGAAAAATGCTTTTTGGAGGTTTTTCCAAATCAGTAACATATTTGTTTTCAAGGTTTTCAGGACCTAATGGAGTGTGTGTTGACAGATATACTGTTGGATTATCCTTAATGAATTCACGTATATTGTCCATTGTTTCTCTTGCCTTTTCGATATCCTCAAAAACAACAGATAGCTTATTTGCATACAGAGCTTCATCAGTATATGTAACATCACCATGAATCATGTAATACAAATCGTCATTTTCAACAATGACTATACTGTTGCCTGAAGTGTGTCCTATCGCTTCGATTATGTAAATGTTATCTGCGATTTTTTCAGCTTTTGGGAAGTTTTTGTAAGTATCATTGAATTCAACAGAAACAATATTGTCCCCTTCCAATTCCAATGCTTCAGCTTCGGTTTTTGAAAGGTATACATTTGCATTTGGGAATTTTGCAATTTCACCTGAATGGTCAGGATGCTTATGGGTGATAATGATTTTGGTTACATCATCAACATCATATCCCAATTTTTCAAATGCAGTTAAATAATCTGATATTTTTACACCATTATAAATCATCAGGCTTTCATCAAATTCCTGTTCAGGCATTTCCTCAGGAATACCTGTGTCAACAAGAATCACTTCATCTCCAGTGTCGATTAAGTAATTTTGAATGCTTGCACGATATTTGATGTCTTCATCAAATGCATCCATTCCATCTTCTCCGCCAAAAGCAAATGTTTGTTTCATGAATCCATTTTCAAAAGTTTTTACTGGTTTAATTTCCA
>NZ_CAMVTE010000052.1 GCF_947170395.1 uncultured Methanobrevibacter sp. | reverse complement strand
ATTGGAACATTAAAAACAAAAAAGAAAAAAATCACACAAGTTTTTGAAAGAGCCTTAATAACTAATATTTTAAATATTATTAGATTTAAATATTATAGTATAATAATTTATTTGGTGATAAATGTGTCAGATATTAAAGTTCCTATTGCAAAACCATTAATTGGTGATGAAGAAATTGAAAATGTAGTTGAAGTATTAAAGTCCGGCATGATTGCTCAAGGACCCAAAGTTGAAGAATTTGAACAGAAATTCGCTGAATGGGTTGGGGCAGAATACGGTATTGCTGTAAACTCAGGTACTGCAGCATTGCATACAGCACTTCTTGCATGCGGTATCGGTGAAGGCGATGAGGTAATTACAACTCCATTCACATTCATTGCAAGTGGGAATTCTATTGTTTATACCGGAGCAAAACCAGTATTTGCAGATATTGATTTAAAAACTTACACATTAAACCCTGAATCAATTGAGGATTTGATAACTGAAGATACCAAGGCTATTTTGCCTGTTCAATTATACGGTCAATCAGCGGACATGGATAGGATAAATGAACTTGCTGAAAAATACGGTTTGATTGTTATTGAAGATGCTGCACAGGCTCATGGTGCAACCTACAAAGGTAAAAAGGTTGGAAGTATGGGGGACATGGCTTGCTTCAGTTTTTACCCAACCAAAAACATGACAACTTCTGAAGGTGGAATAATAACCACTGATGATGAGGATTTAGCAGAACAAGCAAAAATATTCCGTGCACACGGGGCAAGCGTCAGATATCACCATGATGCAATAGGATACAACTTTAGAATGACTGATATCGCAGCAGCAATAGGTCTCGCACAAATGGATAAAATAGATGAATTCAATGACAAAAGAATAGAAAATGCAGCATACTTGAATGAAGGCTTGAAAGATGTTGATGGAGTGATAACTCCTTATTGTGCTTATGATTCAAAACATGTATATCACCAATACACAATCCGTGTTGAAAAAGGCGACCGTGATAATTGGGTTGACATAATCAATGATTGTGGTGTTGGAACAGGAATACATTACCCTATTCCTCTATATAATCAACTGATTTATAGATCTCTTGGATTTGAGGGGGATTGTCCAAATGCAGAAATTGCAGCAGACAATGTGATTTCCCTGCCTGTTCATCCTAGTTTAACAAAAGAAGATTTAGATTTAGTTATTGAAGCTGTAAAAACTGCTTCTAACGAATTAGATTAAATTCTAACTCATTCTAACATTTTTTCAACCGTATCCACTTTTGCATCCAAAGTTCTGTTTTCCAGATCCCTTCTGTCATCTACTTTTATAACTGTATAAACTCTGCCAACACCAACGTCAAAGACTGCCTCTTGAGCTTTAGCTATGGCGGCATACAATTCTGTTAGATTTTCCGCTTCAATCTGTGTTCCCATTCCTGTCAATTGGTAACTCAAACCGGAATCCTTTATTGATTGTACGGCTGCGGTTACATAGTCTTTACATTCGGTAGTTTCTGTACCTACTGGCAATATTGCAAAATCACATGTAATCATAATTTTCACCTAAGAAAATTATTTATTTATTATTGTATAAATTAATTTAGTAATGGTGAAATTAAACAAAGACGAATTCAATGAAAAGATTTTTACAAGAATCAATAATCTGATTGATGATTATCAATTAATTAAGGAAGGTGAATTGATAGTTGTGGCATTGTCCGGCGGTAAGGATAGCGTCTTGACATTGCACGCACTGAAAAATTATCAAAAATGCCGGGATTTTGATTTAGTTGCCATAAGTGTTGATGAGGGCATTAAAGGCTACAGGCAACATGGTATCGATTCTGCCATTAAAAATGCAAAGGATTTGGATATTGAACTTGTTCAAAAATCATTTAAGGCCGAAGAGGGTTTTGCATTGGATGATATCTATTCTAATTTTAAAAGCGCATGCATCCCATGTGGTGTGTTTAGGCGTAACATTTTAAACAAGACTGCCTATGAACTTGGTGCGGTTAAGATTGCAACAGGACATAACTTGGATGATGAGATTCAGTCATTTTTAATGAGCTTTGCACGGGGAGATACTATCAAATTCTCCAAATTCGGACCTGAACTTGATGTTATCCATCCAAAATTGGTTCCAAGAATAAAGCCGTTGTGGAACACTCCAGAAAAGGAAGTTGGAATGTGGGCTGTAATAAATGACATTGACATTCATCTGGATGAGTGTCCATATTCACACTTGTCTCTTAGGGCAAAAATCAAGGAGTTTTTAAATGTCAGTGAAGACAAGTATCCTGGTGTCAAGGTTAATGTGATGGAGTCATTCAAACAGATTTTGAATTTTGAAAATGATATAAACACAAACCTTAACGAATGTGAAGTCTGTGGTGAGCCGACTTCATCTAATATCTGTAAGGCTTGTGAGTTAAAAGATTTAATTTCTCATGATTGCGAATGTCATATACGCAATGAATAGTATTATTAATATAATACCTTCTTTTTTATCATATTTTTCTTGGGTCTTACCAAATATGAAGCATAATACTGTTACTGCCACCATAAATAGTACATCTATTAACATGCTTGAGTCGAGAGGTATTCGGCTTATTGCACTACTTGCCCCAAGTACGAATAATATGTTAAATATGTTGGAACCAACCACATTACCTATAACCAATTGATTTTCACCTTTTCTTAAAGCGGTAATGGAGGTTACAAGTTCAGGTAATGATGTACCGATTGCAACAATGGTCAAACCCACAAGGGTTTCACTCATTCCAAGAGCGATTGCTATTGCTGAGGCACTGTCAACCACCAAATCTCCACCGAGTATGATTCCTGCAAGACCAACAACAATGAATATTATGCTTTTAGGTGTTGTCAATTTTGGCTTTTCAACATAATTTGCATCACTGGACTTTTTGGCATCTCTAATAAGGTAGAGTACATAAATCACTAAGAGTGCGAGTAAGATGATTCCTTCAATGGTTGAGATGTCCCATCCTATTACAAGAAATATTGCCCATAATACGGTAATTCCAACAAGGAAAGGTAAGTCCTTATTTAAAACACTTTTTTCCATTAATAAATTACTCATCAATGCGGCTATACCAATTATCATCAGCATATTGAAGAGGTTACTTCCGACAATGTTACTGACAGCCATTGCATTGTTGCCTGCAATTGATGAAGTAATTGATACTGCAGCTTCGGGTGCACTTGTTCCGAATGCAACAATTGTCAAACCAACAATGATTGTAGGTATCTTAAGAATTGCTGCAATACTACTTGCTCCATCAACGAAAAAGTCGGATCCCTTTATTAAAAATACGAATCCCACAAGTAGCAATACAATTTGAATTATTATTCCCGCATCCATTTTTATTCTTCTGTAAGTACTGGTTCTTCTGGACCCAAGTCGGTTACAAGAACTTTGTCGATTTGGTGTCCATCAATATCAATTATTTCAAAGATAAATCTTCCACATTCATATTTGTCTTCTTCATCAGGTATTGTACCGCTTAAGCTTAGGATAAATCCTGCAAGGGCGGTATAATTGTCCTCATCTTCATCAGGCAATTTATCTTTGAAATCAAATAGTTCTTTAAATTTGTCAATTGGATATCTTCCATCGATTAGCCAGCTTCCATCTAATCTTTGAGTTGCTTTAGGCTCATCTTCCTCATCGATTCCTGGAATGTCTCCAACAATACCTTCAAGTAAATCGTTTAAAGTAATTAAACCTTCAACACTACCGAATTCGTCAACGACAAGGGACATATGTACATATTCCTGGTTTTCCTTAAATTCCTTAAGAAGTTCCAGTGTTTCGAGATGTTCTGAAACCACCAATGGTTCTTTGACAATTTTATGAATGTCAAATTCCTCTTTATTGAATAATACGGCCAGAATGTCCTTTGCCTGAACGACACCTATGAAATCATCTAGTTCTCCGCTGGCAATTGGAAATATTGACCTTTTACTTTCAATGATTTTGATTTTATTGATGTCTCTGTCATCTTCAAGGTCAATCCATATGATTTCGTTACGTGGTGTCATGATACTTTCGACTTTTTGATCGTCGAGCTTGAAAACCCTTTTGATGATAGCCTCTTCTTCTTGTTCGATAGTTCCGTCTTCTCTTCCTTCCTTAATCATCAGTTCGATTTCTTCTTCAGTAACAGTATCATCTGTTCTGCGGTCAATTCGCATCAACCATAAAAGGAAACTACTTGATTTTGCAAGGATGAAACTGATAGGTCTTGAAACTACTGATAGAATTTCCATATATCTTGCAACTTGAAGGGATATTCTTTCAGGGTCATTTAATGCAATGACCTTCGGTACAATCTCACCGATAACCAGTGTGAGGTATGTACTTATTATAACAACCACAATTAAACTTATAGGTTCACTATAAGGGATAAATGAAATTACCTTTGCAAGAGGTTCGGCTAGTGTGGCCCCACCAAATGCACCAGTTAAAACTGTGGTAAGTGAAATTCCAATTTGTACGGTTGATAAAAATTCGTTAGGATCTTCACCTAATTTCATTACGATTTCAGCTTTTTTATTTCCTTCATCAAGATATTTTTGCATTTTCGATTTTCTAACGGATACAACGGCAAGTTCTGCCATAGATAAGTATCCGTTGATAAATATTAAAATTAATATAATAATTATTTTGAGTATCGTTCCAATCATTTTTGACAAACCATTAAAACTAATTATAAATCACTGGCCCTCATAAAGCCCGTGTTTTTATATATCTTATCCTGCATTTGCTGTACTGCAAGTGAGGCTTCCTCTCTTGTTGCTACTTTTTGAAAAATACGTCTTGATTTAACTTTCAATGTTTTTCCACAAACACATTTGCGTGTAGCAACGCCTTCCTTGGCATATAATGCCCTTCCACAGTCACAACGAAATATGAGATACATGATAATTTTTCCATTTAAAATTAATAGTAATTATTAATATTATAGATATGATTATATAAAAGTATTCTATCCACCGAATATCTTCATGAATAATGGTATGAATACTTGGGATGGTAAAATTACTAAAGTTGCAATGCTGACTCCTAAATTGGTTCCTATTACTACAAGGAGTATTCTGAATATGTTGTTTTCCCATAAATCCCTAAAACTTTCTATTTTTGTAAGATTTTTAATGTCGCTTTCTCTGACTTTTCTGAATTTTGCTTCACATAATCCTGAAAACCATCCTGCAGCAAGCAGGGGGTGAATGATTGTCAGTGGCGCAACTATTCCTCCAACAATAGCAGATATGAGTTTGGAACCGGAAAGGATTGATCCGATAAATCCCATAATCATACTGATTATAATGAATTCAAAGATGTTTCCTGTAATGTTTATCCCGCTAAAATATGCCAGAAAAAATATCACAACAAACAGTAATGGAATCAGGCCCAATAATATTTTTGCCCATGGGATGCCTTTCTTATCATTTATTATTTCCAAATCTCTTAGATTAGGCAATGTTTCCGGATGGTCAAGATAATTTTCAATACCTGGTTTGTGACCGGCACCTACAACTGCAATCACATGGTCTTGAGGAATTCTTAAAATGCTTCCTGCAAGGTATGCATCCCTTTCATGAACCAAAACTTCATGCACGCTTGGAGCTTCATCCTTAAACATGTCCATCAAATCATCAAGGTTTTCGGGATTTTTCAGCTCTTCAACATCAATCTCTTCCTCATCATCAAATCCGAAAACGGAAGCTATTAAACTAAATATGAATTTTGCCTTTTCAACAAATCCCATTTTGTTTAATGCCCTTTGAAGGGTTATGTTTACATCTCTGTCAATGAGTGTGATTGGTATTCCTAAATCTTCGCTGGCTTCAATTGCACCAATCATTTCAGAACCTGGTGCAACATCAAGGTCAGCTCCAATTTTTGACTGGAAGTAACTCAATAGGGTACTTGTGAAGAATAATCCAACCTTATTTTCTTTGATGATGTTGGTTACTGATATGGTGTCATCTCTTTCAATACCCATCATCTGTTCTTTCAGTCTTGTGTATCGGCCTCTGTCAAGCTCGATTGCAACAACGTCCGGTTGATATTCGTAAATGGCATCCTTTACTTCGTCTACACTTTCCTGTGAAACGTGAGCAGTACCTATTATTTTTAAACATTCTCTTTTCAAAAAAACACATCTTTAAAATTGTACTAATAATATTATGAAATCTAATATATAAAGTTAATTCTTTTTGTCATATATGGCCACATTTTCACTTATATTTTTCATCATGCAAAGTCTGACGTCCTCCTCATAGTCAAGTTCAATTAGCCTTTTGGCAGTTCGGGATGTTAAAAATGCATCTTTTACCAGTTTGTAGTCTCTACTTGCTAAAATTGCAGACTTTGCGTATTCGCTAAGTTCATAATCACCCAAATTTTGGCAAATCCAGTATAGTATTTCACCTGAAGCCAGAAAGTCCTCGATTGCAAACTCTCCGTTGACTCCGGCCATAACTACATCAATATGGCTTTCAGCCAATTGGATGCTTTTTAGGGCAACTGCCTTTGCATTGACCATGGAACCCACCAACACTTTCGATTCCATGTTTTCAAGTATTCTTGTTCCATTGTTTGTTGTTAGTATGAGCGTATCCTGTGAACTTTCATAAGCCTTAATTCCGCATGGTGTGTTTCCAATGTCAAATCCTTCAATTTGTTTTCCACCACGTTCGCCAGCTAAAACCCCTCCTATTGTTTCTTTTAAATCAAATGCTTCTTCAGGAGTAAAGCAGGGAATTATTCTTTTAAATTTATTTAAAGCCAATGTTATGGTAGAACTGGCCCTTAGGGCGTCAACCATAATGGAAACGTCACCGCTTGCAGTATCTTCAAAACTCAATGTAACTTTCATGAAGTAATTTATATTGAATGATACTATATAATATGGGGTGCTAGATTTTTTCATGTGAGAAACCTGCATAAAACTCTTATTTTTTGTGTATTTAAATTAATTTATCATTGTTTTAGTATGGTGTTTTCAAAAAATTAATTAAATTAAAAATGGGTCAATTTAAATCAATATATTTAAATATAACGGATAACATATATTTATTTGGAGATAAAAATGTTACCGAGTTTAAATTATGATTCAAAAGACCCAAAATTTACTTTATTGAGCAAAATATTTAAAATTATCGATTCTAAAAAAATTTAAAGATACATGTAAT
>NZ_CAMVTE010000051.1 GCF_947170395.1 uncultured Methanobrevibacter sp. | reverse complement strand
AACACCTATTGAATCAACATTCTCATCAACAGAAATAACATCCGAATCATCAACACCTATTGAATCAACATTCTCATCAACAGAAATAACATCCGAATCATCAACATCGGAAACAGCAATAGTATCAGCCAAATCAGCAGCACTTACTGCACTTATAGCAATTAATGAAACAAATATTATTGAAATTAATAACAGGATTTTATTAATTTTTATAATATTATTACCTCCAATTCCTATGTTAAAAAATTTATAATATTTTGTCCACTCAAATAATTTTATAGAAATCCTTTAGATATATGTCCAATAAATCATCCAATTATTAACATTAATAAATATTAATAACCTTAATGAGTTATTATTATAAATTTAATGATTAATTTTATGTTAATTAAATTATATATAGATACCCTTATTAACTCAAAAATTTGTAAAAATTATTCCCCATTTTTAAGTGATTCAACCATGTCCAACTTTTTAATTTTACGTGAAAACATTAAATTTACAATTATCGATAAAGAAAATGTTATAATTGCTGTGAGCAAAAAGTTTGTAAGAGATATTTTAGGCACAACATAATATGAATCACCTGCTGATGCCCACATTGTCTTTAGGATATAATAACCTAAAGGAATGCCCAATACAAATCCAATTGTTGAAAACCATAAGTTTTGGGTTAACAGTAACCTTCGCAGAGTATCCGTTTTAAATCCTAAAACCTTCAGGGTTGCAATTTCCCTTTCAATTTCAATAAATGACAATAATCCCAAATTATAAAGTACAACAACAGACAAAAAAGATGCAAATATAATCAAAACATATATCAACACCCATGCAGCCAATATCATATTCTGCCACCCCTCCATCCGATATTCCATTGAACTGAATGACTTAATAGCAGAATAATTCTTATCAACAGGTTCGTTTGTCACAATAGTTGTCGGTGTATAATTTAAATCAAGATCCTGCAATTTTTCCTTAGACATGATAAGACCCTGAGAATTAGGATCTGCATGAATCCTATCTATTTTTGATTCAATCCATTTATTTGAATCCATCATATGCCATTTTATAGTGTCTCCAACTTTAACATCCAACATGTCTGCCATTTTCTGAGATATGGAAATTTCATCATCTTTTATTTTAATTTCATTCATATCAGAGTCGGTTGGAGTTACCAAATCAGTACCATCTAAAACTAAAAGATTGCCCGCCTTTTTAGTTGAGTTTGATTCTATTTCAATGACATCTTTCATAATCTCATCACCATTAACATCACTTGCCACTTCATCGATTGAAGATTGGCTGGCTCCATCATCTATAATCATTTCCGTTTCATAATGAGAAGTTTTATTAAATTCCCATACCATCAAATCATTAACTGAATCATGAAGTCCGAAAGCACATGTTAAAAGTGCAACACAACCCAATACCCCAATTATTGTCATCAATGCACGGAATTTATTTCTTTTGGCATCACGATAATTCCAACGTACATTAAAGGATAATTTACGCCAAATTTTCAATCGTTCTATGATTCCTGTTGAGGAAACCTTCGGCGCTCTTGGTTTAATGGACTGTGACGGTTTTTCATCTGAAATAACTTTAACCGAAAAATATGAAACAACCACTGACATTAAAACCATTAAAACAGCCATATAAATAAAATTCATACTCCAAGCATAATTCCATGAAGGCAATATAAACATTGAATCCATTATTGAATAAATGAACTTAGGCAAAATCATCGGCCCCAAAATCAAACCCAAAACAGACCCGATTAAAACCAACCAGAAACCATACGATAAATAATGCCAGATTATAGTGCTATTTTTAAATCCGTTAGCTTTTAAAATACCTATTTGATTTCTTTGATGAGTGATAATCCTTGTCATTGTTGTTAAAAGAATTAACATTGAAACTGCAATAAATACCATCGGGAAAACATCAGCCATCATTTTATGCAGACTGATTTGGTCTGAAAATAGACTAACGCTTGAATGTTGGGATCTTTCAAGAAATGTGATATAATAACCATCCAAACGATAATCCAGTATCTCATTGAAAGTGTCTGGACTTCCCTTAAATTTGACATTTAAAACATTATATGGCACTGTATCGCTTGGAAATGCCTCATAAGACAGATATGCAAAACCAATCTTTTTAAAATCAGGTAATACTGAATATGTCGATGCATGATAAACGTACTCCGGAGAGTAACCTACGCCCCTTATTACCTTATTGATTTTATAACCTTCAAATTCAAAGGAAATGTTGTCGCCAACCTTGAAGCCATTGGCATCCGCAAAACTTTTATCCAACCATACACCATTGGAATCATTAATGTCCAACGGTTCGCCTTCCACCAAATAAAACTTCGAAATCGTGTTGTTTTCTACAAAATGCAACGTAACATCGGGTTCATTTTTAATGACCGCTTCCGAATCCACTACAACCTGCCGCTCCATTTGTGTAGTTGCACCAAGCAAATACACCTGTTCCACGAACAAATCATTCAGGTATGGAGAATAAATCCAACCGTCTGCAAGATTTGTATCTTCATAAAATTGATTAACATTGGCTTCAAGACCAAGCGCCTCTCCACCGACACCCGTAAAAACAAAAACTCCCAAAAAAGCCATTAAAAAAATAGATATGAATTGTGTTTTATGCTTTTTGATGTCTCTTAACATCTTTTTACATAGCACACAATCACCATTCTAAATCCACAACCTTCTTTGGATTTTCATTAACAACAATATCCTCAATTTGACCGTTTTTAATTCTAATAACTTTATCGGCCGCTTCCGCAAGTATTGAATTGTGAGTTACAATTACGACAGTGGTATTCTGGTTATTGCTCATGTCTTGGAGCAGATTTAAAATTAGCACACCTGTTTTCGAATCAAGTGCTCCTGTCGGTTCATCACATAAAAGCATTGTAGGTTTTTTGGCTACAGCCCTTGCTATTGACACCCTTTGTTGTTCCCCACCGGATAATTGTGCAGGAAACTGATTTGCATGACCTTTCAGTCCAACTGAATCCAAAACTTCAAGTCCATCAATGTCCACATCCACAATATCCTTCATCAACTCGACATTTTCCAGTGCAGTCAAATTTGGAATAAGGTTGTAGAACTGAAATATGAAACCAACATTTTTAGCCCTATATTCAGTCAGCTGATTATCGTCAAAACTTTCAACATTTTGATTGTTTACAATAATCTGACCTGAAGTGACAGAATCCAAACCTCCCAAAAGGTTCAATAGTGTTGATTTACCAGCTCCGGACGGTCCGAGAATTACAACAAATTCTCCTTCATCAATTGAAAAATTTACGTCGTCCATAGCTTTTAATATGTGATTTCCTGATTTGTATTCCTTTACCACATTTTTAAATTCTATAATTGTACTCATCATATGTACTCTTTAATTAATTATACTTAAATTTTATTTTTTAGACATATGATATGAAAAATAGTAAATGATTAGATTTTATAGAAAACAACTTAATCAGATAAAAAATGGTTAAAAATAAAAAAAAGTAAGAAATAAAATTATTTCTTAATGGAAGCTATTGCGCTTTGTGCACCTTGTTTTACAAAACCGCTTTCATCATCAAGCAATTCTTCAAGTGCAGGAATAGCTTTTTCATCACCCAAGTTTCCAAGCGCCCATGCGGCTGCTCCTCTAACTCTCCAATCCTCATCAGCTAAAGTTTCAATTAAAGGATCAACAGCAGGTTCACCCATACGGCTTAAAGCTGTAGAAGCTTCCCTTCTTACCAATTTGTTGTTGTCTTTTAATGTTGCAATCAAAGCAGGAATTGCTTTTGGATCATTGAATGCACCAAGCAATGTTGCTGCATGCATTCTGATATTTTTCTTTCTGCTGGATAATGCGTCAATCAATGCATCCAAGGATTCATCTTTTCTTAATTCCAATTCACCAATAACATCTTCAACAACGAAGTCATCTTTATCATTTAATAACTCAATTAATTCATCGATACTTCTTTCCATTTTAATCCCTCTCCGATTCAACAAGGAAAATCTAACCTTATTTTTGTAGTTACTTATTATTATATTCATTGAGATATAAATATATTTCGATAGTATACGAACAAAATTTAATCTAACTTAAATAGAATAACATCAATATTATTAATAGTACAAAAAATTGTATTAAAGGTAACATGATGTATAATATTGCGATAATCAGTGGAGATGGAATAGGTAATGAAGTAATGGAATGTTGCGAGTATATGCTCGACAAACTGGACCTGAACTTCAGTTTCGAGTATGGAGAAGCAGGTTTTGAATGTTTCAACAAAAACGGAACAACGCTGCCCCAAGAGACTTTAAAAATAGCCAATAAAAGTGATGCAGTGCTGTTTGGAGCATCAACCTCAACACCAGGTCAACCTAGTCCAATCATAAACCTGAGAAAGGAACTTAATGTTTATGCAAACATCAGACCAATTAAATCATATAAAGGCGTGAAATGCCTTAGAGACGACATTGACTTCGTAATCGTGAGAGAAAACACCGAAGGTCTGTACTCCCAGGTGGAATACGGTGATGAAGACAAGATGATTGCAGAGAGAATCATTACCAAAAAGGCTTCAGAGAGAATTGCAAAGGCAGCATTTAACCTATGCATTAAAAGAGGACAGGACAAAGTCACCTGTGTTCACAAAAGCAACGTATTGAAAAAGACAGACGGTGTTTTTAAGGAAAGCTTTTACAACATTTCCAAACAATACCCTCAAATAAGAACAGAGGATTACTATGTGGATGCTATGGCAATGTATCTGATTACACAACCTCAAAACTTTGACGTTATAGTATCAAGCAACCTATTTGGAGATATATTGTCCGATGAAAGTGCTGGATTGGTTGGAGGTCTTGGCCTTGCACCATCAGGAAATATCGGAGACCACAACGGCTTATTTGAACCCGTGCATGGATCAGCTCCGGACATTGCAGGAAAAAACATTGCAAATCCATGCTCCATGATACTTTCCGCTTCAATGATGCTTGACTATTTGGGAGAATGGGAAAGTGCAAATGACATTAAAAATGCCGTGGAAAAGGTAATTGCAGAATGTAAGATAAGGACTCCCGACCTTGGAGGAAACTCAAGCACCATGGATGTTACAAAAGCTATTGTTAAGGAGTTAATCTAATGTTGAATATTACCACTTTTTTAGATGCCAATTCAAAACGTTTAGACAAAGATGTATTATACAACCCGACAACTGGAAACAAATATAATTCAGGAGAAATTCTATCAATCGTTTCCGAAATCGGTCGCCAGATTAAAGATTTTGGAATTGATAAAGGAGACAGAGTTCTGATATATTTAAACAATTCCGAAGAATACTTATTTTCACTTTTTGCAATCTGGAGAATAGGGGCAATAGCAATTCCTGCAAATAGAATTTTTACAGCAGCCGAACTTGAATACATCATCAGCGATTCAAAAGCCGAACTAATGATTACCGACAGCGATGCAAAAGGCATCATTGACATTGAAACATACATCCCCACAGACATTTCAAACTACAAAACAAAAGAGGTTTTGCCAGCGGAAAACACTGATTGGGATGATTTGTGCCAACTCCAATACACTTCAGGAACTACAGGCAAACCAAAAGGTGCAATGCTGACTCATGGAAATTACTTTACTGCAATCCACAATGAATGCGATGTACTGACCCTGAAACAAGATGACATATATCTTGGAATATATCCAATGGCTCATGTCGGCCTTTCATGGTCAATTGCTGCACTAAGAGCTGCAGCCTATTATATTCTAATCGAACAGTTCGATTTGGACGAATACCTGTCATTGTGTGAAAGTGAAAAGGTAACTGTATTAACTGGAATGCCACCAGTAATACACTCATTAACCACAATTGATAAAAGGGAACAGTTAAAAACCGTTCGCGAAATAATCTCAGGAGGAGGGCCTCTCCACAAAAAAATCTGGAAAGATTTCCACGAAACATATGGAATTCCAATCATCAACGCATACGGACTATCAGAAACAATTGTAATAGGAACAGGAACCGTAATCAGACCTGAAGATTATCGTGAAGCCGACAGATTTGAAAGTGTTGGCCATCCCGTCTGTTTTTCAGAAGTTAAAATCGTTGACGAAATCGACTCAACAATCGTTCTTGACAAATATGAACAGGGAGAAATCGCCTTGAGAGGACCTGCAATTGCAAAAGGTTACTGGGGAAATGAAGAAAAAACCAAAGCATCATTTTTGGATGATGGATGGTTTTTAACCGGAGATATTGGATATCTCGATGAAGATAACCGTTTGTTCATTACCGACCGTAAGAAAGACATGATTGTTATGAGCGGATGGAAAATCTATCCAACAGAAGTGGAAGAAGTATTAATCAAATATAGTGAAGTTAAAGAAATAGCAATTTTCAGCATCAATGACTGCCACAGAGGAGAAATACCCGTGGCAGCAGTCGTTTGGGAAAATGAATCTGATGAAGAAGGATTAATTGAATATGCGCGTAAAAACTTATCCAGATATAAGGTTCCCCGAAAAATATTTGCACTTGATGAACTTCCAAGGGTAAACGGCTGGAAATTACTTAGAAGAGAACTTAGAAAAATGTTTAAAAAATAGTAAAAAAAGAATAACTATGATTATTTAAAAATCATAGTTCCAATACCTTCAGTAGTAAAGACTTCCAAAAGCAAGGAGTGTTTTTTACGCCCATCAATAATGTGACAGGATTCAACACCATTTTCAATAGCCTTAACACAGGTTTCGATTTTTGGAATCATTCCACCAGAAATGACTCCCTCTTCAATCAAACCGGGAACCTCATCGATTCTGATTTTTTGAATTAGGGAATCCGGATCATTAGGATCTCTTAATACACCAGGAACATCAGTTAATATTATTAATTTTTCCGCTCCCATCGCACTTGCGACCTCACCTGCAGCAGTATCGGCATTCAAATTCAAACTGGTCCCATCCTTTGCAATACCTACAGGGGATATGACCGGAATATAATCGTTTTCCACAAACATTTCAAGCAAATCAGTGTTTATGCAGTCAACTTCACCGACAAGACCCAAATCAACGATTTCCTCATCAATCTTACTTACCGGCTTTTTATGTGCAAATATCAAACTTGAATCCTTTCCTGACAAACTGATTGCCTGACCGTCATGTTTGATGAGTTCTGAGACTATTTCAGTTGAAATTTTACCGACCAGAACCATTTCAATGATTTCCATGGTCTCTTCATCGGTTACTCTTAAACCTTTGATGA
>NZ_CAMVTE010000050.1 GCF_947170395.1 uncultured Methanobrevibacter sp. | reverse complement strand
GAGTTTAGAAGTGTATGCACTCAACCGATTAGGGATTCCATGTCTGTTGCAGCATTTCATTTAGGTCTCAAAGAAAAGCTGGATGAACTTGAAGAGCTGATTGATAATGATAACGTCATATATCATAAGGGATATACAGCAGGAGAACTTAGGAAGCTGCTGATACAGGATGAACTGCCTGCTTTTATTGATAAAAATGATTTATGTAAACTGTCCAGGAACGTTGTAGACTTGGCAAACATCGGACTTAAAGAAAGGGGAATCGGTGAAGAAATTTTCTTAAATCCCTTGTATGAACGTATTAAACAACATAGCAATCCCGGAAAGGACATAATTACATCAATGCATAATGGAGTGAAATTGGAAAAAATAATTAAGGATTATGGGGAACTATACTAATCATAATCTTGTGGAGGAGAAATGAATTTATTAAATGTATCAAAATTATCTTCAGATGAGATATTGTCTGGTTCATTTGGAATAGAATGGGAGAGTTTAAGAGCAAAAGAGGGTGGAAAATTATCATTGACCCCTCATCCTGAAGTATTTGGTGATAAACTAACAAATCCTGTTGTAACAACTGATTTTTCAGAAAGCCAAATTGAAATAATAACTCCAACATTTGATTCAATTGACAAGGCATTTGACAATTTTGCGTTGCTGTCTGATATCGTGAATGCATCATTGCCTGATGATGAATATCTTTGGTTTCAGTCCATTCCATGTATTTTGCCGTATTGGGATCAAATTCCAATTGCAAAATATTCTGAAGACGGACAGTCATCTCAAAAATACCGTGAAGATTTAGCAAAAAAATATGGTGTCAAAAAGCAAATGATTTCAGGTGTTCACTTTAATTTTTCATTTTCAGATGATTTTCTAAACAGATTGTATGATATGGAAAGTTCAGATTTAACTTTTAAAGAGTTTAAAAACAATGTTTATTTAAAAATAGCTAGAAATTATTTAAGATATTGCTGGTTAATAATATATTTGACCGGATGTTCAATTGGTTCTCACAAGACTTTTTCTAATGATTGCATTCATTTAATGGATGAAAAGGACGATTACGGAAGTTTCTACTCAACAAGAGGACCTTCATTTAGAAATGCTTCATGCGGATATAAAAACCTAAAGGAGCTATATCCTTCTTATGATTCTGTTCAGGAGTTTGCAAGCGACATAAATAAATTCATTGATGATGGCGATTTATCTGAAGCCAAAGAATTGTACACTCAGATTAGATTAAAGCCAAAAAATCCCAAAGAACTGTTGAATTCTCTTGAAGAAGATGGAATTGAATATATTGAGATAAGGACATTGGATATTAATCCATTTTATAAATGCGGTCTTGTAAGACATGACATGAAATTCCTGCATTTGTTTTTGATATATATGTTCATTAAAGATGAATCCGATTATAAGGATTGGCAAAAAGAAGCCAAATTCAATGAGGAAGCAACAGCCGAATCCGCTTATGTTGAATCAATGAGGTTGCTTAGGGATGGACAAAAAGTGACTCTTAAAAGTTGGGCTTCCGATATCATCAACGAGATGTATGGGATGTGTGAAGTTTTAGGAATTGATGCGACAAGCACTTTAAGTTTAATGCTTAACCGCATTGCAAATCCTGATTTAACATACGGTAAAAGACTTTTAAAGTTAATTAAGGAAAATGGATACATCAACACTCATGTTGAATTATCAAAAAACAATAAACAAACAAGTATAGCCAGCATAAAAAATGCTAATCAAAATGATGGTGATGAGTTAAAAAAATATTCAAACATTGCATTGGTCGGCAAATAGAGATATTGGAGATGTTTTAATGGATTTCATAAGACAAACTGATGTTATTCGATGGGAAGATGGAAATTATGAGATAATTAAAGAAAATAGTGTGGATGATGAATATACTTATTTGTTCATCGATTATCTGCCTCCACGTAAATTTTCAACATATCCTAAGGATTTGAAGGACTTTGCAGTCGGATATTGTCTGGGTGAAGGTTTGATTAAGGATTATTCGGATATTAACTCCATTGAACTGGATGGAACCAATGTACTAGTGTCTACAAAACTTAGCCATGATCCAGAAGAGGATTTGGAACAGGAAGGTATTGTCCAGGAGAGAAAGGGCAATTGTGAACATGCTTGTGTGTGTAGATTGCTTGAATATCAGGGCGTTAACTCAGATAATGCTGGTGGAATCAGATCGGAATTAAAAACAATTGAGCCCAATACCTCTGATTTAAAAATTGATGCAACTCAAATTATTAAGGATATTCAGCATTTGACTGATGAAGCTAAAATATGGCAAAAGACAGCTGGAGTTCATGTTGCTCAATTGAAATATGAAGATAAGATTATCATTCGTGAGGACGTCAGTCGCCATGTTGCTGTTGATAAAGTAATTGGGGCCGCTGCCAAAGAAGGTTATGATTTTAGCAAGTGTTACATTTCGTATAGTGGGAGAATGCCTGCAGATATGCTAATTAAAGTAATTAGGGTTGGTATTCCGATAATTATTTCGAATGCCGCACCAGCATCTTCAGGTATTGATGTAGCAAATGCAGGCAACATTACTATGGTTGGTTTTGTTCGGGATAACAGATTTACTGTTTATACATCTCCTGAACGGATTAATTTAGAAAATAGATGATTTAAAGTTCATCTAATGAAAATGAACTTAAATCCAATAAATCAAATGTTAATATTTTTGGAGCAACGGTTACTTTGCCGACTCCAGTTATTATTTTATAAGCTTCAAAAGCTTCAAGACATCCAATCAAGTTTGGAGTAGGTCCGATAACTGGTGGGACTCCTGAGGTAACTCCTTTTAAAGCTTCAATTGTTTCTTCTGTCAAATCTTTACCCAATGATGGAAGGTTAAACATCTCTTCGTATGTTTTTTCGCTATTCGGCAGGAATACTGTAATTTGGCCCAATGTTCCATGTATCGCTCCGTGAATATATGGAATTCCTTTTTCTTTTGCAGCTCTTGAAACGATTACTCTTGTTAAAACATTGTCAAGTGCGTCGATAACGATATTGGAGTCGCCGATTACCTTGTCTATATTTGTCTGATCAACATGTTCATTGAAAGTAGTGACATTAACATAAGGGTTTATTAATCTTACTTTTTCTTTTGCAACTGCGCTTTTATCAAGCCCCAAATCGCTTATTGATGCTAAAGTTTGTCTGTTTAAGTTTGAAAGGTCAAATGCATCTTTATCGACCAGAACAAGTTCTCCAATACCCATCCTTGCAAGCATTTCAATGGTTTCACCACCGATTCCTCCACAGCCTATAACTGTGATTTTGGCATCTTTAAATCTTTCTTGCTCGCTTCTTGTTACTATACTCATTTGACGGGATGCAATTTCCCAATATCCATCACCTATGTATCTTGTTGGCATTTTTATCACCTAAATATTTCTTCTTAATTTTGATAATATTTCCATGAATGCATATAATGCATTTTCATAATTTTCAAAGTCATTTCCTCTAATCAATCCGTTTTCATGAATTGTAATTTTTTCTGTTTTGATTACATCATCGCTTTTGGAAATGATTTCGCTTTTGAGTAGTTTTTCACTATTTTCCAAATTTATTGTGAATGGCAACTGATATGAAAATGAACCTTCGCTGAACTCAATACTGACGTATTCATCATCATCGATTTGCGATAAATTTAATGCAACTTTTTCATATCCTTGCCTTTTTAATTCATTGTTAATCTCTTTAAATTTATCCTCTTGCAATATTTCATTCAAGTTATCCACTTCACATATACCAAATTTTCCAAAATCCCTAACTTTAACAATTTCACAATCGGTGTTTGCCAGGATATAGTCCTCACAGGCACTGATTCTTGAAATCTTTTCTTTTGTGGTTGGAGTATTTGTAGGTATTCTTGTTGCAAGACAAGTGGTTGACCTTGAATAGGGAATATTATTCTTATTTAAATATTCGTGAATTTCTTTTGAAGTTAATTTGGCATCAATGAACGGTGTTTTAAACTTCTTTTTATAGGTTACTAATATTCCCGGCCTGTCGATTACCAAATCGCTGATATTATTCCCATCGCAAATGAAATCAAAACCCTTTTCATGAGCTATTTTCTCGATTGTAGAATACATTAAATTTCTACAGGTATAGCATCTGCGGGGGTCATTTGACATGAAATATTCATTTTCATAGAAGTTTATGTTATATATTTCATGTTTGATTCCAAATCTTTCTGCAATATGGTTTGTATTTTCTACAAAACCTGTTGGCAGCAGATGATTATCTATTGTAATTGCCAGGGTATCCTTTGCAACTTTTGAAGATAAGTAGGCTATTAAAGTTGAGTCGGCACCGCCTGAAAATCCGATAGCTACTTTTTTATTTTTTAAGATATTTTTCACAATATTGATTTTATCTTCCAAATCCATTCTACCACGTGTTTTAACTAATTATTAATATATGTTAAGAGCACCTTTTTTAGGCGCTCTTGGTTTAAATGAGTTTTTTTAGGATTCGTGATTTTAAAAGTTGTGTTTAAAACTCATTTTGTGTTTGATTCTTTGGAGACAATAAAACGGTTTTTTAATTTAGGTTTTATCAATCAATTCTTTTTTATCTACCCGAGCTAGGAAAAATATAATAAATATAACAATAGTTATTTTTTTCCCATAATACAAATAGTGTAATTAAAGTATATAAATGTTTTTAATTTTTCTCAAAGGAAGTTGTTTAGGTACTTATTTTTCTAATAATTTTTTTAAACGAATTCAAACTCTTTTTTTAAATTAATTTGCTCATATATAGAAAAATTTAAATCATAAAAAAATAATATAACAATTGTTAATATTTTGGAGGAATAAGTATTCATGAGGTAATTGTTATTGGAACAGGTGCTGCCGGATCAACGGTAGCAAAGGATTTAAGTTTAAATGGAAGGAAGGTTCTAATTCTAGAAAAGGGAAGAAAACAAAAAGAGGGCAGTTATGTAAAACACATGAAAACCAAGAAGATTCATTTAAACAATAACTTGTCTTTTGAAGATAAAAGAAATTATGAATTTTTAACCCTGCCGCTGGAACTGACAAACATTGAAGAAATTGGTGGGACAACAACATCATCAATCGGCAATGCTTGCTTTTCATGCAGCGGATGCTATTCAAACTCAATAATGCAGCAATTTGAAGATAAGAATCTGGATATATTTGAAGAGCTTCTGGAAGCTAGTGGTGAATTAAATGTCAGATATTTCCCGAAAAAGCTATGGGGACATTCAACACAACTAATTGTCAAGGCCGGCCAGGAATTAGGTTATATTGTTGAGCCAATGCCTAAATTCATAAATTTTGAAAAGTGTACGTTATGCGGCAGATGCGTTAACGGGTGTGTGTTTGATGCTAAATGGGATGGAACTTACTTTGTCAATGAAGCTTTGGATTATGGTGCCGAATTAATCTGCGATTTCAACGTATTTGAGATATTACATGAGAAAAATGAGGTAATTGGGGTTGTTGGAATCGATAAAAACAATGAAAAGCATATTTTCAAAGCAAAAAAAGTAATCATAAGTGCAGGTGCCTTGAATACTCCAATAATATTAAAAAATTCAGGAATCAAAAATGTTGGTGACCAGATATTTTTTGACATCTTTACAACAATCGGAGGTTATCTGAAAGATGCAAATCTGAAAAATGAATTGATGATGGGCGTTAAGGCTGAATTCGGACCTTACTTTTTATCCCCTCACTATTCCATGCAGTTGCTTCCTCTTATGGAGAAGAAAGGCATTGATGCAACTGATAAGGATGTCATTGGGTTGATGCTTAAGTTTGCAGATACATGCATTGGAACCATTGACAAGGGGGGAAACATTGAAAAGACATTAACGAAAGTTGATGTTGATTTAATAAAGGAAGGCTACGATAAGGCAATTAAGATTCTATTGAAATTAGGTGTGCCGAAGGATTCAATTGTTGCAACTTCACTTAAAGGAGCACATCCTGGAGGAACTGCTGCCGTGGGTGAAGTCGTCGATAAAAATTTCGAAACCGAAATAAAAGGATTGTATGTTTGCGATGCAAGCGTTATTCCTGAAGCTCCTGGACGGCCTCCGATACTGACTATAGTTGCAATAGCAAAAAAAGTGGCAAAAATTGTTAATAAAAATATTTAAGGTGATATGGTGAGTTTTAATTTAAAATTTAAGGATATTGATGAAAAACGAGATTTAAAAGACAATTATACTATTCAAAACTTATTGGATGATATGGAGTTATCTGCTCAAACAATTGTTGCAAAGCAAAACGGAGAGTTAGCAATCGAAGAAAGCGTAATTGAAGATGGGGATGAAATCCAATTAGTTCAAATAATATATGGGGGATAAACGAAAATAGTTTTTATTTTCTTGTTAATCAAAAATCTCATTTTTGAAAAATTAAAGAGAAATTATTCAATTAATTATTCTTTCATTTTTTTCTATACTAATGGTTTTGAATGTTCCTCTTTATTCATTGGATAATCATTGGTTGTCAGTGGTTTACCTATTTTTTCAAGCCTATTATCTAAGAATTCCCTTCCTTTTTCAGTAATTGCAATAATTGGAACCTTGGATCCTGAATAGTAGGATTTTTCTTTTTCAGCGCAATCTCTAACATTTTTTGATGAGCATGCAGTAATGACTTCACAGTATTTGAATGCTGTTTCCACTTCTTTTAAGCTGGCATTTGTTGTATGCGCTACAAACATGTATGTATTTATGCCATCGGGCAAAGGGTATTGGCTGATTTCTTCAATTGATTTGGATGGTAAAATTGTAATGGCAATATTCTTATAGCCTCTTTCAATTGCCATTTCCAATCCTTTAATTGGATTTAAATCAGCAGTTTCTGGATTAACCACATTTTCAATTCCTACTTGCTCAATGACTTCAGGTATTGGTGTGGTGCTTATGAGTGCTGATACTCGCCCGCCAACTCCCTGAATGATTTCAGGATCGGTCATCAGTAATGTTCCGACACCTTCGCATACGCCTACAACACAATCGATTAACCCCAATTCGATATTTGTTTTTAAAATCTCAGATATTCCGAAACTCATGAAATCTTTCATTCTCACTACTCTTTGAGGTGTACACATTCCGAATTCTCGGATTCTTTTTTCCATGTTCCATTTTATGAACTCTTTTGTTAAATGCTCAGCGCCATCAATTCTATGAAAAATAGGACAGTAATCAACAAGAGGTTCTCCGACTGAGGTCACTTCTCCGTTTTCTATAACTACTTCTGTTTTTCCTAAAGCTTCAATTACATGATAATCTTTTGCCATAATCTCACCTTGATTAACGTCAAATCCTTCGATTTTAAGTTGACTTATGTTTCTCATTTTCACTTAAAAGTTAACTATTGTTATATTTATATATTGGAAGTTTTAAAATATAACTATTGTGATATTTTTGGATATCCAAATTAAAAATTGAAAATATTATGAAGCATATGGTTTATGCTAAATTATTTATTTTAGCTATGGTAGGTGATTTTGAATGGTAGTAAAGGTTATAAAGGCAAAAGAAGATAAAGTTACAACAGCTGATTTAATCGCTGGTTTGAAAAAAAGCAGCAAAATTGACTATTCCGGAGCCATTTTTACTTTTGAAGGAATGGTTCGTGGAAAAGATGAAAACATGCATTTGGAAAAGTTAATTTTATCAACTCCTGATATTGATAAAACATTAAAGGAAATTGAAAAGATTGTTGCAAATGCCAAAATCAAATATAATGTTCATGAAATTTCTGTTGTTCATTATGTTGGCGAGTTTTACACAGGAGACACATTATTTTTAGTTGCCGTTTTAGGCGCTCATAGGAATGAAACTCTTGAAGCACTAAAAGAAGTAATTGAAAGCGTCAAATTTGATGTTGAGTTTAAAAAGGAAGAGATTTCAAAAGAAGGAACAAAAACCATTTTGGCAGGCGGATAAATCAGTAATTATGACTTTTAAGGAAAAATAATATGGAAAATCGTACTGGAATTTTAACAAATGGAATTATTTGGTTTGGAGTTGCCATTTCCGTTTCCGAAATTGAAGCAGGAATACAGATTGGAACTCTCTCATCTCTAAACTCATTGTGGTTTCCATTAATACTGGGACATTTGCTGGGCGGAATAATGCTCTTTTTAGTGGGTTACATAGGTGCCAGTGTTAGGAAAAATGCAATGGAAACAACTGAATCATCTTTTGGCAGATACGGATCTAAGTTTTTTGCATCATTGAATGTTTTACAGTTGGTGGCATGGATAGCTGTATTGAATGCTCAGGGTGCATCGGCTTTAGCAGGATTGGACCCCCAAATTTCATTTCCGTTAATTTGTATACTATTTGCAATATTTATAGCTATTTGGGTTTATGTGGGCCTTCAACGTTCATCGAAAGTTACGGCAATTGTGATGATGGTTCTTACAATACTGCTTGCAATATTGACTGTCAGATTATATGGATTTGATGCAT
>NZ_CAMVTE010000049.1 GCF_947170395.1 uncultured Methanobrevibacter sp. | reverse complement strand
AACAAAACATTACAATTTTTACATCATCAGCCATAGAGTTTCTCCTCCTCTATAATATTTTTTTCGATTTTAGAAAAATTTTCATCTTTCTAAATCAATTTTAAAGTTTTTTAAAAAATTTTAAAATTTTTTATTTTAAGGAAATACTGTTTAGGTATGCCTTAAAATCACAATTTATGTACTTAATGAGCTAGCTCAGCAGAACATTATGTACTGATTAATATATTTCATTAATAATTAATATAAAGCTTACTTAGAAACTAAAGCCAAAAAGTTTATATACTATGAAACAAGATTTTCAAAGAAAAAATTTAAAAGCAGAAATAAAGAAAAAAAGAAAGAATAGATGGAATTACATTCCATCAAGACTCATATCAATCATGTTTTGAGTTTGTTGAGCTAATTCGTCCGGAAGACCAGTGATATCCATATTTAAAAATCCTCTTACAATCATGGATTCCGCATCTTCTTCGGAAATACCTCTTGAAGTCAAGTAATTGATTTCATCTTCGTCAATCTTACCAACAGCAGCCTCATGAGACAATTCCAAGTTTGCAGAACTTGCTTCAAGTTCAGGAACTGCATAAATTAAACTGTCGTCAGATAAAACCAAACCACTACACTCCAAATGGCCTCTTACACCAGGAACAGTACCTGATAAGTGTCCTCTAGCATATATTTTTGATTCATCCTGAGCAACAGCCCTGGAAATGACTTCCGCTCTGGCGCCTTTGGCATTGAGCAATGCCCTGGAACCGACATCAATGATTGAGTCTTTCTTACCGCCCTGAATGGATTGGAAAATTGCCCTTGAATTTTCCCCATCACAGTAAGCGGTAGGGTAAGACTGTAAAGTGCTTACCGGACTTGTTAAAATGTAATTGTTAATGTAAGTGGTGTTGTCGCCTAACTTAATTCCGGTTCTAGGACGTACTTCAACCTGTTCTGCCCAATTGTGAACCATTGTAAATGTGATTTTAGCACCAGGTTTTAAATACATCTCTGATACACCAACGTGCATTGCAGAAGACACATCATCACCGGTTGCACATCCGGTAATCAAATGAAGCTCGGAATTTTCCTCAGCGATGATTACGTTATGTGCAGTTTGCATGATATCTTCATCACTTATAAACATACAGGCCTGAACAGGCATTACTTCACATGTATTTGGAAGGGACCTTACAAAGTAACCGCTTTTTACACCGTCTTTCTTCTCTCTTAAAGCGGTTTTGGCAGTGTATTTATCAGCATCAGGCTTGACCACATTCCACAGATAATCTTCAAGCCAGTTATATTTTTCCAATGCAATGCCGATATTCATCACTTCGATTGAATCTGACATGGTATTGTTTGTAAAAATGTTACTTTGGTCTACCTGCAGAAACGAACCTGATCTGTTTTTTTCTTCAGTATCAACACCAACTTTGAGAAGGTCGCTTTTGGTTTGTTTGCTTAAATCATCCAAATCATCAATCATGTCCAAAGCGTTAACAGTTTCATCAGTGAAGTTTTCAATAGTTACATCAGCACCAATTGGTGCTTTTTTATCTTTTGCTCTTTCAGCATCCTCATAAACATTGCGCACACTCAACACATCCATTAAAACCGTTTTTCCTAATATCTTCTAAAATTTCAGACGGATTTCCTGAACAGGAAATAACCCCGTCAATTAAAACATGTGCTTTATCTGCACTGACAAAATTTAAAATATAACCCAAGTGAGTAATTAAAAGACCACTTCTTTTCCTGCTGCGTTGTGGTTTGTCCTTGTCAAGCAAAGTTCCAATTTCAGAAGCCAACAATTCAACATTCTCAATGTCCACACCTGAATCAGGTTCATCAAACATTGTGAAATCAGGCATTTGAGCAAGCAACTGCAAGATTTCAGAACGTTTTACTTCCCCACCTGAAAATCCTAAATTAACATCACGATTCAGGAATTCATCACTGAATTTAAGTTGTCTAGCCAAATCTTTCATCCTAGGATTCAATTCATCACTTACATCCTGGTTAGATATAATCTTCAATAAATCCCCTACTGAAACTCCCCTAATAGCAGGAGGTGTTTGGAAACTTACACCAATACCTAACTTAACTCTCTCTGCAGTTGTAAGGCCGGTAATATCCTGACCTTTGAATTTTATGGTACCGTTGACAACTTTATAATTTGGAAAACCTAATATGGTTAAGAATAAAGTACTTTTACCGGCACCATTAGGTCCTAAAAGAACATGGGTTTCACCTTCAGCAATTGAAAGGTTAATATCCTTTAAAACCCTTTTTCCGGCTACTTCAACCGCTAAATTTTCTACTTCAAGCAACATTATAATCACCTTAAAAATAAAAATATGAATTTGTTATATAATAATATAATTATGATTAACAAACTATAAATAGTTAACAATCGTTTTAAATGCAAAAAATAATTTTAAAAAAAAATAAAATAAAAAGAGAATAACTGAACTTATTCAGTTACGATAATGAATTCGCCGACTTTTTCAACTTTAGCAAAAGGAACTAATAACAAGTCACCATTTCTTTTAGCGCCTTTTACATGAATATTACGGTCACTTTCTACCCTAATAGCAATATCAACAATTTTACCAGTTTTTTCGTTGATAATTAATTCATCCAATACACCTAAGATACGTGCATTGTTGGTAGCTACTTGATAGTTTTTGATTTCGCTCCATAATTTTTCTTCTCTTTTAGGAAGTTGTTGTTTATTTTCCATTTAATCACCTAATAAAAATTAAATCTAATTATATAATTATTTAATTTCATTATATTTAAATATAATATTCACTGTACAATTTTTCTGCAACTTTACTATCCAAAAGGGTATTAATATTCAATGCCAACTCCCTTTTTGGAATTATTAACTGATCCTCATCCTGAATGATATTGACACTTCTCAATACATTCAAACCAGAAGGAACATTACCCTCAAATTCATAGGAGTAATTAAGGCCTAACTCTTTGAAAATTTCAACAGGAACCAATGTCGATAATGCATCCTTATCCGATTTGGAGTAATAATCCAACACACAGTCAATAGTTTCAGTTGAAATAAACGGCAAATCGGCATTTATAAAAAGTAAAGTATCTTCACTGGATTTTTCTTCAAAATAATCTAAAATGGATGACAGGTCAGTCAGATAATCATCACCCGAAGTATCGAGAATCTCGAAATCCTGATTTAAGGATTTGAGATATTTTGTGGTTTCACGAGTATGAGGGCTGACCGCAATAACGATTTTATCGATTAATTTAGACTCATTTAGATTATCAATTACATATTTAATCAATGGTTTATTGCATAATTTGAAAAGAGGTTTTTCGCAGGGAACTTCAAGTCTTGTTCCCATACCTCCAGCCATTAAAATTGCATAAATCATGAAAAACCACTTTCAATTTAAGCGAATTTTCCACCCATCATTTTCATACGATCTTTAAGGATACATCTTCCTCCTTGTTTACCTCCAATAGGAACTTTAGGAGTACCCATAGAGTTCATACAACGAGCCATAATAGCAGAACCTAACGCAAGACCGTCTTCAACAAATACGACATTTTCAAACTTGTCCTGAACAGCTTCTAAAATGAGTTGTGGTTTCCTTCCAGTGATTCCTGCCCTACCAGTAATACCTAAAGCGGAACCTGGAACAATGACGTTTTCCTTAAATGCAACATCCAAACATCTTGTAACGATATTTGTACTTACATAATCCAGAGTTGAAAGCAGTGTTGGAAGACCATCGGCATCATAGAACTGTGCACCCAGTTCCATCAGTTCAGGAAGTTTGTCTCCGTTGAATCCAACGTCACAACCAATCAAGGTGGTTCCAGCTTTTTCTGCTGCAACAGGATCCAATGGAACTGTACCGAATCGTTCAACATCCATAGGAACTTTAGTAATATTGATTAATTTATGAGCTTCCAATGCATTGGCTTCAGCTTTCTTATGGTCTGCCTTTTTCATCGCCTTTTCAGAGTATAAATCTAAAGCAGCACCATTCTTCTTGTCAATCTTGCCTGAACCCCTGGCTAGAGAGTCACTTACAACACCTGCAAGACCCAGGAAGTTACCGACAGTATTAGCATATGGTTCATTGTCATTAACAATACGTCCAGCTAATGTGGAACCAAAGTCTAAGGAAACACAAGGGTTTCTATAATCCACATCGGTCCATTTTGCACCTAACTTAATACCTGCAGTTACAAGCTCACCTTCCATTTCATTTGCAACAGTTTCCTTACCTTCCGGAGGAACTACACTAACAACAGCACCATCAAACATGATGTTTTCTAAAAGGGAATGCTTTTGTAATCTTTCAGGAAGTTGTGATATGCTCATTGCAGGAGACATCTTACGTGGAGGAATATCCGCCTCAAGACAACCGTCAGCCAAAGCAATAATAAGCTGACCTGCTTCTTCGGCAGTGGCGAAACCTGCAGTTACACCAGTTGACCTTACAACAAAATCCAAATCCTCATCCTTGTCAACCTGACATTTCCTAAGTGATTCCAATACTGTATCTCTGATAAGTTCGGTTACTGCCTCTTTAGAAAGCTCAATACCCCAAACAGTCTTACCAAAGACCTCTTCATTGGCTTTTGGCGGCCTGATATCTCTTGTCATCTTTACTGTTTTATTAAGCAAATATGACTCACTGGTATTCAGATTAGTGGCCATTACAATGGATTTTGTGGTAGTGTTACCTAATTCAACAGAAGCAGTTACATAAAAAGTATCTGGCTTTTTAACAACCCCTGGGCTGGCAGGACCTGCCTTTTGAGCCCTCAACATTGCCAAATTACCTTCTTTAGAATGAGCAATAACAGGTTTAGGACCCTTCTTAAAAAGTTTACTTAAAAAAGACATTATCAACCTCTCCAATATATAAAGTTAATTAATAATCTCTTTTTAAGATAATATAAATTTTATTAAAAATTTCTTGAAAAAAATTGTTGAAAAAATAGAAAAAAATGATTAGATGAATTGAATCATCTAATCGGGACCCTTTTGTTTATAATAAGTTGTTAATAGGGTGGTCTTCTACAGGTTCAGTACCGATATCTTTTGCTGCTTCAGCAATCATAATATCAGCCATACCACATGCAGGGAACGCAATTCTTGCGTTTTCGATAGGACCGAAAAGAACGAAGTCTCCACCAGCCATTTGTTGAACGATGTTTGAACCGATATCACAAACAGGCCATGCTTCTTTGTGTTCTTTTTTGTATGCTCTTAACCAGTCCCATGCGGATGGAACGTTGTGAATACCAGATCCTACTGGATATCCCCATTTGGATTTAACAGCATAAGATGTTCTTACAGCAGGTCCTGCACCTTGACCTAATGGAGTAACAGCTACATCCATCCATGGTTTTGTAATACCACATTCGTCAGCCATTTCAAGAATACCTTGGTCGATTACATCTCCACCAGTTTCCCAGATTTCGATTTTACCTTCTACACCTGCTTTCATTGGGTTGAAACCTAAGAGAATGGATGCGTCAATGTCTGAGTTTTTAACAGCTTCGATTTCACCAGGTTCTGCTGCCATACTTAAGGAGTTGTATACAGCCCTTTCAGATAAGCCTACTTCTTGAACGTATTCTACACCTGCAATTTTTGCAGCAGCTGCGGTTGAATCTATAAGGAAAGGTTTGTCACAGATGTCACCAACAAACTCTAAGTATTTTACCATAGCATCTGCGGTAGCACCGAAAGTTTGTACAACACAAGGGTTTCCGGTAACATCAGACATTTCTTCCATTGTTTTAATCCTATCTTCAGCAGCATCAGCATCAAAGATACCTGCTTTTTCATCACTAATAATATTGTGTCCGCCGTAAAAGATTGTTCCTGCTAAAACGGTAGGGTATTCACCAGGTTGTCCTCCCATTTTCACTCCAGCAATATCTACGACTAGTTGTTCTTTATCAAATCTAAACATAAGTACGAACCTCCTATAATAAGGTAGATAACATTGACATTACACCGAATTTAATTGCTACAACTAATATAATTAATCCGAGTATAATACCATATAATATTCCAACATCTCTACCAGATTGTTGGCCTAAACGTTGATAATATTCCCCAACAGTGAAATCAACTTTTTCTTCAGCATCATCTAATTTTGCAATGATTGCGTTGACTTCATCTGAAGTAACCATCACTTGAGGTATTGTGTTTTCTTCTTCACTCATAATAACACCTCTAGAATCCTAAAGCTTTTGCAAGGGCAGGGATAATTACAACTAAAAGAAGTGCTATGCAAATACCATAAGCAAATCCTTTGAATCTAGTTGCTAGTAAACCTGCAAACAATTTACCATCTCTTGCAATAAGTTTTGAACTGTATTCTGCATCATCTGCAACAGTTTTCATTCCGCTTATATTTGGTTTATTAGAAATTTGCACCATAATTAAACCTCCCTAGAATAATAAGAATAAAGTTCCTACTATTAAAGTAAAAGCTAATCCTATCATTATTCCTTGAACCTTACCGGCATAATTACCAGCCATGTTCCTTTGGACAGCACCGACCATGTCGATTTTGGTGTTGATATCTCTGATTCTTGCTTCGATAAGAGCAGTTTCAGCAGATACAACTCTCATTTCTTCACCATCGTCTTCTTCGCCGCCGTCATCATCTACAGAAATAACCATAGCTTCTTCTTCAAAAGCACCAGGATCTTTTTCTACACATTCTTTAATTTTAGCGTTAATTGCCCCAGTATCTTCAGTATCAATCAAATCAATGATTTCCAATTGGTTTTGGAATCTTTCAATACCTTCGAGTGGAACATTTTCTACGAAAGGAATAGCGCCTGTTGCGCCAATGATTTTCTTTTTATCTGGGTCCGCACCATTTTCGTATAATGCTTTAATACTTTGACCTGTAATGTGTCCTTGTACTTCAGCACCAGTAACAATTAAGAAACGGATATTAGGGTTTGAAATAATGTTTGCAACAACTTTTTCTATTCCTAAGTTTTCTGTTTTACATGGTCCTGCTATAGCTGCTCCAGATAATTCTGCTTCAATGTGAGAAGCAAGAGTAGTTACAGCAACAGGGCTTTCAGGATCACCTACAATGTAATCCCCACTAATAACAGGCCAGCCATCTGCAGGAGCTTTTTTATCAGCCATCTATAATACCCCCAATGCTTGTAAGAGCGGTAATGCAGCAAATATGATGAAAGATGCTAATAAGAATCCATATACCATGTTTGTTAATAATCCTGCAGTAATGTAGGAACCTTCCCTTCCAGGGTAAGATCCAACAGGACTTGTATATGGGTCTAAAGAAGCCATTAATTCATCAGCAGCCAATTCCACTTTTGCTACTTGTTCATTAACTTCATCCATAGATAAGAGTACAACTCCTGAACCTAAAGATGATCCGATAACCCCAGTTACAGGGTCTAATGCGAAATTCATTTCAGGTACAACTTGTATCATAGGTAACATTTGAGCCATATTTGATTCCTCCTATTCTATTCTCCTACATCAGGCCATAATCCAGCCCATTTGGTTGAAGCTGCATCATTGCATGAAGCAAGTACAAATGCTCTGAATGAAACAATCCATCCAATTAAACCTACTAAGAATACAACGAACCAACCTAATCCACCTGTAGTTACAGACATGAGACCAGTAATAGTCATTGATAAGAATGCAGTAGAACATGCACATTTAAGAGTTCTTAATTGGTCTTCGTTAGGTCCTAAACATGCATTGAATGGGTGTTGGATAGCCATAGTACACATAATAAATAATACAGCAATAAAACCAGTTGCAACAACATGTTCAAATATTGCAGCCATTTCATATGAACCAGCAATAGCAACAGCAAATCCTAAAATTGATAAGGTAGCAGCACCTGCGATTTCAATAGTACATTGAAGCATAATAGGGATTTTCATACCTACAATTTTGGTTGCAACTATAGCGATAATTGCCCCAATAATAACAGCAATAACAAAGGCTGCGACAGGACCAGCAATAGGCATTTTCAACAAACTAGCTGCTAAAACAAGACCTGCTAATGCTGAAATAACACCAACTGAAAGAGACATATAACCAATAGAAGGTACACCAGTACCTAAACCGTAACTTGCCACTCTACGAATAGCATCTGATCCCCAAACAATTGCGAGAACAGCACCAATAGCAGAAATAACTGGTCCTATAACATCTCCTAAAAATCCTGATAAATAAATACAGAGTAATCCGCCAACAATACCTACGGCAAGTAACATAGTTGAACTTACAGCACCTGCAGCTGCACCGTCAGCACTTCCACCAGCAGACATCTTAGATACCTCCAGTTAAAATAATACAAAATATTCCGACAACTATAGATGCGATAGCACATGCAATAGCTCCAGTTCCAATCCTTTTGAATTTTGGATCGTGCATACCTTCAATGGTACCACCAATATTATATGAAGCGATTACAGAGTTAATAAAGAACACACCTACACCTAAAATAGCAGCTAAACCAATAG
>NZ_CAMVTE010000048.1 GCF_947170395.1 uncultured Methanobrevibacter sp. | reverse complement strand
ATATTGATATGGATTTGGGTGATGGTGAAGCTACTGCATGGGGTTGTGATTTAACATATGATTATGTTAAAATTAATGCTGAATATACCACTTAAAGAAAAGCTTTAAATATCTTGAAAACAAATATTTTTTTGTTATATATATTCTAATTTTATTATTATCAACTGTAAGGAGGGGAAAATATGGCAAAAGTTAAAGGAACTAACAGAAGAACAAGACAAAAAAGAAGTTATACTAAACCTGGTAGTAAAAGAGGAAGAGGAGTAAAACAAACTTGGAAAAAATAATCCTCTTATAACTTTTTTTATTTATTTTTAACAATTTTTTTAGCGTTTTATACATTTCATCATATTGAAAATTATTATATACTATTTTTTAAAGAATATTATCTAGGTGAAAAATATGATGATGCCGGAAAATGGACACAGAGCTCACGGATTCTCAAGTGCATTTTTCCTGGATTCCGATGAAATATTAAACGAGTTGGATATTCAAGGAAATGAAACTTTTATGGATGCAGGTTGTGGTGACGGTCACAATGCCATTAAACTTTTGGAAGATTATAATCATAAGGGAACTGTTTATGCAGTAGATATTTATGATGCCTCCATTGAAGACATGGAAAAATATAAAGAAGAAAACAATGTTGAAAACTTAATCAATATCGAGGCGGATATTACTGAAGGAATTCCGGGCGTGGAAGACTCTTCAATTGATATAGTTTTAATGGTCAATGTTTTCCATGGATTTAAAGCATCCAGAAAACTCGATGAAGCCGTCATTGAACTTGGAAGAATTGTTTCTCCAGATGGCAAAATTGCAATCATGGATTATAAACCTTGGGATGTTCCAAAAGGACCTCCAACTAAAATGAGAAGCTCTCCTGAAGAGTTGGAAGAACTGTTTGCAAAACATGGTCTTAAAAAGATTTACCTAAACGAAGAAATCGGTGAAGACATTCCCGAAGGTAAATCACACTACCTGATTATGTTTCAAAAAGAATAATTAATCAAACTTTATGGAATGTGTTCATTCCATCTATTTCTATTTTTTTCATTGAAAATTATTATATACTATTTTTTAAAGAATATTATTTAATCAAAATATGGTGATTATTATGGAGCATAGACATCACGGAAAGTCAAGTGCGAATTTTTTGGATGCCGATGAAATCTTAACTGAATTGGATTTGAAAGGAAATGAGACTTTTATGGATGCTGGCTGCGGTGACGGTTATATTGCCATTAAAGCTATCGATAAATATCTTCCCGACGGCAAAGTCTATGCAGTGGATAACTACCCTCAATCCATAAATGATTTGGAAGAATATAAAAAGGAAAATAATGTTGGAAATCTGTTTAATGTTGAAGCGGATTTGGCTGGTGAAATCTCAGAAATTGAAAAGGCATCTGTTGATGTCGTTTTGATGCTTAACGTATTTCACGGTTTTAAGAAAAATGCCGATGAAGCCATTTTGGAACTTAAACGGGTAACCAAAGATGATGGCAGAATTGCCATAATGGAGTTTGCGCCTGTCGAAATGCAGTTCGGACCCTCTTTGGAAGTAAGGGTTTCTCCGGATGAGCTGGAAAAACAGTTTAGCAATCACGGTCTTAAAAAGATTTATTTGAATGAAGATATCGGCGCTGAAATTCCAGATGGAAAATCACATTACTTGATGATATTTAAAAAGGAGCAAATTTAGATGATTTTTGCAGCTATTCTGGCCGGGGGAATCGGATCAAGAATGGGAGGAACCGACACTCCAAAACAATTCCTGCCATTGGGTGACCGACCGGTTATTATTCATACTATAGAAAAGTTTGTAATAAACAGTAAAATTGATAAAATAATAGTTTTAACACCAAAAAATTATATCAATCACACAAATCATTTGATTGAAGAATATATTGGCGATAATGAGGGCATTGTTGTTATTGAAGGTGGAAAAACAAGAAATGATACTCTTATGAACAGTATCAATTACATAGGTGAAAATTTCACAATCAATGATGAATCAATTATCATTACTCATGATTCAGTAAGGCCTTTCGTTACCCATAGGATTATTGAGGACAATATTGAAGCCAGCAGAAAATATGGTGCATGCGATACCGTTGTGCCGGCTACCGATACCATTGTCGAAAGTGTCGACGGCAACACAATTTCAAATATTCCTGTGAGGTCAAATTATTACCAAGGCCAAACGCCACAGAGCTTCAATATAAATAAACTTCATTCATTAATGTGCAGTTTAACAGAAGATGAAACTAATATACTAACAGATGCATGTAAAATATTCACTTTGAAAGGTGAAGATGTATATCTAGTAGAGGGAGAAGTAACAAATATTAAAATTACTTATCCTTATGACTTGAAATTAGCAAATACAATACTTGAGGACCAACATGATTAATATTGTCTACAGATTAAAATCTCCAAAATTTTTTGAAGAGTCAATTGATGAAATAGAACTTGACGGTGTAGTTGTAAGGCCAACTTACCTCTCGATCTGTCAGGCTGATCAAAGATATTATCAGGGATCAAGACCGGCAGAGATTTTAGATAAAAAATTGCCGATGGCTCTGATTCATGAAGGAATTGGTGAGGTTGTATTTGACAGTGAAGATAACTTTAAATCAGGAGATAAGGTTGTCATGATTCCAAACACTCCTTTTGGAGGAGATGTGTGCAGAGCCAATTATTCATACAAATCCAAATTCCGGGGAAGCGGTTTTGACGGTTTCACATCTGATTTAATCAAAATGGAATCTGATAGGGTTATCAGAATACCTGATGATTTTAATTTGCATGTCTCAGCATTCATTGAACTGATTTCTGTTGCTTATCAGGGGATTTCAAAATTTGAAGAGATTTGCGTTACTCCAAAGGATGTCTTGGGTGTATGGGGAGATGGAAATCTGGGATTTATCACAACTTTACTTTTAAAGGAGATGTTTCCACAATCCAAAGTAATTATTTTCGGAAAACATCAGGACAATCTTGATTTGTTTTCATTTGCTGATGAGGTTTACAGAATCCATGATGTTCCGGATGATTTGGTTGTTGACCATGGATTTGAATGTGTCGGCTCAAGCGCTTCACAATCTGCAGTTGACCAGATGATTAATATAATTAACCCTCAGGGTACAATCAATTTATTTGGAGTAAGTGAATATCCAATTCCAATTAACACTCGTTTGATTCTCGAAAAGGGATTGACTGTCCAGGGAAACAGCCGGTCTGAAAGGGAGGATTTTATAGGGGTTGTTGATTTGCTTTCCAAAAATCCTCGATTGTTTACATATCTGGAGAAACTGATTACCAACGTATGTGAAATTAATTCCCTGGATGATTTGAAAGAGGCTTTTGATAAGGATTACATTTCCAAATTCGGCAAAACAATCCTCAAATGGAATAAATAATTAATAGTGGTATCTGTTAATTATCTTAAGATATTCCGTTCTGTAATAGTTTCTGTCCTCTTTTCTGCATTTGACTGGAAGTTCTTCCAGGGCTTTCAAATCTTGGTTAGTGAGCATTTCATTTCTTTTTATTTTTTCTTTTATGTGGTTTAATGTAATCTCACATAAATCTTCCTGAATGCATGCCAATTTAATTGCAAATGATGCATCTGATCTTATTTCACATTCCCTAACGCAGACGTTTACGTTTTTTGGACAAATCAGATATAGATTTACGAATCTTTTATGCTTTTCATATAGGTTTTCAGCAAGTTCGACATGTTTTACAAGTTCATGTTCGTCAAAATCTGTTTGCTGGAAGTCTAAACCAACAAATTGCCCGTCATCTGTTATAAATATGTCTCCGCCCTGATAGACGTGTCCGTCAAGTCCGAGTTCATCCTTATCTTCAATGCATTTCATCTTTCTTTTGTCATTAAATGTTTCCTGAATAATTTTTGTTTTAACTTCGTTATGTTGTTTGCTCATAGTATGACCTTTTTAATTTATTTTGTAGTTCTAATATTTGAATTAGAAGTTAATAAATTATTCAGTTGTATTTTAAAGCAATTTAATGGTGTTAAATCAATTTTTACGTTGTTTTGTAATTTTTTGTTTCGACATTTCCAATAACATTATTATATTATCTTTTAAAAAAAATTTGGAATCAATTTCCAAATTTTGCTCTTGTTCTTTTAATTTCATATCTTGCAAATACGTAGTTTATGACACTTGCGATTGCCCTACCGATACACAAGCCTAACCAAATACCTACAAGTTCCAAATTAAATACAAATACTAAGATATAAATTAAAGGAACCACGAAAATGATTTCCCTTAAGATTGTAAACATTAAACTGTATGTGCCTTTGCCGATACCCTGATAGAAGAAACTGGATGGTATTCCAATACCTGTTAAAATCAATGTTGGACACGCAATCTGAAGATATTGGGCAATTCCCGGAACCAGGCCTGCAGTTTCGGGAGTATATGCAAATAATGTAGCCAAAGGAGTTGCAAAAATAACTAAAATCAGTGTTATAAATGTTCCCAGTGCAAGACCGAATTTAGCACCATATTTATGTGTCCTTGAAAGGTAGTCTCCGTTTTTAGCACCGAATGCACTTCCGGATACTGCAATAACTGCTGAACCGATAGCTGTCAGGGGCATTATTGCAAATAGGTATAGTCTCTGTCCGGATGTAAATGTGGCTATTCCGTAATCTCCTCCGACAAGTGAAATTACAATCAGATATATTGACATTGCGATTGCCATAATAAGCATATCAAGTGAGGAAGGAATTCCGACCTTTAGAATGTCTTTGGTTAAATGTGAGTCAAATTTAAAGTTTTTAAGGCTAACGTCAACATAAGTGTCTTTTTTAATTAAAATCCAGTATAACATTATTATCGCAGCGATTGCTGAGCTTACAATTGTTGCAAGTGATGCTCCGGCGGAACCTAAACCGCAGGTATAGATAAATATTGGATCAAGACTTGCATTCAAAATAACGGTGGCGACTACAACATACATTGCCCTTTTCATGTCTCCTTCTCCACGAAGAATTCCACTGCACCCATTTGAAAACATAAAAGCAATTAAACCTAAAAACAGTGGTGTTGCATATGCAACGGCTTCGTTTAATGTCTGTCCTGTTGCACCATAGCTAATAAGTAAAGGCTCCTGCACGATAATGAAAATAATTGTCAGGATGATTGAAGCTATAAAAAAGATAACTAAAGATTGTGTTGCGGATTTATTGGCCATCTCATGGTTTTTTGCTCCAATAAATCTTGAAATGCTGCTTGTTGCACCATTTCCTAGTCCTACGCTTGCTCCGTTCAACACCATAAATATTGGTGTTACAAATCCAATGCCTGCAATGGCTGTCGGTCCAAGACCTGCTACCCAGATTCCATCAATGATATTGTATAGTGCGGTTAAAATCATCGAAATCATAATTGGGATAGCTAATTTTTTTACAGCTTTTTCAGGCTCTCCTCTCATTAACTCAACATTTTTATTAGCCATAATATTAATTATTGATTGAACTAATATTTAATCAATAGGTGATATTGTGGATTATGAAGCAATTATTTGTGAGAAATTTCCAAATTGTGATGTTGAAGTAATTACTCCTGATATTTTTGAGATGGAAAAACTAGTTGAATACATCAGTGATGATATTGTTGTTTACAAGCCATTTTCTGTAATGGTAAGCAGACATTTCATAAGATTCATGATGAATGTTGGCCATCGAGGCAAAATATATTATTTGAATGGCTTTTCCGATGATGATTTAAAAATAGTTCATTCGGGACTTTTGAAATTTACTTGGAAAAGGGATGTTAAAATAAACTTATTTAAAAATGCAAATCCTGATAAGGACATATTGGGATTATAATTGGAAGAACTCATCACAATATTCACAATAATAGTTATAACTGCTATTGCAACAATTTCCAATGATTATTTCGTTTTCAAAGGATTCAATAGCCAGTTCTTCTGTGGGATGTCCATGAAATACTCTTTTTAGTTCTCTTTTGCATCGGGGGCATGTTTTCATATTATTCAATTATATTAATAATGAATCTTAAACATTATTATAGGTGTAAAAAATGATTATCAATGTTGGCGCTGAATTTGGTACACATTTGCAATCTAGTGAAGATGCAGTAGAATTAATCGAAATTCTAAATAAGATTCCTGAAGATAGTTTCATAATTGATTTTAAGGATGTAAATTTCCTTACAATGAACTATGCTCAAGCTTATTACACTGCTAAACTGGAATCCTCTAAAAACATTTCCGAGATAAACTTATCAGATGAAATCAGTGTTGTTATGGGTGCTGCTGATGAAGCATGTAATCCATAATTCTTCTATTTTTTATAATTTATGGGCAAAAATATTAAATTAACTAAAGAAGATATTATATTATGTTTATAGTTACAATTTTGAGTTGACTATTATTTTTTAAATTTATATGCTTTCTTAATTGGAAGTTTGATTATAACATTCGGTAATTGAAATATTGCTGATGAAATATAAAAGGTGTTTATGTGAGTGAACAAAAATTAGAAGTTTTCAATGTTTTAAATTTTTTAAACAGCGGTTATGAACTTGAAGATATTTTAAATGAAGGTCAATTTGGAACTTTTCCATCAGCACAAGACTGCATTGATTATCTTGTAAAGGAAGGTTATCTTGCAGGTGAGGGGGGAGCACTTACTGCTGAAGAAATATCTAAAAAATACAAAGTTGCTGATTTAAAAGAAATTTTAAAAGAAAATGGTTTAAAAGTATCCGGTAAAAAACAAGAACTTGTTGAAAGGGTAATGCCGGTTTTAAACGATGGTGAAAACGCTGGAGATTATGAATTAACAGCAAAAGCAAAAGAATTTTTGGCTGAAAATGAATGGATAGACTTATACATGTTTGCACTTGTAGCATTCAGGTTTGAAGATTATGAAACCTATGTTGCAAGCTCCGCTGCTGATAATATTCAGACAGCACACAAATTCTGTGACGAGATTGCATCAAGAGCGTTAATGGCAAATCAATTTTTAGTATTCATTGATGCACTTTCTGCAAAGGCTCATGTTTATGCATATGAGGGGGATTATGAATCATTCCTGGACTATGATTTGCAACGCTATATCTTAGGGTTAAACCCAATTGTTATGGATGCTCAAAGTTATGCTTCATATGACCCCGTAAATTATGCAAATATAATTAATTTAAAAAATGTTACAGATAAATTTGATTTTGGCAGTCTAAAGAAAAGATTTGATAAAATATGGTTAAAATCCAATATCAAAAACACTACTGTGCCTAAAAAGATTGCTTATAAAATATTGCAAAGGGCTCTTGACGGTGCAGACATCGAAGAGTTAAACTTCGATATAAAAGAGAAATATTTCAATAAAAAATTTGGAATTTAGATTATGAAACGTAAAGTTGCCGGAGCAGTTTTGATTGTAGGTAGTATATACTATATTATAGCTGAAGCTATTTCTGCAACTTTTTTTAAATCTTCACTTTCAAATACTTATATTTTTCACACTATTTCTGAATTGGGTATTCCTAATGGAAATTCTCCATTATTTTGGCTTATGAATTCAGCTTTTATTTTAATTGGTATTGCACTTATTTTTGGCTATTTTTATAAATTTAAAGATTGCATTGTTAAAAATAAAATTATTTGTTCTATTTTTGCATTGATAACTGCCTTTGGAGTTATTATTGTTGGTTTAATTCACGGTGGAAATCCTCTGACTTCAGGTTACCACACCTTGGGAGCAGTCATGGCGATTTTAGGTGGGAATATATTGCTTGTTTTAATTTCAAAATCCATGGAGGATTTCGGAAGATATCAAAAAATAACACTAATTTTAGGCATATTTGGTTTAATCGTATTTTGGGTAATGTTCTTTAACATGGAAAGTATTTATATGCCAGTCTTTGAGAGGTTATCAGTATACACTTTAATTGTTTGGAGTTCTCTAACAGGCATCCATTTGTTAGATAAGTAACATTTTTCTCACTAAAAATTTATATGCTAATTTGTTAAATTAATTTTAAAGGTGATAAGAATGACAAACCTTGATAAATCAATTGAAGAAGAAATCTTAGCGATTGTCGAAAAATACCAAAAAGAAAACACAAAACTTTTAAACTACCTTATTGTCGATAATGAGATTACATTTTTCTCCCCCATCGGAAATGGTAGTGAAATAACTGCAAGTGATTTGCAAAAAGTAGCTGATATTTTAAAAGGCTCATTCATAGGAATGGAAATTGTAAATCAGGAATACAGATTTAAATTTAAAATGGGTATCTAAATACTCATTTCTCATTTTTCAAATACTCTTGAGTGAGCTTACATTCACTCATACACTTTGTACAACCTAAACCGTTTCTATACTGATTAATTATATATTCGCCACAAACCTCGATGTCAATAATATCTTCTCTATTCAGTCTATCGTTCCATTTTTTAGGATTAATTGCACCAACTGGGCATGCTTTTTGGCAATTTTCGCATTCATCACATTGGGAATCTGTAATAGGTTCACCAAATTCCAGAGGCATATCAGTCAATATTGCTCCAAGCGCAACTGCTGAGCCATATTCTGGTGTAACAAATAATGCAGATCTGCCAATCCAGCCAAGCCCGGATTTAGTGGCTATAGTTTTGTAGGGGAGAATGCTTAATAATTTTTCCATATCACATTCATTACGAGTCATTGTTAGAGCAAATGCGTTGTATCCAAGATTTTTAATAAATTCTTCGCCTTCAAGTGCAATTTTGGTTAATTTGTCAATTTGAGCATGGAAACATTTCCAATAGGCTTCATAGTCTTCATCATCGACTAATCGAATTGCTCTTTTGGGCAACTTCAAAACAAGACTGATTCCATTGGGTAGATCAATAAACTCGCTGGCCAGTCCCTCAACATCCGCATAACCTACTTTACTTACTCCAAGCTCAAGAAGGTATTTCTTAACATCACACATATGCTTAATTTTATAAATGATTAAATAAAATATTATTGTTAGTGATTAAATGAAAGATATAGATGTTTTAATTGAAGCTTTGCCTTACATTAAAAAGTTTCATGGCAAGAAAATTTTAATTAAGTATGGTGGACATGCAATGGTGGATGATGAAGCAAAGTCATCTACAGCTCGCGATACTGTTTTACTCAAATATGTGGGAATGAAACCTCTCATCGTTCATGGGGGAGGTCCTGAAATTTCAAGATCAATGGATAAACTCGGAAAGGAACCGAAATTCATCAAAGGTTTAAGAGTAACCGATGAAGAGACCATGGAAATCATTGAAATGGT
>NZ_CAMVTE010000047.1 GCF_947170395.1 uncultured Methanobrevibacter sp. | reverse complement strand
GTGGTGAATGTGGTCATGTAATGAAAATTCCTTATCACAAGGAAAAAAAGTTAAAAAGGAGAGCTAAATATGAGTCAAAGCAAAAAAGAAATGATGAATAGAGCTCTTAATGCGATGACAATTAACATTGGTAAAAGCGGCGTCAACGATAATGTTATTGAAGAAATCAAACGCCAGCTCAAAGCTAATGAAATTGTTAAACTTAAATTTGCAAAAAATATCGCTAGAAATAAAGATGATTACATAGATGAAATTGTCTCTAAAACTAAAGCACAGCTTATAGATGTTAGAGGCCACGTTGCTGTAATCTATAAAAAAAAGCCTTAAACATTTTAAATTTAGAGTTACAGGCCCTATTTTTTAGGTCTTAAATTTACAGTGGATTAAGCTACAATTATTTAATAAAATATTGGAGAATTAATATGACTACTGTATTTGATGTACCTGCAGATTTATTAATTAAAAAAGTCGCAGAAGAATTTAAAAATAATGATAAAATCAATTCCCCTGCATGGTCCAATTTTGTTAAAACTGGTGTTCACAAAGAAAGAAAACCAGAAAACGCTGATTGGTGGTATGTAAGAACTGCTTCTATCATCAGAAGAGTTTACATGGACGGTCCTGTAGGAGTTATGAGTTTAAGAACTTTCTACGGCGGTAAAAAAGACCGTGGTGTACGTCCTGAAGTTTTCAGAAAAGGTAGCGGATCCATCATCAGAACCGCACTCCAGCAATTAGAAGACGCAGGATATGTTGAAAAAGTTGAAGGTGGAAGAGTTGTTTCCCCAGCAGGAAGATCATTCTTAGATAAAATTTCTGCTGAAATCATTAAAGATATTCCTGAACTTGAAAAATATTAATTAATTATTCGGAGAGTTTGATATGAGCGATTTAGATGAAATTCGTCAAAGAAGAATGGCCGAATTACAAGCTCAACAAGCTGCTATGCAAAATCAGCAACAACAAGCTGCTGTACAAGCACAACAGCAAGAAGCACAAAGACAACAGTTCGAAGCTCAGAAAAAACAACTTTTAGGTCAGATTATGACCTCTGAAGCTCGCGCTCGTTTAAGCAATCTTAAATTAACCAAACCTGAACTTGTTGAACAAATTGAAATCCAACTGATTCAATCAGCTCAAGCAGGAAGTTTAAGAGGTAAGGTTACTGATGAGCAATTGAAAGTTCTTTTAAGAAACATTGCTGGTCAGAAAAGAGAAATTAAAATTACAAGGAAATAATATCGATGAAAGCAGCTGTATTATATAGTGGAGGAAAGGATTCATCTTTCATGGCAGTCATGCTTAAAAGACTGGGTCTTGACGTTGAATTGTGTACAGCCAATTTTGGTGTTTATGATTCATATATTCCTGCAAGTAAATCAGCGGCATCTCTGGGATTTACCCATAAGGTTCTCGACTTGGACGTTGAACTTTTAGAAAAGACTTGTGACATGATAATGAAGGATGGTTTTCCAAACGACGGAATAAAGTTCATTCATGAAAATGTTGTGGAACAGGTTTCGGAAAAATATGATATTATTGCAGACGGGACCAGACGTGACGACAGAACTCCAAAACTGACAGTCAATCAGATCAGAAGCCTTGAAGACAGAAAAGATGTTCAATATATCAATTTGGACAGTTTCGGCCACAAATCCGTGAAACTGATTACATCAAACCTGTTTGAAATTTCCCATGAAAAGTCAAACAAGGACAACAGTTCAGATTATGAGGTTGAAATCAGGACTTTGATTGACGAGAGGGGTGGAAATTCACTTGATATATTCCCGGAACATTATCAAACTCGTGTTATTGGATATAAAAAATAATTATTATTACAGGTGAGAAAATGAGTAGAAATAAACCATTAGCTAAAAAATTAAGAATGGCAAAAGCAAACAAACAAAATAGGAGAATTCCAATCTGGGCTTATGCTAAAACTAACCGTAAACTTAGATACAGACCAAAACCTAGACATTGGAGAAGAAACAGTCTTAAATTATAAGAGGGGTTAATATGGAAAGAGTTTACACAATTCCACTTAGAAACGTAAAAAATGTCAAAAGGACTATCAGAGCTCCTAGAGCTATTAGAGAAGTACAAAACTTCTTGACTAAACACATGAAAGCAGAAGAAGTTAAACTTGATGAATCTATCAATCATGCAATTTGGGAAAGAGGTATTCAAAAAATACCTTCTAAAATTACTGTAAAAGCAGTTAAAGATGATGATGGTGTTGTAAAAGCTACTTTAGCAGAATAGGCTAAGTATCTTCGCCATATATTAGATTAATGTGAGGTAACAATATGTTGAAAAGAGTTGATATTGTAGGAAATCCGAATATAGGAGTATTCATTCTTGCAACAGATGATGTAGCTATTGTTCCTTATAATCTTTTGGATGAAAAAGCTGAAATAATTAAGGAAACATTAGAAGTTGACGTTGTAAAATCTTCTATTTCCGGCAGTAATCTTATAGGATCTTTAGCTGTAGCTAATTCAAATGGTATCGTTGTTTCCCCACACATTTTAGATAGAGAAGTTAAACAATTCGAAGAATTGGGCTTGAAAGTTGCTACAATTCCTTCACAGTTTACTGCTGTAGGAAATATCGTGGCTGCAAATGATAACGGTGCAATCGTAAGTCCGTTTCTGTCTGAAGAGGCATGCAATGTAATTGAAGAAACATTGGATGTTGATGTTGAATCACGTTCCATCAGCGGAAGCGACATTGTCGGTTCCCTAATCAAGGTTACCAATAACGGATTCTTGATTACTAAAAATGCCATTTCAAGCGAAATTAACTTGGCTCGTAAAGTATTTGGTGTTGAAGGAGATATAGGTACTGTTGGTAAAGGTATTTCTTTGGTTGGTGCTTGCTCCATTGCCAATTCACATGGTGCAATTGTAGCTAAAGGAAGTACCGGTCCTGAAATGGCTAGAGTTGAAGAGGCATTAGGCTTTTTGGATGATAATTTTTAATTAATATATCATGAGGGATTTTATATGATAACAAAAATTTACAGAGTTAAAGGTACTTTTGTAATGGGTGATGAATATCACAAATTCACTAAAGAATACAAAGCTACTTGTGAAGCTGATATAGAAACAAAAATCTATGAACGTTTCGGAAGTAAACATGGTATTAACAGGAATCAGATTTCTATCGAATCTATTGAAGAAATCGCTCCTGAAGATGTTCAAGACCCAATTGTAAAAGAAATTTTATAGATTTTGTTGGTGTTAATATGGAAGATCAACAAAGATTAAACAATCTTGTTAATGAAATGAATGCATACAGGCAACAAGCCGAATTGATTCAACAGCAAATTGATTTAATTCAAACTTCCATTGCAGAAGTTGACGCATTGTTCAATACCTTGGAAGATATCGAAGGTAAAGAATCTGTTGAAGCTTTTGTACCTGTAGGTGCTGGTTCTTTCATTAAAGGAGAACTTAAAAGTACTGATGAAATTATTGTAAGTATCGGTTCAGGTCTTGCCGTTAAAAAAGATGCAGATGGCGCCCGTGAAATTCTCACAGGCCAAAAAGAGGATTTAAAGGATAGCCTTGATAAAATGCTGGCTAACCTACAGCAATGCACTGATATTGTTGCAAATCTTCAGGCTCAAGCTGAGCAGATTGCCGCTGCAGCTCAAGGCAACATGACTCAAATGAGATAGATACATTTTACAATTTTTTCTATTTTTTTCTATTTTTTTCAATACTACTTATTTATATACTATTTTGACATGATTTAGATTGTTAATAGATTATTTTTTTAATGGAGGTGAAAATGTGAACCTTAAGAGTTTAGTCGCATTGCTTGTGATATTTGCTGTACTCATGTCTGCTTCATGCGTTTTTGCTGATGACAATATAAATGGGACTGGCGAGTCCGATAACGGTGAAACTGGCGAGGGTGAAGATGTTGAAGTTAATGAAACCGATGGCATTGACATTGCGGTAGATAGTGCCTACAACGGAACAGACGACAATGCGTCCGAAAGCGTTCCTGCATCTGCAGGTGGAAGTGAATCCTCTCTTGACAGTAATGCTGCAGGTAATCCTATTTTGGTATTGATGGTCGCTTTGGCAGTTTTAGGTATTGTTCCTTTTAAAAAATAATTTATATCAAATTTTAATTCTTTTTTTTCATTATTCATTTTTCTCATTTTAAATGCCTTTAAATAGTATGAAAAAGGTAAATATTAACAATATAAATTTTTAACTAAACTAAAAGGTTGGGTTAATTTTGTTTGAATCATTAAAAAAGAAGTTTTCACGTACCAGTGAAAAATTAGAAGAAGAGCTTATTGAAGAAGCTGAAGCAGAAGACAACCTTCAGGAGGAAGAAGGTACTAAATTTTCATTCTTTTCATTTGGACGTAAAAATAAAGAGGAAAAAGTTGAAGAAGATGAATCCAATTTACTTCCGGGTCCTGAAGATGAAGTCGATGAGGCTCCTCTAGAGGAAGATGAATCCGTTGAGGAGGATGGTGAAGAGGAAAAATCAGGATTTTTCTCCAGATTCCGCTCTAAGGATAAATCAGATGATGAAACTGAAGATGAAGAATACGATGATGATGAACCTGAAGAGATTGACGAGTCTTTAGACGATATTGAAGAAGTAGAAGAAATTGAAGAGCCTAAAGAGAAAAAATCACACTTCTGGAGCAGGAACAAAGATAAAAGTGAAGAAGATGAGTCTGAAGAGGAGGAAGTGGTCGAAGAGAAAAAATCACGCTTCTGGAGCAGAAGCAAGGACAAGGATAAGGAAGATGTTTCTGCTGATGGTGAAGCCAGTGGAGGACTGTTCTCTTTTGTGCGTGAAAAAACCATTTCAGAAAAGCATGTTGAAGACATCCTATTTGAGCTTGAAATGGAACTCCTGCAGGGTGATGTGGCTATGGAAGTGGCATCCGAAGTGGTGGACAGTGTCAAAAACGATTTGGTAGGTAAAAAAATCAAAAGAAGCAACGACATTACAGAATACACTTACCTTGCATTGAAAAATGCGGTTGCAGAAATCATTGACATTCCTGGCAAATCAATGACAGAAATGATTGAAGCCAAAAAACAGCAAGGAGAACCTTTGGTTGTAATGTTTGTAGGTATTAACGGTACAGGTAAAACCACAACAATCGGTAAGCTGGCTAATTATTATCTCAAAAAAGGTTACACTCCTGTAATTGCAGCATCCGATACATTCAGGGCAGGTGCTATTGAACAGGTTACCTATCACGCAGATAACGTTGGTGTTAAAATAATCAAGCACCAGAAGGGTTCAGATCCTGCGGCTGTTGCATTCGATGCAGTGGAACATGCAAAGGCACAGGGTAAAGAACTGGTTTTAATCGATACTGCAGGAAGAATGCAGACCAATACAAATCTTATGGATGAGATGAAAAAGATTAAAAGGGTTTCAAAACCTGATCTGGTTATATTTGTCGGTGATGCCCTAACAGGTAACGATGCAACAGAACAGGCCAAAAAATTCAACGAGGCAATCGACATTGACGGAGTTATCCTAACCAAGGCCGATGCAGACAGTAAGGGAGGAGCTTCCCTTTCAATAGGTTATGTAATCAAAAAGCCTATCATGTTTTTAGGTATGGGTCAGGGATATGACGACATTATGGAATATGATGCTGATTGGATGTTGAATCAGCTATTTTCTGACGATGAGGCGGTCGAAGTAGAGGCATAGTATGAACATTAAACTTTTAATGCCTGTTTTTGCCATTTTGGTAATGCTGATTGCATGGTTTGCGATATTTGGTGGAGGAATTGCTTCAGAACCTCCCGGTGACGTTTCAGTGGCTGTTGTTGGTGACGTCATGTTTGCACGTAATATGGCAGGTGTTTTAAGTGGAGGAGAATCTCCATTTGCAAACGTAAGCGATGTGCTGTCAAATGTGGATATACTTTTAATAAACTTTGAAAATGCGGCTACAAACTCAAACAGCGCAGTTAAAAGTGATGTTCCGTTGAAATGCGACCCGTTATATGTTCCTATGGCTCGTGAAAATAACATTACTATTGCAGCTACCGCAAATAACCATGTATGTGATTATGGCATTGACGGTATGAGAGACACTATTGCCAATCTCAAGAATGCCGGTCTGACTCCTATCGGCTCCGGTGAAAACGAAGAGGAAGCGCACCAGGGAGTATCCCAGGAGATCAACGGTAGAAACATAACAATATTGAATTATATGGATTCAAACAATTTTGCTGAATATAGCTACGAACAGATTCCATATGCCAATGGTTCCTCACCGGGATATTCAGCATATGACAGTGAAATTGCCAAAAAACAGGTTTCCGATGCAAAAGAAAACGGCAATATTGTAATAGTTTATATGCATTACGGAAATGAATATTCACTATCTCCTAATGAGGACCAAACAAGGATTTCACATGAACTGATTGATGCAGGCGCAGATGTTGTCGTTGGAGCACATCCTCATGTAGTTCAAGGAATAGAAATGTATAATGGAAAACCTATATTCTACAGTTTGGGTGATTTCATATTTGATTTGCAAAGGGAAAATACTCTTGATGCATATTTCGTTAAAATAGACTTTATTAATGACACTGGTGAATGTACAGTATATCCTGTTCATTTAACCAATTACGTACCTCATTATATGGATGCAGATAGTGGAGAATCTCTTTTAAAATCATTGTCTCCTCAATGCGGCGATATGGAAATCGCGAATGGGGTTGGAAAACTTAAATTTAATTTAACTGATGGTGATTAATATTAATTTGAAAAGATTATTCGTTGTCTGTGCGGCATTAAGCATATTTTTATGCTTGACATGCGTAAGTGCAGGTGACGTTAATGAAACTACGCCTACATTGGCTAGTGATGTGGATGAAAGCAGTTTAAGTGTAGAAGAAGTTGGCAATGTTGTAAGCGTTGACAGTGATGATACTGTATTGGAGCAATCTGAACCGTCAAAAAACGTTTCCACAAAATATGAGGTGACATCAGGAGCGGTATTTACCAAAAACACTCCATATACCTTCAAACTTCTCGATGATAGTGGAAAAGTATTAGCCAATAAGAAAATCAAGGTCACATTCAAGGATAAGGTGTCATATATAACCACAAATTCGAAAGGAATGATTTCTTATAAGCTATATGCAACAGGAAATCATCAGATAAGCTTTCTGTTTAATGAAGAGGGTTATGATACATTAAGCTTTTCTAAAAAACTCACAATAGTTTCAAATTCAAAAACCACAATCAAAGGATCAGATTATGTTGCATATGTGGGTGCCAGAAACCCATACACAGTTACATTGACATCAAATGGGGTAAAGATTCCTAACCAAAAGGTGAAATTTGTAATTTCAGGAAAAACCTACACTGTAAAAACAGATTCCAACGGTAAGGCAAAACTGAACATTGATTTGACCAAAGCAGGGAAATATCCGATTAAATTTTCATTTTCCGCTGTGAAAAACCTTAAGTCAAGTAGCGGTTCAGCCAAAGTAACGGTCAAGAAAGGAATGCCTACAACTATTGTCAGGATGAATGTCATTGACTTCAGACACCAAAAGGAGTTTTCATTCAGAGTCAAGTACAAGGACGTTCGTGGAGACCCGATTAAATCCAAAACTATTGTTTTGACAATCAATAAAAAAACCTACACACAAAAGACAGACAAGAACGGTGAAGCCAAATTTGACTTGAAGCTCAACAAGGGCAAATATACTTTCAAGGTCAATTCCTACAATACCAACATATACAATAAAGCTGTGAAGAACTATCCTATAAAGGTCAAATCAAATGATGTTGTAAATAACGGATTCTGGCTGTTTGGAAGTGACATGAAAAGCGTCAATCTAAAGACAATGGCCAAAAACGGTGTCAATCAGATATTCCTGAATTCATATGCGATTACACTGCATGGAAAAGATGAGGTGGCTAAATTCGCAACACAGGCAAAATCATTGGGTATCAATGTCCACATTTGGATGCAGGTGTTCAATGATGGGGACTGGATTACACCTGTCAACAAGGACGGATCATATAAATATTCATTATATAACTCCATAATCAATGATGCAAAGAGTTACGCTAAAATTGACGGTGTTGCGGGAATTCATTTCGATTATTTGAGGTTCCCTGGAACTGCTTACAAGTATAAAAATGGTGTAAGTGCCATCAATTACTTTACAAAACAGGCCTGTGACGCCCTTCACAAGCAGAATTCAGCAATTATAGTATCTGCCGCTGTGATGCCTGAGCCTTCTTCAATGAAATACTATTACGGTCAGGACATTGCTACAATAAGTAAATATCTTGATGTCATTGTTCCTATGGTTTATAAGGGAAATTACGGGCAGGGTGAATCATGGATTAAATCCACAACAGAATCCTTTGTAAAGATGTCCAATGGAGCACAGGTTTGGACTGGTCTTCAAGGATATTATTCAGACAGCAACGTTAAGAAATTACCTGCCTCCACATTGCAGAATGATGCAGATTATGCGGGAATGGGTGGAGCAACAGGCGTAATCATGTTTAGATATACATTATTTAACTTATTCAATTTAGATGATCTCTGAGGGATTTTATGAAAAAGCTATTGATTATTTTATTGGTGGCATTAACTCTGATGTCAATTTCAGCTGTATCTGCTGTAGATAACCAGACGCAAAGCGATTTTGTTAGTCTTGATGAGATTGACTCCGAACCGGTCAGGGCAAACACAACAATTTCCGCCAAACCAGTGACTGGATATGAAACATTTCAGACAGAATTTACAGTCAATCTAACCAGTGACGGTGAAAAATTGACTGGGATGCCGGTTAAAATTACAGTAAATGATGTTGACTATGATAAAAACACTGACGATAAAGGTCTTGTGGTTTTAAAGCTTAAGCTCAAAGAGGGCAGTTACATAGCTTCATATTCATTTGCAGGCAATGAAAATTATTCCCCTTCAAACGGAACAGCCAAGATAACCGTAAAAGCTCCTGCCGCAACTGTGTTAAAGCAGGCAGACAGCAATATAAACTACAGGCAGGGTTCAAAGACAGTATTCATTGTCCGCCTTACAAAGACTTATCCTGCTGCGGTCAAATATCAGAACGTTACAATTACAGTTAATGGAAAAACTTACAAAGCACAGACTGACTCAAAAGGTTATGCACAAATCTTTCTGAATCTTAAAAAGGGAACCTACACTGTCAAATATTCCTTTAAGGGCAACAGTCCCTATCTTGCATCCAGCGGGTCCTGCAAGATAAAGGTAAAGGAATCAATACCTAAAGGTGATGGATACTGGATGTGGGCTGGCGGAATGAAAACCGTCAATCTCAAGACACTTAAGGCAAAGGGGACTAAGCATATCTTCCTTAACTCCTATGCTATTGATTTGTATGGTAGGTCTGCAGTTCAGTCATGGATTGCCAAAGCAAACAAGCAGGGAATCAAGGTTCATATTTGGATGCAAGTGTTCTATGACGGCAAATGGGTACGTCCGGTAAACAAAGACGGTTCTTTAAAATACGATTATATGAACAAAAAGATATCCAAGGCCAAATATTATTCCAAAATAAAAGGAGTTGCCGGAGTTCATTTTGATTATTTGAGATTTGGAGGTACTGCCCATTATTATGACACTTCTACAAAGGCCATAAACTACTTTGCCAAAAAGGCATCTGTGGAAATCAGAAAATCAAAGCCTAACTGCATCATTTCAGCGGCAATAATGCCCGAACCGACAATGATGGAGTATTATTACGGTCAGGATGTTCCAACAATGTCCAAATATTTGGATGTGATTATTCCGATGGTCTATAAAGGCAATTACGCAAAAAACACTGCCTGGATTAAATCAGTGACATCCACATTTGTCAAACAGTCAAATGGAGCGCAAATCTGGACTGGTCTTCAGGCATACAAATCCGATAGCAACGTTAAAAAACTCTCACATTCCGAACTTTTAAAGGATGCGAAAGCAGCAAAAGCCGGCGGTGCAAAAGGAGTTGTTCTATTCAGGATTGGCGTTACTAACCTGTTAAACTTCAAGGCGGTTTAACATTTTTGTGCAAGAATTCTCCGGCTTCTTTAACCCGGAGATGAATTGCACCTTGAGAGGCATTAGAATTTATTTCATTAAAAAAATTATTACTCTTCAAATGCTCTCTTTGATAAACTCTTTTTATTATAAGT
>NZ_CAMVTE010000046.1 GCF_947170395.1 uncultured Methanobrevibacter sp. | reverse complement strand
ATAGACATTGAAAACACACCTCGGATAATCATCGGATTATTTCCTCAAATCCATAATAATATTCTTTAAAAGTTAATATATAAAGGTTACTAAAATTTTAGATGGTGTAACCTAAAAGATTACAGGAAATAAAAAATTTATATTAACCTAAACATATAAAATTAACATATCAATAGATAGGAAAGAAACAAATGATTAAAAAATTCGAAATCAAATCACATGACGGACCTGGAAGAGTGGGAAAAGTTGACGGAGAACTTACTCCAAAAATTTTCTATAAAAAAGACTTGAAAATAGCACCAAGCGAAGGATCTGCATATAACATTGACCGTGAAATTGCCGAATTTAATGTCAAAGAGACATTGAGGCTTGCTGAGGAAAACGTAGATACTTGCGATGTTGCAGTCATTCAGGGGTCCAAATATATTGATTTGAGGGTAGAATGTTTAAAACAATTGGAGAAAATCGGATACAATGGTTTTTTGATAGCCAATGGAGACTCACTGCTTACCAATTCAAGAGATTTGGTGGAACTGGTGATAACCCTTAAAAAAGAAGCTAAAAAAAGCAGCTATTTCATTTTTTCATTTACTGAACTTTCATTCATGCCAATATTAACATATATGGGCATTGACGGATTTTTGGCAGATTCTGCAAATTATTACAGTCATTTAAATGTATTGCAGACACCAACAAAAGCATATGATTTGAATACTTATCCTATTTATGAAAACATCACCCAAGAAGAGTTGGAAAAAAAGAATATTGAAAATATGGAGTTTGTAATCAAGGAGATTCATGCCCATATGAAAAACAGATCATTGAGAAATCTGGTAGAGGAACGCTCAGGAACAACTCCACAAAACATCTCAACATTAAAAATACTTGACAGGACATCAATGGATTACCTGCTTGAGTTTACTCAATTATTCTAAATGAATCAATCATATTTTTGAACTCACGCTCTGATTCGCCCGATACATCCAATGTTCTAAGTTCAAAAATGAATATTTCTCCTTTTTCAATGAAAACAAATGTGTGGATATCAAAATTAAGTTCTGGAGTGTCCATATTTGCATGAAGCTTAATCGCATCTTTTTCTGCAATCTGAACAAAATCGGAAGACAGTATGACCCCACCATCATCTGAAATCACATCTTCCATGAAAATTTTGTAATCGTCAAGAGTGGTTTGTGTTGGAAACATCACAGCATTAATCAGATTATCCTGTCCTTTGGACAGTGTTGCAATACAGTCAGGATTGGACAATATGTCCGCCTTTTCAACTTCCCAACTGTCAGGATATTCAAATGTGATTTTTCCACTGTTAAATGTTCTCATGAATTATTCCTCTTTTTTTGATGAAACATCAATTGTTTCAGGTGCTTCCTCGAGAGTGTCAATATATTTGGAAAATGGTTCCGGAAGCTTTGGCATCACTTCTTTTAAGATTTCAGATGCATCAAGCTCCAATGCCTGGCCTGAAAGCAACTGTTCAACATCAAAGTCAAATTCAAATGGCTTAAGCAAATCCTCTGTTGGCACTCTCAAATTGATTTTCTTTTTGTTGAGTATCATTTTAAGGGTACTTGTATTTCTAATCTGTTCGTTCATATCCTCAACAGTGGTTTTTATATCATATGCTATAGCCTTATTCTTTTCATTAACTTCATGTTTGGATTTTTCAATGGATTTCTCCAAACCTTCGGCAAGCACTGCATTTCTTTTGTTAATGTTGTCTCTGGCTTCATCGATTACAACATTGATTGCATTTAAAATAGATTTATTGAGCTCAACGTTGTATGCTAAAATCATCCTGTTTTTATAATCAAGCTCTTTAAAAATAGCAACCCTTTCATCATCAATTTTGGTAATCTTTTTGTTTAACTCATGGATTTCATCCTTGGCTTTCAGCAGTTCTTCCTTGTCTGATAACTGTTCTTTAAGTGAACCGACATCATCAAAAAATGAGCCTTTAAGGGTTTGAATCTGTTCCTGCAATATTGCAATTTCATTGTCCTTATCATGGATGATTTTGTCAAATTCATCGAGTTTTTCTTGTGAAAATTGATTGTTTAAGAGATTTTCATATTCCTCTTGCGCCAATACCTTTACTAACTCATTATCCACAAAAGGATCTTCTTTTTTAAGACTAACCTGTTTTTGTTGAGATTCCTTTTCAACAGTATTGCCGTCTTTGTCTTTACTGTTATACTTTTTGGTATAAACTCTAACAGTTCTAAATTCATCACTTTCCATTAATAACACCACTCTATAATAATAAATAGTTATGTTTTATATTAAATACTTAATGATGAAAAAAAGAAAAAAAGAGAAAAAAAATTTTACTTATTTTCCTTCTCAATCCATAACAACATTGCCTCTTCAATAGCTTTAGAATACCAGCCCGTTTTAAACAACATTTTATTTGAGGCTAATTTGCGAAAATCCAAGTCAATGTCATTATTGATACTAATTGTAACACGCTTGTTTTTAGACATACAATTAGATTGTTTATACTAGTTAATAAAGTTTTTAGTAGTTTTTGAGGTCATTTTAAGATGAAAAAATGAATATTAATCTGAATTGATAATTTTAAGATTTTCATATTTTAAAAAATTAAATTAAAAACAAGGAAATAAGAGTGCTGGCGAACCAGCACAGATAATATATGAGATTTAAAGATTATTTTTTTCTATTTATTATAGTTGCTCCACCCAGAATGGCGCCAACAGCAAGCAAACCTAAAATAGGATTACCAGTAGTCTGCATTGTAGGATATGTAGTTGCATTGCCAGTATCATTTCCAGTTCCATTGGCAGATGCATTTTGGGATACTGAATTACTGCCAATTGCACCTTCAACAGTCCCCGTTGGATGCAGATTCATTTTCCACCGGTTCTCCTGCCGCATGAGGTACGGGAGTAACATTATGATTAATTATAGAAGTGTCAGTACTTCTGTCATTTGATCCCATGTAATGACTTTCAGGCACACCACTTATGTTTTCATGGTTGATTCCAACCCAATTGCTATGATTTCCGGCATCTGCTGCACAAACCACGCCTGCAGATGCAATAACACAAAATATTGCAAGTAAAGTTAATAATTTTTTTGTAATGTCCATATAATCACCAGGATAAATTTGAATATATGTGCTTTTTCGAGATAAATAAGCTCCTTTGCACAATTAATTATATGAAAAAGAGCATATATAAAGTTTTTCGAATGCAAGTGCTTACTTACATCTTAAAATGGTAAAAAAATACCATATAAACAGTATAATAAAAATATAATGAATTTAGTTTAAAAACAGTTAAGGACAAATCCATCAAATTAAAATCAAAAAAATAGTAAATCATATGGCTGCCTGTCCAAACTTTTTTAAATGTCCAAACAGGCAGCATTTTCGAGTCAAGATCCATTCGCAGTTTTTCACCCCCTCAGGATATTGTTTTGCGAATATTCCAATGTTATTTTTAGTATATACATGTCATTGCTACAATATTTTCACATGCATCCCTGTAAGTCCAACCCATAATTTCACCTCCAACAAATTTAATACAAAATTTAAAGCTTAACAAATGTAAATTACTGAGCAAATATTACTACAAGCATCCCTGTAAGTCCAACCCATAATTTCACCTCCAACAAATTTAATACAAAATTTAAAGCTTAACAAATGTAAATTACTGAGCAAATATTACTACAAGCATCCCTGTAAGTCCAACCCATAATTTCACCTCCTTAAAGTTTAAGTTCAACAACCGAATTCCATAAGTTTTATTGTAAATTAAATTGCCATATCACTTTTCATTTCATTGCCTGAAAGATTTCTACTTTGAAGTCAGTAGTGCTCTTCAGACCTATTAATTACTTTAAACAAGGCCATATAAATAGTTTTTCGAGTGTAAGTACTCACTTGCATCTTAAAATGATAAAAAAATAAATTTAAAGAGTAATTTTAGAAAAATACAAAATTTAAAATCGATAAAATATACTCTTCGAATTTTAACAAACAAAAAAAGCATTAAATGTGGAGTCTTTTACTCCACAAAATTTTTAAAAAGGAAATTGGCTATTCAACCATTTCCCATTCATTATTTCCCAAATGTTTATATTTATGACCGTCCGGTGCATCATGAATTTCACCGGTGTAAATTATCCTTCCTTCCTGAGCACTATAGAACGCTCCAGGATCCACATCTTCAGAAGTTGAAACGTCTTCAGACACCTCTTCAACAATTTCTACAGTTTCAGAAATTGTTTCTTCTGTGAAATTGTCATTTCCTTCAAATGTACAATTAACAGTATAGTTTCCTGCATCTTCCTCTTCAATTTTTACTTCTGCAACACCCTTTTCATCAGTAACTGCAGATTTGTAATCAGTGGTTCCATTTTCATCAGTTATTGTAATGTTAACAGTCTCATTTTCAATAGGAGTTCCATTTACAGCAGTAAGCTCAACGTTTATTGATTCGCCCTGAGTAATTGTGTCATTGTTTTTAATTGTTAAATTTGATTTTTCCTTACCGTAATTCGGCATTACTGCAACCAAACCAATTATCAAAGCAACGATTATTACAATCAATGCAACTATAATAATTTTATTTTTTTCCATTGAATCACCCAATTATCTTTTGATTCTAGAGCTAAAGGCTCTTCAAATTTCAACAAGTAATATATTATCCTAACTTCTATTTAAAAATAATTTGAATCAAATGAAAACATTTATATAATATTAAAATATAACTAATAAACGATGTGAATTGAATTTCATATTTGTACATGACACAATTCAACCATTTTATAATCTCCAAAATGATTAGAATATGTTTCATTACGGAAGTAGCAAATCAAAATCTACTTCCAAACTCCCCCCTTTTTTAAAAAACAATTTAAATAAAACAACTATTTTTTTAATTTAATAATATAACATCTCTCTTTAAAAGAGGACAAATATTTCAGTTTAACCCAGTTGGCAAAATAAAATAATAAGATTTATATAATATTAAAATATAACTAATAAACGATGTGAAGTAAATTTCATATCTAAAAAGGAACATCAGTCAACAAGTTTATAATCTCCAAAATGATTAGAATATGTTCTTTATGGGAAGTAGCTAAAACTACTTCCGCACTCCCCCTTTTTTTAAAAACTAAACATCATCAAGAATGCTAGAGTCTGCTCCGGCAATTTCAACAAGATATTCTGCTTCGACAATATGCAATTTTGAAGGAATGACAATGCAGTGAAGCGGTCCACCAAAATCAAAGTCAATCAACTCGGAAATCTTTCCTGCCTTGATGCAAACATCTTTAGAGCCTACACGAGCAATACCCATAGCTAATGTATCCTCATTAATCAAACCTTCATGGTCCAGGTCATTTTTAATGTTCATGAGATATTCCAGACCCTGGTTGACGGTCATGTAACGGTCCTTGTGAGCCTGAATGTCAAGTAAAACCAAAGTGTGAAGATCCATTTTCAGGTTTTCTTCAATAGCCTCATAAGGAGATTTAGGATAGAAGTTATAATCCGGAAACGGAATTGTAGTTACCTTTCCAAATTTATACCCCTGAAGACCTGAAATGGCCGGTGCTGAAGAGAGAATTGATGATCCGTGGATAACCTCATAGTCAATTCCCCTTTTGGAGCATTGCACCAAAAAGTCACTGTGGGTTGTTGCAATCAGAGGATCGCCGCCAGTAATTAAAGCGACATTTGACGTTTTGGCCTCATCAATAAATTTGTGTTCCTCCTCCACTTCACCCCTGACCAGCACTTCAATTTTCTGGCCGACAAGTTCTTCAATAGCTTCAAAACTAGACCCGAATAATCTTGATGTAAAAAATTCCGCATAGATTTTATCAACATTTCTTAAACATTCCAATCCCTTAAGAGAAATATCCTTATGGTCAAATAACCCTAATCCCACTAAATAAAACATATACATTATATAATAATTTAAACATAATAAATCTTATGAAATGTGTTAAAGTTCCATTAAAACAATTGAATGATGTCCGTATAAAATTAATGGAAACCGGCCAAATGAATATGGAATATAAAATTAAAGCAGAAAATGAATTCGGATATATTCCAGTTAATGAAGATGTGGAAGGCTATGAAATAGTCTGCATGAAACTGGAAGCCATGAAAAAAGTTCCACATAGCTTTGCTGAGATTTTAAAAGATGAACTGACTCCAGATGAAATCGAAACATTAAGAACCTCATTCGATACAATAGGAGACATCATAATTTTAGAAATTCCAGATAATTTGGCGGATAAGAAATTCAAGATTGGAGATGCCGCACTCAAATTTACAAAAAGAAGATCAGTTTATATGAAAAAGAGTGCAATCAAAGGAACAATACGCATAAGGGATTTGGAGTTTTTGGCAGGAGTTGATGACTCCGTAACAATCCATAAGGAACATGGTGCACGACTGAAACTTGATGTGCGAAACATGTATTTCTCGCCAAGACTTGCAACCGAAAGAAAACGGGTGATGGAAAGCGTTAATGACGGTGAAAAAATCTTAGATATGTTCTGCGGAATCGGACCGTTTCCAATCGTGATTGCAAGAAACAGAAACGTGGATGTTACTGCAGTTGACATTAACGGGGATGCAATCAAATATTTAAATGAAAACATCACCCTAAACAAACTCAAAGGACATATTGAAACATACACCGGAGATATTGCTGAAGTCAGCCAAAAGTTTAACTCCAAGTTTGATAGAATTATCATGAACTTGCCCGGCCTTGCCTATACTTTCCTTGACCTTGCAGTTGATTTGATTGAAGATGGTGGAATAATAAATTATTATGAGTTTTCTGATTCATATGAACAGGGAATTAAACGTCTGGAAACTGCATGTTTGAAGAAAAACAAGAAAGTGGAAATTGTCAATACCCGCAAAGTCAAGTCAACAAGCCCAGGAGAATGGCACGTGGCTATTGACGGGAAAGTAACCGAGTAGATACTATGGATTCAAATCTATTTTTACAGGCAATTAAAAAATTCATAATTGGCCTGATTCTTATTGCAGCATTGCTGTTTATTCCGGCAGGAACATTAAATTACCCGAACGGATGGTTATTTATTTGTCTTTTGTTCATTCCGATGATTATCGTTGGAATAATATTGATTATTAAAGATCAGAATCTGTTAAAAAAGAGATTGAATGCCAAAGAAAACGAATCTACACAAAAGGCAGTTCTTTTGGTTAGTGGTGTGATGTTCATATCATCTTTTGCAATAGCCGGATTGAATTTCAGATTTAATTGGAGCACATTACCGGACATTATTGTAATTGCAGCATCAATAGTCTTTTTGGTAGGATACGTCATGTATATGGAAGTTCTACGTGAAAATAAGTATCTGGCCAGAACTGTTGAAGTTGAAAAAAACCAGCAGGTGATAGACAGCGGATTATATGGAATGGTAAGACATCCCATGTATACATCAACAGTTCTACTGTTTTTGACAATGCCGCTGATTTTAAACTCCATCTATTCATTCATTATCTGTCTGATTTATCCCATTATTATCTTAGTTCGGATAAAAAATGAAGAACAAGTTCTGGAAAAAGAACTGAAAGGATATTCAGCATATAAAGAAAAAGTGAAATACAAGTTAATTCCATTTATATTGTGATATCCATGAAATCAAATCCCAAAATACTTCTTTACATATTGATGCTGTCAACCCTTGCAATCAACACTCCATTGAGCATAGTCGGAATCATATCACAGATATCCAAATATTTCAATACATCAATTGCTATTTCAGGACTTTACGTTAGTTCATTTACTTTTACAATAGCAATATGCGGTTTATTCATCCCGATATTCTTTTCAAAATTCAACAGGAAGAAAACATTCACTTTCATTCTGTCAGTCTTTGCAGTTTCAAATTTTGCAATCATATTTACAAAGACATTCCATGTTGCATTTTTCTTTAGAATCATCTCAGCAATTGTTTATCCTGCATTTATTTCAATTGCCCTGACCGTTTGTGAGGATATAGCTCCCGAAGGCGAAAAGCAGGACTACATTACAAAAATCCTACTTGGAATTTCAGTGGGAAGCATTGTAGGTCTTCCAATCACAACATGGCTTGGAACAACCTGGGGATATCAGATGGCAATGAGCTGGATTTTTCTAATAACTGTAATTTCACTAATTTTGATTGTCATGTTCATGCCACAACTGGAAGGCAAATCCAAAAGTTATGAAATGCCCTTAAATGAAATAATTACAAAAGAATTTGTTTTAGCTTCAACAGCAATAATAATGATGCCAATTGGAGCCAGCATTGTCTATAACTATATGCCTTACTTCCTGCAAACTGTAACAAATATCCACACATACAAACTAAGCATTTTGCTGTTTATTTATGGTTTGATTTCAATTAGCGGAACATGGATTGGTGGAAAACTGCTAACCAAAAACGACAAAATGACATTGCTCATATTCCAGTTGGTCTGCATGGCAGTTTTTGCAGGATTATACCTTTCAGCAGATTACCTGATTCCAACCATAATTTTCTTTTTAATATTCGGAGTGCTGGACGGCATGGGATATAATCTGATTCAATATATTGAATCATCGGCACTACCAAATAGTCCAGAACTTGCCAACGGAGTATTTTTAAGTATTTTAAATGGAGGAATAGCCATTGGAATAGCAATTGGAGGATTTATCGTTGACGGATTGGGAGTAATGACAATATTTACAAGCGGAATTGCTTTTCTGATTATGGCATTCATCCTTCTCTATTATGTGATTTATATTTTAAAGATTAACCTGAAATATTCCCGAATAATATTTTAAATAACATGTCAAATATACTAAGAATATTGATTAAAACGGATGTTCATTAAAAATCAAAAGAGGAAAAACCATGAACAAAAAAATAATTTTAAGCTTGCTTGCAATATTCATCATTCTGACAAGTGTAAGTATTGTAAGTGCTGGAGCTGAAACTGTAGATTTTGGTAAATTTACTTTAGCTATTGATGGAGAACAAATAAGCAACACCACAATGGGAAGCGGTGGCGAACAGGTATCCATGTACGATTATGACCTAAATGGAAACAACTTAACAGTTTTAGTCATGCCTGGCCAAGAGGATAACGATGCCATCATTGACTCATTCATTAACGATGACGGATACAAAAAAACAAACCCAATCGGCGAATTCATAGTTCTTGAAACACCAGAAGGCAATTACGAAGGAATCTATTTCGGGGATGATTACTGGGTTGCCATTATATTCAAAGATATGGATTCCGGAAAACAAATTTTAGAATCATTCAAAACAAAATAAAAACTTAAAACATCCGTTTTAATCTTATATTTTAAATAACTTAAATAAGAATTATTGATTTAAATTGGATCAATAATTCCTTTTTCAGTGATAATGCCTGTTATCAATTCTTTTGGAGTTATATCAAAAGCAGGATTAATTACTTCAGTACCTTCAGGACAAATCCGAGCCCCACCATAATACCTTACTTCATCACCGTCTCTTTCTTCAATAACAGTATCATAGATATTTATTTCATTATCAAAAGTGGAATACGGAGCAGCCACATAAAATGGAATATCGTGATGTTTTGCAGCAAGTGCCACCATAAATGAACCTACCTTATTTACAACACCGCCTTTTGCAATCCTGTCTGCACCGATTACAACCTTATCGATTTTGCCCTGAGACATCAAAAATCCTGAAGCCACATCAGGAATTAACTTTACCGGAATGTTTTCCTGCTGCATTTCCCACACGCTTAAACTTGCACCCTGACCTCTTGGACGGGTTTCATCACATATTACATTAATGCTTTTACCGGCATCTCTTGCAGCTCTAAAAACACCCAATGCAGTTCCATAATCAACACATGCAAGTGCTCCCGCATTACAATGAGTTAAAACTGTATCCCCATCATCAATAATCTCAGCACCGAATTTACCGATGGCCCTGTTTGTTGCCATGTCCTCTTCATACATTTTCAGCGCTTCAGTCAATGCATCATCTTTGCTGTTCAATACCCTATCAACTGCCCAGAACAAATTTACTGCAGTTGGTCTTGCGGCTTTAATTTCCTCTGCTGCCTTTTGTAAATCAACATCCTGAAGTTCTGCAAGAGCCATTGCAAAACCTGCTGATACACCAATGGCCGGAGCTCCACGAACAGTCATATTCTTGATTGCAACAATAGCATCCTGATAGTTGTCACAGTAGACGTAGGTTAACTCATCAGGAAGCTTTCTTTGATCAATAAGCTTTAATTTATTATCTTCCCATTCAAGTGTTTTCATTT
>NZ_CAMVTE010000045.1 GCF_947170395.1 uncultured Methanobrevibacter sp. | reverse complement strand
GAGAGACTTACAGCCCGAGAATCTCCGACCTCTACAGGTCGGAGAGGTTCAAATTTATGATATCTATTAAATCTTATCAAAATCTAAAAGAAGTTCAGTTTAAAAAAACAGTGCAAAGAGATTAATACCCATTATAATTGAGAAATGTCCAAAATGACGAATAATTACATTGTAAAAAGTAAATTAATAATGATGTGGCACTTTGAGTATTATGGTGCTGGGTTTGGCTGGAAAAAAGAAAAATAGAATTAAATGCCGAAGCATCTACTTAACAATTTGCCACATTACCAGAATACATCATGATAGCACCACCCTGGGATGTTGCGGAGTTATTAACAAAATTAAATTAATAATCCTATATATTTCATGTAAAAAAACAATGAAAATTAGATATGGGAAATGAAAAAAGTGATGATTGACACACACAGAAATCCATGTAATGTGTAGTCCAATCATCCCCTGAACTAAAAATCAGGTTCTATTCAACATCAAAACCCTTTTCTATCATGCTGTTTTTAAGAATCTCCATGGCTTTTATAGTATCAGGCCCTGAAACCCTTTTAATCATGCGATTGTTTTCATTAAACCTTCCGACAAAATAATCCTGCTGCTGCTTACTTACAAGGTCAAGGCGAGTATAGTTTGTAAGGCATTCCAGAAGGGCAAATACACCCCTGTTTAAAGCCTTTGCACATGGATGGTTTTTGATGATTTCTACAACATCACTGCTTATGATATAAGCTTCCCCATTTGATGTTACATGGTCTTTAATCGGATCCATCTTTCTGATGTCTGTGACATCACAAATGATATAAGCTTCTGCATTTTTCAATATTGCAATGTCATCATCATCTGTAAACTCTTCAATATCCAGGTTTCCTATGGTTGAATTTACAAAATTTATAGGGTCAAAAGTAATATTTACAACATATCTGCGTGTTTCCATAATGTTTTTCAGGGTTTGGGTACCGACAAATAATCTGCATCCAAGTTTGTCTTTGCCTTTGCACACAATTCCTATTGGCGCTGCATTTTTTACACCGTCCTTGCTCATGGTAGTGTAAATCCCTTCATATTTCTGTCCTTCTTCAATTCCGATATCCGTCAAATCAATATCCATTTTATCATCCTTCTTAATTTACATTTTCAATATGATATCTATTCATTAATCTTATTAAAAGTTTCAAATCTCCAGTTTAATCTCATCAAATGTCAGATAGGTATTTTACTGTTTTTAATGCCCTCTTCAAATTTCATAAATCCGTCATCTTCCAATTTTTTGACCTTTAGCTGGATATTGCTGAGTCCTTATTAATTTTTTTGGCCAGATTCCTTATGCTTCATGGTTTTTCATGTTTAATGGCATTCATATATAATCAAATCCAAGTCGGATAGGATAATTTGTTTGTAATCAGATTTTTCTGTTGTTTCATCATTTCGTCAGGATGTTGATTATAGTATTTACTGTAAATTTAAAAGCCGTTCTCTATTCCACTTACATAATTATATCTGATACTTATATGCTTCAAAGATTAGGTAAACGAATTTGATTCACCCATACCATGAAGGATATTCCTTAATATTCCCACATTCTTTAAAATGTTTGTTTTTTCTGCATTTGATACATCCCAATTGGATAATGGGGATAAATCAGACAAAGCAGAACAACCAAAAATAGATTAAACCAAATACAACTAACTATGTAGAGATTAATCCCAATCTTATAATTGAGATGTGTCCAAAATGTCGAATTAGCACAGAAAAAAACAGTATTTAGCTGTTGAATTAGTAAAAAAAGAAAAATTTAAGTAAATACCTAAGCATCTACTTAACGAGTTTAAGTTTTTGAGCTGTTTTATAGTCAACTTTTCCAGTCACTTTAAGACCATTGGCTTTTTGGAACTCCTTAACTGATCTTTGTGTGCAGTCGTGGAAAATTCCATCGACTTTAAGGTAGTGTCCTTTGTAAGTTAAGTAGTATCCGTTTTTCTTTAATGCCTTTTGAATCTTTTTAACCATTGCACTGTTTTTGCTTCCTTTGGCTATTGTTTTCCATGTTGTTTTGACTGTTATTTTCACCTTTTTGGTTACCTTGTTGTAGTTGCCGTTTCCAGGATATGTTATTGTTGCTGTGAATTTACCTGTCTTGGTTAGTTTTTTAAGGTAAAATGTTGCAACACCCTTGCTGTTGGTTTTTGCAGTGTAGGTTTTACCATTGACCTTCAAGGTGACTTTAGCATTTTTAATTGCCTTGCCTTTGTTGTCTTTTAGTGTTACAGTGTATTTTTTGTTCTTGTCTGTGTTCTTGAATGTTTTTGCATTTGCAGTAAGTTTTGGAGTTGCCTTTTTGACAGTTACATTTGCGGTTTTACTGGCAGGGTTGTAGTTGCCGTCACCTGAGTAGATGACTTCAATTGTGTGGGTTCCTGCATTTAATGTTGGGATTGTGATACTTGCAGTGCCGTTTGAAACTGTAGCATTATCTGCAGTTGTTCCGTCAACCTTAACAGTCACATCACCTGTAGCATCATCAGGCAACTTGACAGTGACTGTGGATTTTTCACCGAAAGTACTGTTTGCCGGCATTTCAACATCAAAGGTTGAGTTTTGTTTTAAAACTGTGACATTAACTGTTTTGCTTACTGCGTTATGGTTTTCATCAGGTATTGTTGTTACTGTTAAATTGTAGGTTCCGGCATCCAAAACAGGAATAGGAACACTATAACCGCTAAATATAATCTCTTCGCCATTGAGTTTGGCAGTAATTCCAATGGCACCTTCACATGTTACATTGACATTTGTGGTTTCACCATAATCCAGGACAGTGTCATTAACGTCAATTGCTGAATCTATTTTATTGACAGATACATTGATTGTAGTTGAATTGACAGCATGTATTCCATCAGCTTTAGTAGTGATTGTAATAGTGGTGTTTCCCGCATTATAAGCAGTGACAACACCATTCGCATCAACTTCAGCAATACTTGTATTTCCGCTTACATATTCAACTTCAAGACCCTCAGGACTGGTTACCGGAGATATTGTAGCATTGGCGTATACATCCAGAGTCAAATCATCGGCAGTGACCTTAGCGTCATTCAAGTGAACTGTAACACCAATGGTTTTATTTTCTGCTGCAAGGTACTTTTTATCCCCTTCAAAGCTGACAGTAATGGTAGCTTTACCTTCAGCTAAAGCGATAACCATTTCACCTTCAACTTTAACGACAGATGAATTGCTAATGGAATATGTTAAATTGCCCGCATCGCCAGGTGTTAAAGTGGCACCGGCAGCAATTTCATCACCAACAGCCAAAACAAGAGTGTCATTTAAAACAGTAACTTCGGCAGGTATCTTGCTTACACTGACAGTGACATTTGTTGAATTTTTGGCATATATTTCATCATCACCTACACTTAAGGTAATGACTGCAGTACCTTCACCAACAGCAGTAACAATACCATTTTTATCTACACAAACAACAGAGCTATTGCTGGATGTGTAATTAATATCAAGCAGTATTGTATCAGGATGTTTGGTGGCATTGATTGCACAGGTTTCATCAACCTTTAAATCCAAAGTATCCTTATCAACAGTGACACTAGCATTATTCAACCTAACTGTAACGCTGATAGTCTTGTTTACAGCAGCATACTTATCGTTACCCTCAAAAGAAACGGTAATGTTTGCCTGACCTTTACCATTACAATAAGCAATAATGTTGCCCTCATCATCGTCAATGAGTACGACATTCTCATCACTGGATGTGAAAGTAACATTACCTGCGCCAGCAGGAGTCAGACTAGCAACAATAACAGCCTCATCACCAACAGACATGTCTAAAGAATCAATATTAAGACTAATGTCAGTGGGAATTTTGCTTACAGTAACATCAATTGTTTTATTCTTGGCTGGAGCATAATCCTCACTGCCTGCAAAACTTACAGTGATGACAGCAGAACCTTCGCCAACAGCTATAATATTACCCTCTTCCACTTTAGCAACAGAAGTATTACTTGAAGTGAAAGTTAAATTGCCTACAGCAGGAGTTAATGAGGCACCTGAATTAATGGAATCTTCTACAAACAGATTAACAGTTTCATTAACTATAGTTATTTCAGTTGGAGTTTTACTGATTGATATAGTGGCATTGTTAACAGTTACATTGTCCAATCCACTATAGGTTGCATTGACTTCATAAACTGCATAATCATCAAATGTATATACTGCCCACCATGTTCCGTTGCCTGCATAAGTTGCATTAATCGGATCACTGTTTGGGACGATAAATAGTAATTTACCTTCCAAGATATCTTGTGGTATGTTGGATTTTGCAGTGATGTTGACAGTTTTGTTGTTGGTTGTAACTGGAGTTACATTTACATAATATTTGATGTTAGGAATAACTTTTATTGTTCTGTTGATCGGTTGGAATCCAGCATATTCAGTATCAAAAATAGCATAATAAGAACCGACAGACAATTCTGGAATCCAACCTTTGCCGCTTAAACAACTGTAATTTCCAACCCAACTATCATTGTCTTTAAAGTAAACGCTAATTGAGATATTTCCATTAGTTACGGGAATGCTGCTGTTTGTTTTTAAGTCAAATGTTAATTTATCACCAGAGCTGTAAAAAGTTGTGAAATTCTCAACGTTCAATGTAGGTGGAATAATATATGTATTAAAAGTTGTATCTAAATCTGTTTTAAGAATACAGGAGTCAGCAGTAACAGCCCATCCAATAAAGCAAAAAATAGCACCCCCACGATTAGCGGAGTTACCTTCAAAATAACTATTTATCACATTCCCCTGAGTAGTACGGAAGTAAACTGCACCACCATCAGAAGCAGTGTTATTAGTAAAATTACAATTTGTCACATTACCTTGATTCGTGAAGAAAACTGCACCACCACGGTTTGCAGAGTTATTAGCAAAATTACAATTTGACACATTACCAGTACTCTGGAAGTGAACTGCACCACCATAATATGTTGCAGTGTTATCAGCAAAATTACAATTTGACACATTACCAGTATTCAAGAAGTAAACTGCAACACCATTTCTAGCAGAGTTGTCAGAAAAATTACAATTTGTCACGGTACCTTGACCCACGAAGTAAATTGCACCACCATGAGTAGAAGCAGAGTTGTCAGTAAAATTACAATTTGACACATCACCCATACCATTAAAGTTAACAGCACCACCATGAGTAGAAGCAGAGTTATTAACAAAATTACAATTTGTCACATTACCAGTATTGTGGAAGTAAACTGCACCACCATCTCCAGTAACAGTGTTGCCAGTAAAATTACAATTTTCAACACTACCAGAATACATCCAGATAGCACCACCATCTCCAGAAACAGTGTTGCCAGTAAAATTACAATTTGTCACGGTACCTTGATCCAAGAAGTAAACTGCACCACCCCCTGAGGATGCAGTGTTATCAGTAAAATTACAATTTGACACAGTACCAGTACCATCGAAGTAAACTGCACCACCCCTTGAGGATGCAGTGTTATCAGTAAAATTACAATTTGACACAGTACCAGAAGTAGCTGAACTACTAAAGTAAATTGCTCCTCCATCACCAACATAATTAGCATTTATAATGGTTAGATTTTTAATTGTTACACCGGAAGCACTTACATAAAATGCTTGCAGATATGTTGATCCTTTCATGTCAATGACTGCACCGTTACCATCAATGACTTTATTGGCCTCACTGATAGTAATGGGTATTGCATCCTTATCGTGAGTATAGTTCTTATGGGTTAATGTAATGTTTCCAGAATGTCTAATTTCTTCAGCCAAATCAGAATATGTAGCTGAATCCGCACCCAATACCTCAGTATCAGTTTGCGCAATAGCCTCATCATAATCAGTTGAAGCCAATGCCTCGTTTTCTTCACTTGTTTGCAGATTATCCTCAATATCATTATCAGTGGATGACTCGATTGTATTTGCATTCTCACTTGCTATAGTATTATCTATTTCACTTGCACTAACACCTGCAATGCTCAATAGAAAAACAACAAGCGCCAATAGGATTATTGTTTTTTTGTATTCCATTTTCTCCCTGAACTCCTGAAAGTTGTATGCTAAAAAATGTTTTATATCATTCAAACAATCATAAAAATACATATCCTTTGTTTAAAACTTCTAAAACATGACTAAAAGTCTATCAACGAATATATAAATACATAACGATTTTGAAGAACGGGGGCAGATAAACTTATATTTATAAACCTAACTATTTTTAATAGAAATTATTGATTGGAATGTATTAAAACAGTTTAAATTATGATACAGTTTTTTAAGAAAAAATTAAAATAAGACCTGAATAGATTGAAAACAGACAGTAACATGCTAAAATGTTATATTGGAAGATAATATGAGGAATACTGTTAATGAAAATGTTTATATATCTTAAGGAGCTTAAACATTAATTGAAGATTAGAAGGTAAAAGCCAAAATTTTGGTTTAGCCTATAAGTCCTCGTCACCACAGGTGGCGACTTTCCATAACAGTTATGGTCAATTAGGTGGCTTATAGGTTCTTCATCTCACTAATGCTAATTTTTATAGATTCCAAAGATTTTTTTATTCTCCATTAAGTCAATGTATTTTGCATTCTGATGTTCTGCTTTTTGAAATACTGACCATGAGATTAAATCTGCAATTTGCAAGCCTTTATAATTAATTGAATCCCCATGCATTATGCTTACCGGATGGTTTTCAACATTATTTAGTTTTGATAAAAAGAGATCATTGAAATTATTAATATAATCTGGATTGAATTTGGATTTATCTACAATAATGCAAGTGGGAGATGTTATTTTTATTTTTTCAGCTAGTTTCGATGCTATTTCATCATATAATGCATGATGATTGTAGAAGTTTGGTATTTTATCAAGGTTTTGTTTATCCAAGCATATTGCATAGACTTCATATTGAAGGTTATTGACTTTTCTGAGTATCTTTTCGATGATATGTTTGTCCGTTTTGTTTCCTTTAATCTCGGGAGCTTTATGGATACGATTTCTATTATCTCTTTTTACTTTTTTAATAATTCTTTTAAGAGAACGTGGACTATCTACTACAATAGCTCCCATAACAAAATGTTTGGAACTCAAATAACTGTCTCCCAAATCCCCACTTTCATCAATGTAAATATACTTCATAACAGTAAAATGTATGCTTGACATTACTTAAAAAAGTTTTTAAAAATTCCTGTTTTTTATTTTCAAAACAATATTGATATGAATTCGTAAAATTACCCTCAATTAAAACTCCATACTCATAGAAGAAAAAAAATAAATTAATAAAATAAATCGGTTATCCATATTGTTGGAAACCATAAACTTTTAGAATTAATATTTAAATTAAATCATACAATTACACCCATAAACTGATATTTATAAACCTATCGATTTTTTCATGAAAATGATGGAAGAGATGAATTTCAAACATTATAGATTTTTTAACTTATAACTATTAGAAAGAAACATTGTCTGATTAATAATTCAACCATCTCCCCCATCAACATTAATATTCACTCAAATTGTCATCCTATATATTTTCTGTGGGATATTTTCACATTATTCTGATTGACCATGGCATATTGCATGGTGGTGTCAATCTGCACATGGCCCAATAGCCTTTGAACTTGTTCTATCGGCATTCCTTTGTCGATTGCATTGGTTGCCATTGTTCTTCTGAACTTGTGGGGATGCACTTTTTTGATATGGGTTTCATGGCCAAGTTGGCGCATTCTTTTTTCTACTCCAGCGATTCCAAGCCGGTCGTGAGGTTTTCTTAATGACACAAAGAGTGCGGGATTGGTGTCATTTCTGGACTCCAGGTATTTTTGGAGGTGAATTTTTGTTTTTGCGTCAAAGTATACTATACGTTCCGAGTCGCCTTTGCCTAATACTACACATTCCCTTTCACTAAATAAAACGTCATCGATATTTAGGGTTACAAGTTCGCCTACACGCATACCAGTTGATGCCAAAAGTTCAATCATTGCCAGATCCCTGATGTTGGCACAGTTGTCCCTCAAGACTTCGAAATTCTCATCGCTTAAAACCTCTTTTACGACCCTTCTAGTTTTAATCCTGTGAATTCTTCTAACCGGATTTTTTAAAATATAATTTTCATCTTCAAGCCAGCTGAAAAAGCTGGACAGAACCCGTCGGATATTATCGATTGTTGATTTGGATGCATTGCTTTCATTTTTATAGTCAGAGAGATATTTTCTTAAATCATCAGTAGTTATATCTTCAATTCTGGAATTGATTGAATTCAGCATGCCCATAATTGTATTCTTATAATAAGTAATTGTTTTTTGAGAGCAGCCTTCAATCTCTTTGGCTGAAAGAAAAGACAACAGCAATTCATGATTTTCTTTTGTCTCATCATGTTTATCTTTTTTAAACACTTCAAATCATTTAAGATTATTTTAAGATTCTTATCAAGCTCTTCAAGTTGAACTTCATTTAAAAAAGGCACCATTTTAGCTTTTATATTATTAATCAAATCATTTTTCATTAAAATCCCATATACGAATATCTTTTTATAACTGCAAAATTATTCCCATAAACCTAACTTCAAGACATGATGGAAAAAGTTAGTAATATACAACTAAAATATTAAAAAATTTAAAAAGTTAGTATTATATACCTGAAAAAATATAATATAATTATGGTTCAAAGAGATTTATACATGAAACAAATTATCCCATTAATTGATAATGAATTAATCAAAGTGATTACAGGCATTAGAAGATGTGGAAAGTCCTATATGTTGGGGCTAATTAAAGAAGAACTCCTTAAAAGAGGAGTAAAAGAGCATAACATCATAATCATTAATTTTGATAGTAAAAAATATAAAAACATCAAAAATAATAATGAATTAGACAAAATTGTTGAAAAATCAATCAAAAATAAAAAAGGAAAAGTATATCTATTTTTTGATGAAATCCAAAACGTTAAAAAATGGGAACGCTCCATTGCAGGATATAAAATAGATTATGACTGTGACATTTACATCACAGGATCCAACTCAAATTTACTGTCTGGAGAATTGGCAACCCATTTAACCGGAAGATATTTCGAAATAAAAATGTATCCATTTTCATATCAGGAATTCCTTAACTTCCATCAAAAATCAAGCAGCTTAGAGATGTTTAACGAATATCTCCAATATGGAGGAATGCCCCAAACATTCATGCTTGACGAAACACAAAAAATAGAATACTTGGATGATTTGTTCAACTCAATTTTTTACAAGGACATCGTTAAAAGATATCAAATAAGGGACATCGGCATTCTCGAAAGACTGACAACATTCATTTTTGACAATATAGGCAATATATTCTCCGCTTCAAGCATTATGGAATACTATAAAGAAGAAATGAATATTAAAATTTCAAACAAAACAATATCAAACTATCTCAAATACTTGGAAAATGCATGCTTTATAAAAAAAGTAAAAAGGGAAGATTTGGAAGGCAAAGGCATCTTGAAATTCAATGAAAAATACTATGTAACCGACCATGGCTTTTGTGAAGCAAAAGCAAAAGGAAACATTGACAATATTGGAAGAGTTATGGAAAACATTGTTTATTTCGAGTTTTTAAGAAGAGGCTGGAAAATAACAATCGGAAAAACAAAAGATTATGAAGTAGATTTCGTCTGCAGAAAACACAAACAGACTATATATGTGCAGGTAAGCTATTTACTTGAAAGTGATGAAACAATTGAAAGAGAATTAAGACCCTTTTCCAAAATCAAAGACCATTATCCAAGATACATAATAACAATGGATCAGTTTGATAGGTCTCGAGATGGAGTAAAACACATTAATCTATTAGATTTCCTAACAGATGAAACAGACCCGATATGAAAATTTTTCAACAAAAAATGCAATCGACACATCTTAGATATTATTTCATTGTTTAAAATATTAAAACTCCATAAGTTTATAAACTTATATTTATATAACTATCTATTTATTGTGAAAATAGATTAAGTGATATTTATAAGCTTATCGAGTTGATTATGGAAAATTAATTATGAACTGTAGTAAAATAGTAATTTACCATCCACAGCAAATCTTAAAATAGAATTTTATAAAAAAGTTTCACGATTTTTAAAAAATGAGTATTTTACAGGACAAATAGTTATTGGAATAAGTAATAAAACGGAAATCATTAATCTTTTCAAGTTTACTTAACCACATTATTTAACTTTCCTGTTGCAGACATTGGGAAAATTTATATGCGGAAAATAGTATATATTAATTAAACAAAATTATAATTATGAGATTACATGAAGTTAATTTCACCAGGAATTCAGTGTTTAAATTTTGAGTTCATGAGAATATTAAAATATTAAAAAAGCAGATGTTGTCATATGGATAAAAATATATTATATCATGGAAGCAATGTGGAAGTGCCCTTTCCACGTATTCTACAGAATGGTTTTTATAAGGATTTTGGTTATGGCTTTTACTGCACCCTATTTGAAAAGCAAGCAAAACGTTGGGCTATGACAAAAAAAGGAGAATCCGTTGTAAACTTATATGAATATGTGCCGAATGCTGATTTAAACATTCTGAAGTTTAACGAAATGTGTGAAGAATGGTTGAATTTCATTGTAAGTTGTCGAAATGGCATAGAACATAACTATGATATGGTGGAAGGACCTATGGCAGATGATCAAATTTGGAATTACATTGAAGGATTTATTGAAGGCAACATTTCAAGAGAAGCATTCTGGGAACTGGTAAAATTTAATTATCCAACACATCAAATTTGCTTTAACACTGAAAAAGCACTTAAAACATTAACATTTAAAGGAAGCGAAATATTATGAAAAATAAATATTTTCCAGATGAAGATATTAAAATCAATGATTTATACTTTATTTGTTACATGATAGAAAGAGTGGCAAGAAATATAAAACAAAAAAATAAATATGTTGTAAATACAATTGGAAGAGATGGACTATATCACTTGATTAGCTGTGCAGAAGCCCTACATTGTGAAAATCCTCTGAAAGTAGAAGCAGATTGGATTAATGACTATGAACTTGAAAATGGAGATTATGATATTACCATTGTTGATAAAGAACTTGCCACAATCATTCCAACACCACTTGATATGGGCGCAGTATATCAACGTTTAATTGTAAATACTCTATCATCCAAAGAAGATTATGTTGATGGTATTATAAGAGTATATAATGATGACATATGTGATGTGATAGATAATTATAACTGCAGTGCTTTCTATGAACCTTCCTATGTGATAGCCCGAGCTTATCAAAACCGAGGTTTTTAAAATTAAAATAATATAAAGTTAAAAATCACCTAAAAAATAAAAAAAATAGGCTTTGTAGAAATCCTATTTGATTTTTGCAAAAATTTTTTAAAAATCTATTTTT
>NZ_CAMVTE010000044.1 GCF_947170395.1 uncultured Methanobrevibacter sp. | reverse complement strand
ATAAGCGATATATAAATAACAATGTATGGCTAAACTCACACAAGAAGAACTATGGGAAATGATAGGCTTTATTAAGATTTCACCCGCCCGATATAAGACCATCAAAACCCTTGAAGGGGAATATCTTATGCCATCAGAAATCGCCAGAAAGACAGGCATGCAGACAACACAGGTTTCAAATGCGCTGTATGATTTGAAAAGAAAAAAGCTTGTGGTTTGCCTTAATGAAAAATCCCATAAGGGAAGGATTTATCAAAACACCCCGCTTGCAATTGAAATACTCAATATGCTTGAAAACAAGCAGTCCTAAAGCTCAACCCTTGCGATAACATACTCATTTTGAAAGACAAATATAACCCTGGCCACACTAGACTCGCCAATCATATTTTTTATATCCGATGCGCTTTTGACATTAAAAATCAGGGTGTAGTCGCTGTTTGCAACGTATCCCACAATTTCTGAGCCGTCCATGACGGCTATTGCATCGGGGTCGTGTTCGTTTTTTAAATCTCTTACAAGGCGGAATTCTGCGTTTTCGCTGAAGGGTTCAAGTCCACGGTAAAAACCGGTTCCAGTGATGTTTATCAGGGTTTCATCGCTGTATTTTTCAAACAATGCCAGTTCGTCTTCTAAAATTTTCAGTTCTTCAAATCTTCCTTCAGCCTTTAGAAAACACTTTCTTGCCTCAAGAAGGTTTTCAAGGCTCTGGTATATTTCACCCTTTAAAAACCAGAACTCGGATGAATCCTCATCATCCGGAATGCTTTCAAGTGCTTCGTCAATCAAATCCATTGCCCTGTCGAGATTGCCCTCCGGAAAATAGGTTACCTTTGCCCATCTGTAAAGGCAGTTTGCCCTGTTGAGCCTGAATTTATCCTCACCGCTTATGTTTTCTGCCTTTGTGAAGCATTCAACCGATTTTTCATAATCCCCGAGATTTTCAAAAATAATTCCCTTTGCATTAAAGGCCTGCGAAGATGTGTCATCTTCAATTAAATCCAATGCTTCTTTAAATTTTCCATCATCAATTAATCTCTCTGCCCTGTCAATGGGTTTTGTTTCAACAAAAAGTTTTGACTGATATGTGTTTGCCATTTTACTCAACCAAAAAATCCTCATAGGTTAAAGTATTCAGTTCCTCATCACTGATATCCTCTTTTGGAGCCAGCCTGTTTGCCTGGGCGGTAAGGACCTCTTCAAAGAAGTTTCTCACACTTCTTCCGTTTGCAAAGTTGGATGATCTTGACTCATACATTTTAGCGAAATACTGCCTTGCATACTCATCTGCAGCCTCATCCAGCTTCAGGCTTGCATCATCGCACATGAGCATGAATATTTCATAGAGCTGGTTTTCATCGTAATCGTCAAAGTAGATGAACTTGTTGAACCTTGACTCAAGGCCGGGATTTGAGTTGAGGAAATTGTCCATAAGAGCAGGGTATCCTGCAACAATGACAATGAAATCGTCCCTATGGTCTTCCATTGCCTTTAAAATTGTGTTTATTGCCTCCTGGCCGTAGTCGTTTTCGCTTTTGGATGCAAGTGCATATGCCTCATCGATGAATAAAATTCCACCTAAGGCATTTTGTATGACCTCCTGGGTTTTGATTGCGGTCTGGCCGACATATCCCCCTACAAGGCTTGACCTGTCGCATTCAATTAGATGGCCCTTTGAAAGTATTCCTATTTCATGATAGATTTTTGAAAGAAGCCTTGCAACGGTGGTCTTTCCGGTTCCGGGATTACCTGAAAATACCAGATGAAGGCTCATTGCAGGCTGTTTTATTCCACGGTCCTGTCTGATTTTTCTAATCTGGACAAGGTTGATTAAGGAATTGACGTCCTTTTTGACGCTTTCAAGACCGACCAGTTTGTTTAGCTCATCGAGATATTCATCTATTGAGCCGGTTTCCTCATCTTGAGGTTCATCCTTTATTGGAATGTTTGCAAGTTTGGTTTGGGGGTTGAGGTCAACTCCCTTTGATGAGAGGCTATCCTCAAGGTTTTTGATGTAGTCTGCATAGATTTTAAGGACATCTTCATTTAAATCATTGTCAACTGTTATGAAAAACTTTCCGAGAAGCCTGAATGCTGAAAATAATTCATAGGTTGTGTTGAGCTTATCCATGTTGAAGTCGGAGCCGAATGAGTCAAGCTCAATTAGACATGAAAATGAGCGTGGAAACTCCTCGATTTCAGCATCTGAAATGTCTTTAGCGTCATATGAGACGTTTAAAAGTCCGTTTATGAATTCAAGTTCATTATCCGTTACGGTTTCATCTGCAAGTGCAAGATATGAAAACCACCTGAAAAGATCCTCGTTTATGACTTCCTCAAGAGGCCTGTCGAGACCCTCCAGTGAAGGGCAGTAGGCGCTGAATACATCAAGCGTGTTTACAAGAAACCTTAAGCTGGACAGCTGACCTGCCAGATAGTCTATGCCGATTTTATCGACGCTTCCCTGACAGTTCCCGCAGACGGTCTGTGAGTTGTCAAGGATTTTTCCACAGTTATTGCAAATAGTCCACTCCAACATGATTACACCAATTGATAGTATATCTATTTTTAGTGATTAATAAGTGTGCATAATTGAAAGTTCACAGGCCTTCAGTTTTGATGTGTGAATGCTTTAATGGAGGGTTCCTTAAAAGTGTATACAATATATTTTCTATTGGAATTATTTGATGAATTTTTAAAATGATGAAAGTTGGGTGTAAAAAAATAGTTTTTAAAAAAGATGGTATAGGTCAGATGACCTTTCCATTAAAAAAATGCTAGATTCCGAAATCGGTTTCAACCTCCAAAGGAATGACAAGCTCGATTGAACCGCCGGTGTATCCTGTTTCATTGTTGAGGATAATATGCAAATCAGCATGGTCAGTCTTTTTAACCTTATCCAACAGATCATGGTTGTCGGTAACGTCAAAAATCATTGTAAAATCAATGCTGTATCTGTCATAACCGTTGAATGAATCCTTTGAGACATGCATTCCGCCATGATACAAATCATCGTTTGCAAGAACAATGTTTTGAGTAAGCACAGTACTGTTGGATTTGTCATAGAACTTTATGAAAGATCCACCGGTTTCATTGGTGGGAGCGGTGAAATACTTTGAAAAGGAATCATCAATCTCGGTATTGACAATCTGGTAATATGTAGGCAACTTGTTTTGATAGCAGAACTTGTAGAAATTGTCAACAGCAATCCTGAATGATTCATTGTCATCCGGATACTGGTTTGTCTGAATTTGAGCGGCTCCGGCAATCTGAATGAAGTCTATACGGCTTTTGGAAGTGTAGGTTGTAGTGATATAATCACCGGACTCATATGAATGAGCATTGTTTAAATGAGTCTTGTTTCCGGTTACGATTTCCATGCCGTTATTCTTATCTGCATCGAACTTTGCAGTTGGTGTTCCTGCAGGTGCAGATATCGGATTTTCCAGTGATTTTTCAAAAGAATCGCCTGAAAAATCAAACCAGCCGGCAGCGACAATTGTCAGTGAGGAGATTACCGCCAATAAAATTAATGAAATTACTAATAGTTTTTTAATGTCCATAATAACACCTGATTAAGGCTTTATTGGAAGTTTCATTTATATTTATTGTGAAATGTTTTTCTTTATTCATCATTGACGTCTGATAAATACCAGCATTCCTGGCACATGTCATCCTTATCGTCGTTGATGGCACCGCAAATAGGACATCTCCACATATTATCACCTAATCGTAGAAATCCGGGTCGGCGTATCCCAGCTCATCGACCTCATCAAAGTTCAAATCGTCATCATAGTTTCCCCAGTCCTCACTGTCTGACAAATCGGACCCGCATTCGATGCATGTTGCCCTTGAAGGGCTGTTCAGACATCCGCATACGCTGCATGTTATCATATTTTTCACCTACTATCCATAATAATCTACGAAAAATCCATGCCAGGCCACCTGACCAAATTAGACACAGATTCTTCAAAGACTTCAATTCATATGTTTACATACATTAAATGTATATTTTATCCTCCAATAACTTTTTCAATCATCTTCTCATTATTTTTGTCCATTAATGTTTCAATCTGTATTAGTTTTCCATCTTCACAATATGAAAAAAGAACATCTCCAGGACTTGCACTCACTACCCCAGTTTTATTGGCAATTGTTTTTTTAGGTTCACCATAGCCTGCAAATGCAACATTGTCCATTGTAAATGGTTCACCATAACTTGTAGTAACTGTTATTTCGATAGTGTTTTCCCCATCTGAATAATATTCACATCTATAATGAACTGGAACATCATTACCCCATCTATCTTGACTATTAATATCCTCTTCAAAGATGAATTCTTCATCTAACTTGTAATCATTTGGCATGTAAAAATCAATACCTCCAACATTAACTGAATAAGTGCTCTGCCCAGCAATTATTGGAGTTAAACTTACACAAATAACAAATGCAATTGCCAATGATATTATTAAATATTTTCTTGACATTTTATTTCACCTTTATTTTTTAAATTATTAATTTAATTGAATTAACCAATAATATTTTTAATCTATTTTACATTGGAAGTGGTTACTTTTGCTCCACATTCAGGACAGAATTTCAAATCATCATACAATTCATGCCCACATTCAATACAAACATTCTCATTAACTTCCTTTTCAGCCTCCTGAGGAGAATCTACCTGAAAATTATTTATAACTTCCACACCACATTCGGGACAGAATTTCGAATCATCATACAATTCATGCCCACATTCAATACAAACATTCTCATTAACTTCCTTTTCAGCCTCCTGAGGAGAATCTATCTGAATATTATTTATAACTTTCGCACCACACCTAGAGCAGAATTGAGAATCATTTAATAAACCTTGCCCACAATTAACACAATATTTATCATATTTCTGATAATTTGTATTCATGTTTGAAGTATTCAAATAAATTTCTTTAGGATCAGTTGGGATTGTCATTACATATGCACAGAAAAAACCATAAATACATAAAATCAACTGAAAAAAACGAGTTAATTGATTAATATAATGACCACCAATTAAAAGTAAAAAAGCAATCACCAAAATTATCATTGAGATATAAGCTAAACCTTTACTATTCTTTGTTGTTTGACTTGGTATTGCTAAAAAGATACATGGAAAAATTAGTAAAACTACATCCATAATTCCAATATAAGGGTGTCCTATTCCCCAAAATAATACCCCTAATACAATACCAATTATTCCATACGTAGTCTTTTTTTCGTAGGTCAAATCTACTTTTAAATCATCCGAACTCATTGTATCACAACCATATAAAACTAATATATCTTCATTTTAAACACAGTTTATTATATATTATAATTTATAAAACATATTTTTTAAAGATATCTATTTTATGAACATTAACAATAGGTTTGTAAAAAATAATGATTTATTTACAATAAGATAATATGATTGTGGCAATATAAAATTAGTTGAATTAATAAAGAAAAAAATAAAAATAAGACTAGAACTGCCAAACACTAACAATAATTTTCTTTAGATAAATAAAAAATATTAATAAAAAATTATTAATATTGGTTACAAATTTCCTTGTATTGGCAATACTTACAGTCATCACATTTGCAAGATTTAAACTCAGCATTGTGAATATCTCTTGCAACACGTTCCAATTCAAGTTTTAACTCTTCCATATATTCTTCATCTATTTTAAAGTCAAGCAGTTTCTTGGATTTTATTGTATAAACTTTTAATTCATTTATTTCATTTCCATAGTATTGCTGATTTTGATCTCTTAAAGCTAGAACATATAAATGAAGCTGTTTTTTGAATTTGTTTTTGTATTTCGCTTCAAGGCGTGTGTTTTTATAATCAATTATCCCTAACTTGCCGTCTTTTTCATAGATTAAATCAATTACACCTTTAAGTGCGAAATGCCTGTCTTTTAAATAGAACGGATATTCACTGTCAAGTATTTTAATGTCTTTTCCATAATTTTCATAGTAATATACAACATTGTCAGTTACTTCTTTTAAGTCCTTTTCAAACTGAAGAGGGTCTTCTTCTTTAAGTTCCTCATTTGATTTTGAAAATAACTCACTGACTGTTGAGATTACTTCATCTTTACCTATGAAAACATTACCGTTTGCTTTTATTTTTTTGTTTATAACTTCCAGGGCTTTGTGGACAAAAATACCCTCATCGATTTCACTTTTCTCTGAGATGATAAAACCTATATCATTTGTTAATTTGTATCTGAACGGACAGTTATTGTAGTTTTCAAGTGCTGTAAAACTCAGTTCAATGCAGTAATCATCATCTTCAAGTTTAACTTCCCTCGGTTCAACTTCAATGTTGATGTCGTCCAAATCGATTAAAGTGCAGGTTTCGAGATTTTTATTGATTGCATATTCCACACGGCATGGTCCTTTTGGAAGGTTTTCATACTCTCTTCGCTTGAGAGCTATTTGTTTAGCCGCACCGCATCCCTCAACGATTGAGGATAATATCAGAGTATCTTCTGCACGTGTCATTGCAACATAAATAACTCTTTCCTCTTCCATTTTATGAGATTCTTCAGGTCCGAATGCCTCATCGAATTTAGGAAATTCCAGACAGTTATACGGAGTGAAATAAGTTGGTTTTCCATAAATCCAACCTGAATCAGGATTTGGATCAATATACTTTCTTGGGAAGTTCTCCTTTTTAAATGAAGGGACAATAACAATCGGAAACTCAAGACCTTTAGATTTATGAACGGTCATAATCTGAATGCCGTCCTGGTCTGGAAGATATCCTTCATGGCCTTCAACTGTCCTGTAGATAAACCAGAATGCTCCCCTGATATCCCTTTCAAATCTGACTTCGCAAAATGTGGAAAGTGAACCGGTCAGCTGTGAGAGATTTCTAATCATTGCTTCATCTTTTAAAATCAAATCCTCATTTAAAAATCCAGTAATGTCAGTTAGGAGTTTCAAATAGACTTCAAGAACTGTCGGTCTTTCGTAAAACTTCACACCTTCAGCGTACAGTTCATCCTTAAACTGGTTGAGTTTTTTGAAAAATTCCAAATCATCAGGATTTGTTATTCCATATTCAATCAGGTTTTCATTTAAAAGAACCGGCCTTTCAATTCTTTTGAATACTTCAATTCTTATTTCCTCTTCACGTTTGAGTACTCCTGCAAATGTTTTTGCACCGCCTCTTTTGTGGCCGAACTCTCTCCAGACAATGTTTTCAGTTGCAACAGCATCACGCTCAAATTTATCCTGAAGATTATATAATATCTCTTTAGTTTCATCTGACAGGTCAAATAGAATCTGGTCTGCATATGCCTTTAAATTAAGCCAGTCAGCCTCCCATCTGTTAAAGAAGTATTTGTGAGGATCATCATCTGCAACCAAATGATAAAACAAGGTTAAAACAGATTTAATTTCTTCACTGTCAATCAGATTGCTTAATCCTGTAACCTGGAAATTAATATTATTCTCGCTTAAAAGTTCCATCAGCGGTTCAATGCATCTTGAAGAACTCGCTTTGACAGAGCGAAGAAGTATTCCGATATCTGATAATTTGCCAATCTTTTTATTATCGATTAAGTATTGGATAATCTTATAGATTCCTAATGCTTCCATGTCCTTATTTTCACTGACTAAAAAATAGTTTCTTCCGCTTTCACCACGTCCGCAAACGGCTTTGCCTAAAACAGAATCCTCAGGCCTTTGATGTTTGATAAAATCTTCTGAAATGTCAATGATTTCCTGTGTTGAGCGGAAATTGTCCGGAAGGCTTTTAAAGGCAAATTTATCACCATGATAATCGGCAAGATATGAGAAAGGATTTGTATTTGAGCCTCTAAAACCATAAATACTTTGGTTAATATCACCTACAACCGTAAATGACTCGGCGGTTTTCATAAGCTCTTCAAATAATGCCATCTGAATAGGGTCAGTGTCTTGAAACTCATCGATTAAAATGTTTGTAAACTGTGTTCTAAAACCGTCCCTTTGGGCAATTTCCAGGGCATCCTTTTGCATATGCGCATAGTCGATTGCTTTTTCACGTTTTAGGATTTCTTCATAAATCGGATAGGATTTGGCAATCTGCAAGTATTTAGCATTGTATTTGGACTCTTTAAACTCCTTGTTGTTTTTAACATCATCATAAGGGTATTTGCCGTCATGAGATTCCATATACTGGCAGACAAAATCAACATATTCCTTGCTTATTGGTTTTGCTGTCTGGATGTAATCAACCAGTTTATCTGTTTTAACACCAAAAGAACAGTATTCATTATATTTTGAAGCAATATCGGCTATTTCACTTGAAGAAGCATAGCATTCATTAACAAAACCCAATTCTTTTAGGTGTTTTCCAATGAAAAGCAGGTTTTTCTCACCGGCATCATCTGAGATGACATTCAAACCGATTTTACCGTTTTCTTCAAGAATTCTTCCACAGAATGAATGGATTGTTGAGATGTGCATTTTTTGAACATCACTTTTAAGTAGATCTCCTTCTGAGAGTCTTTCCTGAAGCTCTTCAGCCGCTTTAGTTGAAAAAGTAATGATTAACAACGTTTCAGGTTTTACTTTTAATTCATTAACCATATATGCTACTTTTTCGATTAAAACTCTAGTTTTACCTGCGCCCGGACCGGCTTCTACTCTTAAAAACTTTTTTGGTTCTTTTAAATGATCATATTCAACTACTTCTCTTTGTTCGGGAGTCAAATTAACCGCCATAATATTACCCTCCAGATAGTTAATAATAATTTATTCACAATAAAATAAATAATTTGTTAAAGGAGTAGTGAGAAAAAAATATGGCCACGTTTAATCCAATAAATTATCCAAATATCTTGGAGGAAGATTACTTAAAATAGGATTGTTTAAAAGACTTTCCAATTTTTCAGGGTTTCTATTTATAGGAATATCCTCTAAAGGAGTTTGTTTTTTAGGTTTTTCATCAATATCCAGTGTGAAAATTCCTTTAAGAATAATCTTTTCACCATCATTTTGCTTTTTTTCAAGTTCATTTTCCAGATATTGCAACTCAGAATCTGATTTTGGGCAAGTCCCAAAACATTCTCCTTTAAAATTACAATCATAAATAACAAAATCTATATTATTTGCATCAGCAATCTTTTGTCTGATTTTATTTAATAAATCACATTTGTCTTTTCCATTCATAATCTCACCAAAATGCATCAGAATTTCTAAAATCGCACCCAATAACTGCAAAAATTCATAGTATCCGTTAGTTTGTTATTTCTACACTCCAACTTGACATTAATTTACAAGTTCAATTGTATCTGCACCAAACCAATAACCGTCAATATATCCATCACCAAATCGTTCGTTGGATGTGCCTCCAGATGCAAACCTGCCTTCCAAATGCACAGTAGATCCTTCATGACCGGACAAATCATGACCTAAATAGTCACCTTGAAGGATTACATACTGATTTCCCACTTTAACAATATCATTATCAGTAATTGTTGAATAAAATAAAAAAGAATTTGCTCCCCAACTAGTATGACCCATATATTCACCATCAAATTGGACTTTTTCCCCTGCTACATGATTACCAATATATGATGCATCAACTTCTTTATAAGGAGTTAATTTTTCAATTATTGCCGGAGAAGAAGCTATTAAAGCTAAAATAATTATCACTGATAAAACAATTACAATATTTCTTGCAGTAATATATCGACTAACTGAGTTAATTCCTTCACCTATTTTCCTTTGTGAAGAAGACAGTAAATCATTTGCACTATTTTTAATTGGGTTAATCAGTCTTACTCCACATTTCGGACATAATTCTGCATTAACATCAATTTTTTCACCACAATTAAAGCAGAATTTAGTTTTATTTTCTTCATTAACGATTTTAAAACCGCATTTATCACAAAAAAATGCTTCATTCTGAAGTTTATTACCACATTCAGGACAATACTTATAATCAGACATTTAACACCTCAAATTTAATGAGCTTTTAATAATGCTGTTTGTTAATAATATATGTCAAAACATACTTAAAAAAATTTGTAAAATTTTAATTTAAAAGCAATACATAAAATTATTACTTCAAATCATCTCTCATAATCATGATATGAAATTCTTTTTGGAATGACAAAACCTTCACCTTCATTGTTATTTCTTCTTTTAAATGAACCTTTACGCTGTTTTTTACCTGAAATTGACATTCCCTCTTTAACCACATAACCATTATTGTATTCAACACGTGTGTTATTAAATGCCGGTTTATTTTTAGGTTTAGATATTTCATTAAATTCGAAATTACCTAAAAGTGGATTTGAAATGAATTTTGAAAAATCCGCCAATAAATCAAGTTTCTTAATAATATCACTGCCCCCCATATCGCCTAGTGAAATATAATATATATTTGAATCTTTGTTTTTACTGGCATATCTAAGTGAAAAATTGTCTTTAAATACATCAAGGTTATGATTAATTTTTAAAAATACCAACAATTCATTTTTATACAATCTAAAATTGGATTTTTTAGGATTTTCATTGAAAATTAATATCAAAAAAGGTCTTGATTTATGTTTTTTAGAAAAATAATAAAAGTAAATTCCATCCTCATAAGTTAATTTTGAAATAGAAATTTCAAAAAAATCATTATAACAACTTTCCAATCGGCGTTTACAGGCGATTGGAATGAATTGTAAATCCCAATTAATATAATTATCTGGCTTAAAAAAGTTTTTAAAACAATCGGTTAGTGATGAATCAGTTAATTCTGGTTTTAATTTAAAACCACACAAACTGCATTCATCATCTAAAGGCACAAATAAATGACAATTTGGACATAGCATTAATTGTTTTGAATTTTTAGTTGTCATTTACATCAGCATCCTCAATATTAAAATTCAACATTGAAACATCCATTTTCTTATTATTTAAATAATATTCATTCATTAATGAAACCGGAAGCATAATAATCTGAATATCTTCCAAACCCAAATTAGATAAAATATCAAGTTTTACATGGCCTTTATTTTCAATATTTTCAGAATATGCTGGGAATAAAAATGCATTTTTAACTCCTCTAAAGTTATGATCACCAATGAAATCTTTAAAAGCTAATTCATACAGGTACTGTTTTGTTATTGACTCCAAACCCGGTTGTCCAGATAATACCTCCTGGCTGAATTTTAAACTGTAATATTTAGCATCAAGAATAAGAAATTCATTTTCATAAAATGTCACGATATCGGGAATGAAAGTACCCTCGGCTTCTTTTGGATAACTATCTTTATAATACCATTTTGGCTTTTTAATTAGTTTTATTAATTCCTTGTTTGGAGAATATTTGGATTTTAACTTAGTTGGCAATGTTAAATCCCTTAATTTTTTATGCAATTTATCGGAAAATACTTTTGCACAGACTTCTTCCCAAATCTCATGATAAGCTGATGTCCCATACAAAGTCAAATAGTTCTCATTAGTATGGGCATTTTTATTTGACAGATATGAATGCATTGAGCGAAGCAGTTTAATTTTGTGAGTATTAAACTCAACATTCAATTCTTTTTCAAGCTTTTCTAAAATTAAATCGACATCACCAAAATCTTCAAACTCTTTATCAGACAGTTCAACTGGAGTCAAATCAAACAGTTCCAAAAGACCTGCTTTTTCCAAGTAATTGGAACATTCAGTGATAATATATTCATGCAAAAGTCTGAAAAAATCAAATAAATCGTTGATTTTGTATTTGGTTTGAAGTTCAATGTAATAGGGCTTGTTATTCTGTATGATTGCAACATTGCCATTGACAGTTCTCATCCAGTCGATTTCACCGTTTCCGTTGGTTTCCAGGATATTTTGAATGTTGGTATAAACCCCGTTTTCAAAATAATCTTCTAAAAAGAACAGCATCATTGACAGACGGTTATATGATATATCTTCAAGCTCGTCGTTATGATAGGTCAAATCATCTTTTGATTTGTTATATTTTTTAATTACATTAATTACCTGTTTGAAATCATCTTTAATGTTATCTTTTGATGTGATGTATTTGGGATAAACATTAATGACAATGTTTTCAATTATAATTACTCCAACGTAGTTAAACTGATAACCTTCATTAGTAAACTTGACAATATCAAATTTTAAAAGTTTATCTAAAACTTTTTCGTTGTTTTGGAGGATTTCTAAAATACCTTTTCTTGAATAATATTTTAGCTCTTTAATGTAAACATTCTTCATTTATTCACCATCATCATCTGTGATGAATTTTTCTTTAATGGAGTCTGTAAATATTTCAATTCCATTTCTGTCAAATTCTTCACAAATTTGGGAGTATGTTAGATTAATGTTTTTGCCAACACCTGAGAAAAGTTCGTTTCTCCTTGATCTTGCAGCATCTTCAAACAAGTACATGATAATTTTATTTTTGAATATATCTTTGAAAGTTTCAGTTGGTATTTCTTT
>NZ_CAMVTE010000043.1 GCF_947170395.1 uncultured Methanobrevibacter sp. | reverse complement strand
AAGCAGAAGCAGTCACATCACTGCCACAAGCAGTGTTAATGTCAGAACCACAAGCGGTAGAAATTACATTTTGTGCGATTTTAGATGAGAAAAATTTCTCATTATCATTCCATGCATTAAATTTCATAATTTATCACCTTAAATTTTAATAAAAGTAAAACTTTTATTTAATTATAGTATATTTCAGCAGATATAAAAAGAATAAAGTTACCTCCAGGTTACTTAAAACTAATTAATATTGATTAATAAATATTATAACAGTTTTAGGAGACATTACATGAATAATGATAAAAAAGCAGGAAAATGCCCCATGGAACTTGCCATGGAATTGATTAGCAGAAAATGGGTTATTCAAATCTTAAGAGATATGTTTTTTGGAAAAAAACGTTTTAATGAATTTAAAGATGGAAAATCTAATTTATCCAATAAAGTTTTAAGCAATTGTCTAAAAGAAATGGAAGAAAACGGACTTATCTCTAGAAACAGCGACGAGAATAACCAAAGTATTGACTACACATTAACGGATAAAGGAAAAAAACTTAATAAGGTAATTTATGAACTCGCAATGTTTACATTAACTACCGATTTGGGCAATGAATTCTATGATGATGAAACTAAAATCGAATTAGAGAACATATTCAAAAATACATTGATAAACAATTAGGTAATGGAACACATTCATTGCCATTAACCAATCCATATAAAGTTAATATTATACCAACACTATACAAAATATAAGCCCCTACCTAAAAACAGCCAAAACAGCCTTAAAAAATAATTAATTAAAAAACTGTTTTTATGAAAATAAGAAAGAATAATTATTGATTAACCTATTTAATAATCAATACCAAGTTATCATGTGCTAAAATAAATATTAAAGTTTAATAGATCTTATAAAGACAATAAATCATTTAAAAAGGATTTTGCCCGTATACTATACAAAATATTTACTACTTTTCGCTCTCAAATTATAATATAAAACTAAGAAGTATATATATTTTTATTACTTTTATTTATACCCATAATTTCAAAAATTTTATTACTCGTTTTATATAAAAAATATAATAAATAAAATATTTTGGCTCTTTCAAAAACTTGTGTGATTTTTTTAATTTTTAACGAAAAGTTATAAAAAATAAAATTAAGTCCGTTCTCAATATAGGAGACTCTGTTGATTAAAGCAATTTTTTTAACATAAAAAAATAAGTGTTGAGGAAGAATTATTTCCCCACATCTATTTTAATACAAAATTCTTAATGCCGATGATACTTAAGATTATGGCTATTATATAACCGATTAAGGAAATCACTGGCATATCGAAGACCATTGGTCCGAATGAAACAACAGAAGAACCGATTATAAGAGCACATACCAATGCGACTATTGTAACCTTATCGTTAATGTCGACTTCGAGCTTTATTTTAAGTTCTTCGTTTTCAATCTTGTGGATTATTCTTGTTAGAAGTTTCGGCAATGATTGAAGCATGTGCCCATACATGATTAGGTTGCTTTTCTTGCTTTTAATGTAATTTTTAGGGTTGATTTTTTCTTTGGCAATTTCTGCAGCAACACCCTTCACTGATGCTAAAACATCGATTTCAGGATCAAGATTATGTGCAACGGATTCAATCAGTGTCAATCCTCTTGCCATTGTGACAAGTTCGTTTGGTAGAATAACTCCATAGTCCTGCATAAGGCCAAGCAGTTCATTCAATATTCCATCGAAACGATTAAGTGAAACGCCGAAATACCTTCCAAACAAATCGCCCAATTCCCTTTTCAATGTTCTGGTATCAACATCATAATCCAATATGTCCATGTACATTAACTGATTTATCAATCCGTCAACGTCCTGGTCAACTAATAACAGTATTGCTTCGCAAAGGTTTCGTTTGAATTCATCATCAAATGACCCCATCATACCTTCATCAAGGTAACATACAACATTATCTTCAAGAATCAATATGTTTCCAGGATGAGGATCCCCATGGAAAAACCCATCAATAAACAGCTGTTGGAGATATGAATCAATGACATTTTTTGCCAAAAGCTTTTTGTCAAATTCATCGCCTGTGCTTGCATAAACGTCATTTAATTTTGTACCTTCAATGAATTCCATTGTCAGGACTTTTGAGGTACAGTATTTTGGATATGTTGCTGGAATGTGAATGTTGGGATTGTCCACAAAATTCATTTCCATGCGTTGCATATTCATGAATTCATTGTTGTAATCGATTTCCTTGTGAATGGAACGGTCGAATTCATCCATAACCCCCGGCAAGTTTATTTTTCTTAAATCGGCGTTAAATTTATCGGCACGATTGGCGACATATTTCATTATCTTTATGTCAAGGTCAATCTTATCAGTGATGCCTTCCTTTTGGATTTTGATAGCAACACGTTCACCTGTGATTAATTTTGCTTCATGAACCTGACCTATGGATGCGGTTGCTATATGTTCCTGATGGAAATCCTCAAACAAGTCATCAATATTTCCATCAAGTTCCCTTTCAACTATTGCCTTAACCTGTTCATATGTTATTTCCGGATTGTCATCCTGCAAGTTAGCCAATTCATTTGCAACCTTTTCTCCAACAATGTCTGGCCTTGTACTTAACAGCTGACCTAATTTAATGAAAGTAGTTCCCAGTTCCTGAAGCATGAGTCTTAATTTTACAGGAAGTTCCTCATCCAATAAGAGATTGTCTTCATCAGCAATCTCTTTTGAACGTATCTTGCTTTTTACGGTTTGACCTAAAATCTTGTCAAAGCCATATTTTTTCATTGCTTCTCTGATTTCGCCTAAACGCTCTTTTGTTTCTTTATCCATATCAATCCCTTAATTTAATTAGATTCAGCAATGCCTGCTGCTAAAAACAGTATTCCTTCCATGATCAAACATATTCCAACGATAATTGCAACGTATAACGGTGATGCAATTGCCGCAAAAGCAAGATAAACAACAACCATTCCCAAGATTACAATAAGTACTGATGCCAGTCTGGATATTGTATCGGATCCGAAGACAATTCCGGAAATACCTGCAAATATCAATACAAATGCAATCAGGTAGAAGTGGAATCCAACAAGGAAAGACAATGCATCTATTTTATAAATAAATAATAATCCGAATAGCATTGCACACATTCCAATCAATATGTTCAGAAGTGAAACATGAGCCATCATGCTCCATACAGAAAATCCGTCAATAATGCAAGCAAATCCGAATGCTATTAAACATATTCCTGCAATCCAGGATACTGCTTCTGCACTATACATCGGATATACTGCAAAAAGTATACCCATAATTATAAATAAAATTCCAAGTATTTTCTTATAATCCATAAATTTATCACCATTAATTATTATGTAAAAAATATTATTTATTCTTTAGGTGCAAAAAGAATGTTTTGGTGTTAAAATAACACTATTCTTCATTATTATCTTAACTGCAACAATACAAAGCGGAGAATCATTTTTAGTATTAAGATAGTAAAAATTTTTATATAAATATTAACATATGTATAATATGTACTACAGCACATAATAGATTTTAAATGGTGAAATAATGTCAGATGAAGAAAAAAAGTCATTTAAAGAAAAAGTAGAAGAAGCTAAAGAATCCAGCAGAATTAAAAGAGAAGAAAGAATCTTGAAAATGGAAGAAAAAAAATCCAATGCTAAAATCCAAGTTGAAGAAAAAAAATTAGCAAAAAAACAAGAGATGACTGAAAAAAAACTTGAAGCACACATTAATTTAGCAGAAATTCAAGTTGATGATGCTTTAGAAGATGCTGATGTAGCAATAGCTGTCTTAGAAAATGATGTTGAATATGTAATTGCAAATGAATTAGCCCCTGCTGATTTAGTTCTATTTAAAGCATCTAATATTTTGGAAGAAATCTTCTTAAGAACTCAGTTAAGAATACAAGTGGCTAAAAATGAATTGATTGCAAATCTTCAGCAAGATTTAGGAGACGTGCTTGAAGTGGCCATGCTTGAAGAAAACATCGCTGAACTTAAAGAAAAATCAGACCATTTAATCGGTACTTTAGAAGGTAAAATTGCAACAGAAAAAGATGAATTCAACGAAAAATACGGTGATGAATAACTTCATTACCACCCATTATTTTTTTTATAGTTACTTTTAGTTTTAGATTAAAATTTTTATAATCCTTTTTACTTAAATAATAATTAATGTATAGTTTTATTATTTGTTTTTTAGTATTGGTTGCATCGTACTTTGTTTACGGAAAGGTTGTTGAAAAAGCAGCTGGCGTAGATGAAACTCGCAAAACACCAGCATATAGGTTGCAGGATGGCATTGACTACATACCAATGTCCAAGATTAAGAATTTCCTGGTTCATTTTTTAAATATTGCTGGTTTGGGACCTATTTTCGGAGCCATACAGGGAGCTCTGTTTGGTCCAGCAGCATTCTTATGGATTGTATTGGGTACAATCTTCATTGGGGGAGTTCATGATTTTTTCTCAGGATTCATGTCCTTGCGAGATGATGGATTTACAATGCCGGATATTGTATCAAAGTATTTGGGAATCAAACTCGAAAAATTTGTTGCAGTTCTCATGGTTATCACAGGCATTCTTGTCTCAGCCACTTTTGCAAAGGGGGCTGCAGACTTGCTTGCTAACTTGACCAGTATTCCTGTACTTATCTGTATAACCATAATATTCATTTACTTTTTAGTTGCAACAGTATTTCCAGTTGACAAGATTATTGGAAAGGCATATCCAATTTTTGGAGCATTATTATTGATTATGGCAGTGGTAATGACTGGGGGAGTAATCTTAAATCCGGCGTACTCCATTCCAGAGTTTACAACACAAGGGTTGTATTTAACTGAAAAAAGTATTTTCCCTTATTTGTTTGTTACTATTGCCTGCGGGGCCATTTCCGGTTTCCATGCGTCCCAATCCCCTATTGTTGCAAGATGTATTGAGAATGAAAATGATGCAAGGCCTGTATTTTATGGTGCTATGGTCTTGGAAGGTTTGGTTGCCCTTTGTTGGGCGGCAATTGCAATGGCATTTTTCCACGGCCAGCCACAGCTTGCAGCAATTTATAGTGCAGCACCTGCAGTAGCAGTCAATGAAATGGCAACAGCATTAGTAGGTCCTGTTGGTTTGGTTTTAACCATTATTGGAGTTGTTATATGTCCAATCACCTCCGGTGATACTGCACTTAGAAGTGCAAGAATTACAATTGCCGACGAACTTAAGATCAACAACGAAAAAATAATGTCACGACTAAAATTGGCAGTGCCATTGTTTTTAATATCCTTTGGATTGACATTTATTGATTTCAGTTTAATTTGGAGATATTTTGCATGGTCACAATTGATAGTAGCTACAATAGTGCTGTTTGCAGCATCAGCATATCTGATGAAAAAAGAAAAGCAATACATTATTGCGTTGGCACCGGCAGTTGTGTGTACTTTGATTGCATTTGCATATATTCTGCAAGCCCCTGAAGGTTTAAGATTGCCTGCAATGATTGCCAATATAATTTCAGTTATTGCAACGGTTGTAATCACGGCAATATTTGTTAAAAAATGCAAATAGTGAAAATCACTACATTAACATCAGTGACTATTCAAACTGACTTATAAAAAAAAGAAAATCGTTGAAATATAATTTCAACTAATATTATTTTTTTGCCTTGATGTCTAAAGTTTCTTTTCAATTTCAATTCTTTACCTAAACGAGGATTCACTTCATCCATTTTCGCCTTTAACTGTTGCAAAACCTTATTCAACGAATCTCAATTCTGATAAGTTTCCACTATTAGCTAATACATTCTCAACGATTCTTGCTGAGGAATTTTGTCTGAAAAGAACCTTAATCAGTCACGATTTTTAAATTATTTATTCAGAAATGCATCAATCCTAGTCATGACATTTTCCCGAATATTGTCCCAATAGGCTGCATAGTCACACACATGAAGACTTGCAGGTCCGAAGATACTACCTACTCCAAGTTCTTCGGTTTTAATATAATAATCTGATAGAGTTGTACAGACCACTACGCCTCTTTCAAGGTCAAGCTGTGCATCTGCAAGACCTGGCTTATTAACCTGTATGTCTGATATTTCAAAACTTCCAAGGTCCATACTAATAATACGGTTCCCTATGTTTTCAGATGCTGGTGCATATGTATCATCTCTTTTCCAGTTCAGAGGGTTGATGGAAATAGCATTTTTAATAACAAGTGCATTTTTTTTGTTTTTATTTTCCGGTCCTTCTGTATTCCATGATACGATTACTCCTGTGTCATCTGCACCTTCGGCAAACTTCAAAGCAGGATTTGCTTTCAAATCATCAGGTGTGATGGAAAATCCAACTACATAAGCTGCCACCATGCGTTCCAGATATTCAGTATGCTCTTTGAAATAGTCACACAGTGCCATTCTCAGCATGACAGAGCCTTGAGAATGTCCTGCAAGAATGAACGGACGTCCTTGATTATAATGTTCAAAAAAGTAGTCCAATGCCGCATAAATATCTGTCCTCTGTTCATGAGTTTAAAATTCTACGAGTTCCTCATGTGGCCTTCCTGTAAGAGCACAAAGATTACTTTGACGGTAAAAAGGCTCATAAAGGTTTGTTAAATCCTCAAAAAGCACAGGTACCTGTAGATAAAAGTCATCCACGCTTTTACGAATCATAGGATCATCAATCGAAACAATTGCCGGCGCATCAGGTTCAGGGTTGATGTACAGTGTCGGATAAATGAAAAAGGTATCTACAGCCTTATCTGTGTTTTCAGGCAGGTATGCCCAGTTGTTTTCATCAGAATAGTCAGTAGGAACCCCTACTAGATTTGTAACTTTATAGTTCTCGTTTTTCTCTTGCATTTTTTATACCCCTATCGTATATTAATTAGTAATTTATAATTAACATTATTAACAATTAATGTTGGGCAGAGAATTTATAATTTGATGTGGAGAATCCATAACTGCACAGTCAGACATTAACGTTTTATTTTCTTTTTTCATCTGCATTATGTATGTTTAACATAATTTTTAAGTTATTATCAATTGGCTAAACTTATTTGAGGGTTGTAGTAATTTTGTCCTATACAGACTACTTTTTTAGAACACAGGATAATTTAATATTTTCATAACACACAAATCATACATTAACGACCCCCCCTCTATCTATTGAAAACCTTTTTAAAGTGACTTGATATGTGTATTAGGGTTTAAAAACTAATCCTGTATTAACAACACTTGCAGTTAATGTTAATGACAATCAATTAAATCAAAAATAAAAAAGTAACAATTGATTTTTATCAATTCTATCTTATTGGAAATATAAAATATGAAATAGTTAATGAATTGTTTTCCTAATAATTTTTCAAAAAATTTAAAGTCAATATACAAAAAAAGTATACAAAATATAATACTCTTTAGAAAAAAAGGCTAAATTAATTCCTTAAAAAAAAACTTATTTTTTAAAAATAAGAAAATATTACACTTAATAAAATAATCAAAAAAGTTATATTAAGTTAATGAATAAAAAACTTAGTATTAATGATTAATAAGTCCCAATAAACCTAAAATATAAAGATTTTTTGTTGCCCGTATATCATACAAAATATTTATTACTTTTAGCTCTACGCATTAATATTATGTTCCAAATTATATAAATTTTAAACTTATTCAACATTATAAAATACAAAAAATACAAAACTAGTGACAAAATATATTTAAAGAGTAATTAAAAAAACTTTAACTAATAATTTAAAGAAGGAAAGAGCATGGAAGATATGATTAATTCTTTAAAAGACTTGGGATTAAGTAGATACGAAGCAAAAGCATATATCGGACTTACAAAGATAATTACTGGAAATGCCGATGAAATTGCAGAAATATCTGACTTGCCTCGCTCTAGAGTTTATGATATTTTAAATGGACTTGAAAAAAAGGGATTTGTATCCATTCAAAGAGAACGACCTTTAAAATATGAAGCCATTGAGCCTACCGTAATTTTTAAAAAAGAAAAAGAAGAATTGATATCCAAATTGAATAAAACAGAACAAAAATTAGAAGAATATTATACCAACCAGATTTCAGAAATCCAAGCCCCGGTTTGGTTAATCCGTTCACCTGAAAACATCATTGAAAAAGAAATGGATCTTATTAAAAAATCTAAAAAATCAATAACAATGAGAATTGGATTTTTATTGCCTCAAGAAGGAGAACTTATGCTAAAAGCATTGAATAAACTTCCAAAAAATGTAAAAATAAGAATATTGGCAAATCCCGAATGTTATGTTGATGATGAAAAAATTGATATTCTCAAAATATTTGAAAAGAATAACCACAATAACTTAGAAATAATCCCTGCAGAATTGCCTCTGATGAAAATGTTAATTTGTGACGGGAAGGAATTATTCGGAACATTTGCCCAATTCAATAAAGAAAACAATTCTATTTATCCCCAAACTGCCATTGGAGTATGCAATAAATATGAAGATATCTGCAGTAACTTCGATTACCATTTCATCAAACAATTTAAACAGATTTCACAAACAATACCTAAATAGTGACAAAATACTTAATTAAAACTAATTTTAAAAGATTTATTATAAAAAAATTTTAGGTTATATTATGAAAGCTGAATCTGTTAAAATTACGGATGGGGTGTACTGGGTAGGTGCGCTTCATTGGAATACTAGAAGTTTCCATGGATTTGCAATACCTGGAACAACCTACAACTGTTACTTGGTTTTTGGCGAAGAGAAAGTTGCATTGATTGACAATGTATTTAGTGACGGAATGATTGATCAATTAAATGCCAGAATTGAAGATGCATTTGCCAAAGAAGGTCGTGAAGTCAACATTGATGTTTTTATACAATGCCATACTGAACTCGACCACTCCATAGGCTTAAAAGAAACAATCGATAGATTTCCAAAGGCAGAAGTATATGCCTCCCCGAAAGGTGCTGAATTTCTGGAAAAACAATACCACAACTATTCAGATGTTGAAATCACAACTGTTAAAACAGGAGACAACATTGATTTAGGCGGAAAAACATTAACTATCGTATCTGCACCAATGTTACACTGGCCAGACAGCATGTTTGTAATGTTTGTTGAAGAAGGAATATTATTCTCAAATGACGCATTTGGACAACATTTATGCCTGTCAAAAAGATATGCAGAAGATTATGATGAAGGATTCATTTTAAATGCGGCTAAAAAGTTCTATGCAAATTTAGTGGTATTGGGTGCACCGATGCTTAGAATGAAATTGCAGGAATTGACCGACGCCGGAATTGTTGATCAAATCAAAATGATTGCCCCATGCCATGGACAAATCTGGAAAGACCCTTCAAAAATAGTTAAGGCATATTCTGATTGGGCCACTGGAGTATGTGAAGACAAAATCACAATTATCTACGATACCATGCATCATTCAACTGAAAAGTTAGCATACCAAATCGCTGAAGGAATAATGAGTGAAGGTGTTGAAGCTAAAATCTACTTCATGCAAGAAGACTTTGAATCTGAAGTCGTCAATGACATTTTAGACAGTAAAGCAATTGCATTAGGCGCCCCACAATGATGAACAAACCTTTCCCCCGCATAGGAAATATGATGTACTGGCTGGATTGCCTTAACTTCAAAGGAACAACCAGCGAAAAGAATGCATTGATATTTTCATCCAAAGGATGGGGTGGCGGAGCAGTAGCAAAACTCCAAAGAGATTTAGAAAGTGCAGGATTCACAATATTCGATACATTAGATGTGACCTTTGTGCCTGATGAAGAAATGTTAACCGAAGCATTCAACAAAGGAGTGGAACTTGCAAAATCCATAAAATAAAGTGATAATATGGTTAATTTAGAAAAAGATATTGAAAAAGAAATTGAAAGTATAATTGGCAAATATCAAAAAAGAGAAGCTAAATTGCTAAATTATTTAATAGTTGATGATGAAATAACTTTCTTTTTGCCATTATCTGACAATAATGCTATCTCTGATGAAGATATTGAAAAAATCTCTGATATAATTAAAGGAGATTATATTTCAACTGAATCTATCAACCAAGAATACAGAATTAAATTTAAATATGGGTTATGATAATTAACCTTTATTTTTCTATTTTTTACATGAAAAAACTATAAAAAAATAAGCACCGACCTAAAAACAGCCAAAACGCCCTTTAAAAATAATTAATTAAAAAACTTTTTTTATAAAACTATTAAACGAACATGCCTTTTTATTATTAACTGGTTTAAATCATTAAAGTTATTATTTTATAGAGAGATAATATTGATTAATGAATATTAGGAAATTTCGTGAAAGGGATTTGAAAGAAATGATTATGATTTGGAATGATATTGTTGAGGAAGGAATTGCATTTCCCCAGGAAGACATTCTAAACTTGCAATCAGGAAATGATTTCTTTTCATCACAGACTTACACTGGTGTTGCCACAATAAATGAAAGAATCATAGGATTATATATCCTCCATCCGAATAATGTGGGTAGGTGCAGCCATATTGCAAATGCAAGCTATGCAGTATCGCCAGATATGCGCGGAAAGCATATTGGAGAGAAGTTAGTATTGGACTCAATTGAAGTTGCAAGAAAAAAAGGATTTCTAATACTTCAATATAATGCAGTTGTAGAAACAAATCATGCAGCACGCCATCTATATGAAAAACTCGGTTTTAAACAATTGGGCACCATTCCAAAAGGATTTAAGGTAAATGATAATCATTTCGAAAACATCTGCCCCTATTACATTGAACTTTGAAAAATACCGAAGATTTTAACATTCACTATTAATTTAGAAACTTGATTTTTAAGACATGAACAAACCTTGATGACATCTTAACTATTTGATTGTTAATGTTAAATGCAACAGTTTAAATTGGAAGTCCATTTTGTTGTGAGGATACCCTTTGCGTATATGCTGATTTAACACCAAATGAAAATTAATATTGGAAAACACTTTCTTGAGTTTCAAAAAAACATTTAATTAATAGGTAATGCTGGAATTACCGAACCTATTTAAATTAATACATGATTAGAATAAACTATGAGATCTAAAATTAGTGAATATGAAAATGTTGAAAAGGCAGCTCAAAAATTTGTAAAAAGTGTAGCTGAAGGAAACAGCAAATATGCAAAGGAATTATTCGTTGATGAGGCAGTGCTGTTCGGATATTTGGATGGGGATTTGGAACATGGATCCATTCAACAGTTCTATGACAATGTTGACAGTGTTGCTGCAGGCGATGAATTCCATGCAAGAATTGACGTGCTGCTTTTGGAAGAAACACTTGCTGTCGTTAGAGTATTTGAAGAAAGCTGGGGCGGAAGAATAGACTTTACAGATGTTCTTCTAATGCTAAAAATAGATGGCGAATGGAAAGCTGTTGCAAAAGCATATAATCAAAATTCAGACACAATTCAATAAGATTGGAATCTGAAAGAATTGCAACCAAACAAAACTCATTCCTTTTTTTATTTTTTTATATGGATAGTTATTAACTATTAAAATCAGATCTTTAATTATAAAAGAAGTAATAAAAGAAATTGATTAAATTTCTTCACTAAATTCATCAATTCCTTTGTTGACATAATGCCAAGGTGGAAATGGTTCACAATCATCAGTCGGATATCCTATAGGCAGCAAACACCTTGGTTTAATATTATCAGGCAAGTCAAATGCTTTTGCCACATCATTTGAGTCAAATAATCTAACCCAAACAGAACCGATACCAATATCCCAAGCTTTAAGCATCATGAATGTGCATACTATACTAGCATCCATTTCACCGGTAGTATATCCTATTTCAGTTTTACTTTTCCAGGTTTCATTTTCATTGGAACATATTAAAAACACAGTACTTGCATTATATATTGATGGAGATAATGTATTTATCTTATCCAATGCTTCTTTACTGGTTAATATGTAAATTTGCTGTGGTTGAAAGTTAACGGCAGTAGGTGCAAGCTGTGCTGCTCTTAAAATAGACTCTATTTTATCCGGTTCAACTTTCTCATTGCTAAATGACCTGACTGAATATCTTTCCCGGACAATATCATCAAATTCCATGTTCATTCATACTGATGGAAAACTTTTGCAATAATTCTCCATTTTCCATCTTCTTTAATTAAACTGTGGTAATCAATGAAATTCAATCCATGCCAATTTTCCAAGGTAACCTGAACGCTGGCTATGGTAGTTTCTACATTTATGATGTCAATGCAAACTTCAGCGTTTGAATCTGCACCAAATGCATCAACTGCTTCATATAATGCATTGATTGAACCGTTATAGTATTCCCCATTAAGATATCCATACATTAGTGCATTGTCAGTGAATGCTTCGCTCATCAGTTTACTGTCGCCTGTAGCGCAACCGGTTGTATACTTTTCCACAACTGCAACGATTTCTTCTCTTTCTGAAACTTTATCAGCCATATTTAATCACCTAATTTAAGTTTTGTTATTTAAAATAAGTTTTATCAGTTATAACTAGATTTTGTAATGCTGACATTACCAATTGTATTATAAATGGATAAAAGAAAAATATTATACATGAATGACAATGATGAGATATGCCCTGTAAATGAAACATTAAACTTATTTAATAGAAAATGGATTTTATGCATAATTCTTGATTTATTCGACGGAAAAACACATTTCAGTGAATTTCAAGAAGCAAATCCTACCTTAAGCAACTTCACGTTATCACAGACATTAAAATATATGGAAGAAAAAAAATTAATTACAAAAATCACACATGAAAACATTCGTGACAACACTGAGTACCAACTAACAAAAAAATCCAGAAAAGCAAATAGAATACTCTATGAAATGACAATATATGCACTTGATGAATTGGAATGCAGTAAATTCACCAATGCTAAAAAAGATAAAATCTTAAACAGGTATAAAAAAATACTGGAAATAGAATAAGCAATATTACGTGGAAAACAGCAAAAATACCTTTTAAAAATCATTATTTAAAACTTTTTTTATAAAAATAAGAACGAATAATAATTGATTAAACTATCTAATAATTAATTTTAAGCTAAAACAAGTAAAAATAATTTTTAAACTCTAACAAATCAAATTAAGCCCATAAATCATTTAAAAATCTTGTTGCCCGTATACTAACTCTCTTGAATCATTGCTAGAATACCCTTCGCTCCTCGAGTAACCCTCGAAACGGGCAGCCTATCC
>NZ_CAMVTE010000042.1 GCF_947170395.1 uncultured Methanobrevibacter sp. | reverse complement strand
ACTTATAATAAAAAGAGTTTATCAAAGAGAGCATTTGAAGAGTAATAATTTTTTTTAATGAAAAAAATTCTAATATCTATCAAAGTGCAATTCATCTCCAGCTTAAAGAAGCAGGAGAATTATTGCACAAAAATGTTAAATAAAACTCATTTTTAAATTATTTATAACATTAACTAAATATATTCTATACATGACAAAATGTATCATGGTTCAGGGAACCTCATCCAATGCTGGAAAAAGTATGCTTGTAGCGGCACTATGCAGAATTTATAAAAATAGGGGTTATAATGTAGCTCCGTTCAAATCACAGAACATGTCCCTAAACTCATACACCACTAAGGAGAATGGGGAAATCGGAATAGCTCAGATGCTTCAAGCCGAAGCCGCTATGGTTGAACCGAGTATTCATATGAATCCGGTTTTACTCAAACCAAAAGGAAATTTCACATCCAATGTCATCATCCAGGGAAAATCCGTTGGAGACATGAACTTTTATGACTACCAGCACAAATACCATGATACAGCATTCAATGCAATAAAGGAAAGCTTTAAAATTCTATCTGAAAAATACGATATAATTTTCATTGAAGGGGCAGGATCACCTGCTGAGATTAACATGCGCGATCAGGACATCGCAAATATGGAAATAGCCCATTTGGCAGATGCAAATGTAATTTTGATAGCTGATATTGAAATGGGTGGTGTTTTTGCGGCAATTGCCGGAACATATGTCCTTCTTGATGACTATGACAGGTCACGTCTTAAGGCAACTGTCATAAACAAGTTCAGAGGAAATCTTGATATCCTAAAGCCAGGACTTGACAGAATCGAGGAAATCACCGGCGAGCCTGTTTTGGGAGTTCTTCCTTATGACGAAACATTAAAGTTACCTGAAGAGGACTCCGCATCACTGACAACACATGTATTTGCACAGGACAAGGACATAACCATCGGTGTGATACGCCTGCCAAAAATAGCCAATTTCACCGATATAGATCCTTTCGAATACGAAGAGGATGTGGCGCTTAAGATGATTGGAGTCAATGATGATGTTGGCGATGTAGATGCAATACTGATTCCAGGAACCCGTAATTCCACAGAGGACATGTATGCATTAAGAGAAAGCGGCCTTGCAGATAAAATCATTGAAAAATCATCTGAAATTCCAATTGTAGGAATTTGCGGTGGCCTTCAGATTTTGGGAAACATCATCCATGATGATGACAAGCGCGAATCAGAACATGGAACAATTGAAGGTCTGGGACTTTTGGATATTGAATCAAGCTTTTCGAGAGAAGGTAAGATTGTAACCCAATCAGTTGCAACAATACCGGATGATTTGGATGGTCTTGCAGGTGAGATATTTAAAGACATCACTGGAGAGGAAGTTACAGGCTATGAAATCCATGAGGGAACAAGCGAACTTTTAAGCTCAACTGCACTTTTGGATATCAAACAGGGCCAGGGAAACAATGAAGATGGTAAAATCGATGGTGCCGTAAATGGAAATGCCTTTGCAACATATTTCCATGGAATATTCCACAACTACAACTTCAGAAGAGAATTTCTAAATTATATCCGTGTGAAAAAAGGCCTTGAAGCAAAATATGGCGAAGATCCATACGAAACTCAAAAGGATTATTCACTTAACAGATTAGCTGAAATTGTTGAGGAAAACCTCGACATGGACATAATCGATAAACTGATTTTTGATTAAGATGACAAGACCCACATTAACAGCAGACCTGACTGGCGAAGAGTTTAAAGAGTACTATTTTTTAAAGGAGGAACTCAAAGATTTTCTTAGAAAAGAAGGTCTTAAAGTTAGCGGAAGCAAAGAAGAGCTCGAAAAGAGAATAATTCATTACCTTGATACCGGTGAACAATTAAAAGAAAAAACCCCAATCGTTAACGTTAAAAATAGTCATATAGAAATAACTCCTGATTTAAAGATTGGAGAAAACTTCAGGTGCAGTGAAGACAAACGGGAGTTTTTCAAAAAAGAAATTGGAAAAAATTTTACCTTCAAGGTTAAATTCCAGAAATGGCTTAAGGCGAATCCCGATAAGACCTATCGGGATGCAATCAATGCTTATCATGAAATTCAAAACTCAAAGGAAAAAACCAAAATAGGCAAGCAGTTCGAATACAACCAGTACATAAGAGATTTCTTTAAAAATAATGAAGACAAATCATTAGATGATGCAATTGCCTGCTGGAAATACAAAAAGAGCATTAAAGGTCACAACAAGTATGAAGATAAGGATTTGGAAATATTGAACTAAATCCTATCCTTTGTGTGTTTTTGCCATACCTTGTCATTGTCTGATGCGGATGCCTGATTGTCAGCCATTACACCGACCAAAATCATGTGCAGCATAGGGTTCCTGCAAATATTCAATATCTTCATTCTCAGTTTCAAATCAACGGATTTTACCGCCCCTTCAACATGATGCATTTTGTAGGCCCAACGATTGGAGATATTACCTTACTTAGAAGCCATGCAAGAGACACCTCAGTCATTGACACATCATAATTTAAAGCTATTCCAAACTAAACTCGCCTCATAATGTAAAATACATATGAATAATCATCACTGTTTTGCCTATACACATTTATTTCCTTTTTCAACTGTCTTACAAAGTCCCTTGTAGATTTATCACCGTTTAATTTGGCTAAATTTTCTTCCAACTTATTATGAAAACTTCTCCAATCCTCCATGGGGACAATGACATAGTCAATGAACTCATAACCCCCATCAGAGATTTGTGAAATCTTGTTTTCAATAGTATCTACTTCATCATAAGTGTTTTTCCAAAATTTTCTGCTTTCAGAAGACGGTTTTTCAATCCATGAAACATCAGAAACAATCAGATATCCATTCGGTTTCAATAATCTCTTCCACTCTTTTAAACCTTTCCCGAATCCTATTATTTCAATTGAAGCTTCAGCATATACAATGTCAAACTCCTCATTTGCAAAGTCCAAATCCCTCATGTCCATCTGATATGTGAAGACCCTATCTGAAAGATTATTTTTGCTAATCTTTTCATCCAAAACGTTCAGGTAATGGACAAACAAATCGATTGCTTCAACTTCTGAATTTTTAAAGTGCTCTGCAAGTAGAATTGTAGCCTGGCCAACACCGCAGCCAATGTCCAGGATATTCCATTCACCATCAATGTCCAAATCAATTTTATCAATGACCTTTTTAGTTGTCACGACACTTCCGGGAGATAACCTGTCCAAATCTCTGTAGGCAATGTAGAAATATAATGGTATGTCCATATTTAAAAATTAAACCGTATCATTTAAAAATGTTAACTAACAAATTAATAAATATCAAATTAATTTTTGGAGATTAAAATATGATTTTAAATGTAAACGCAACTAACAAGAAATCTGGTGAAGTAATTTCATTTGATTTAGAAGGTAATGCAGACGCAGGATTCACATACGAAGGAACCCACATGCAGGAAGTAGCTGATAACAAAATCAGAGAAGTATGTAACGGTTTAATCTTACTCGGTTCCCCAATCTACACAATTAAAGCTGGTGAAACCGAAACCATTGAAAACATGACCTTCGTTACCGAAGTTAAAGCAGAATAATTCTGCTCTCTTTTTTTATTTTATTCAACATTTTTGTGCAAGAATTCTCTGGCTTCTTTAAGCCGGAAATGTTCAATTATTCATATTCAATCTCTTTTTCGCCATATTTTCTAACAGAATATCTCTCACCGGTCAACTTAAAAAAATCTTGCATAATCTCACATTACATATAATTGATGCTAAAATTCCAACATTCATAAGCTAATATAAAACAAACAAAAATCGCGATTAAATTTAATAACCATGAAAACAAATAAAATAATTATTGAATTTGATTTTTAATTCAGATACATGGTGATATTAATGTTAGAAGAATTTTTGCCATTTGTTGGCCTGATTATTTTTGGAAATATAGAAAACCTTATTTTAGCATCCCAGGGTGTTGTTAATGGTGTTAATCCTAAGGTTTTAGGTTTGTTAAGCATCATAGCTGTAATAATATGGTTATTTATTGGATTTGTCGCAACAGACGTTGCAATGCAGTATTCACAATACATTACATTCATTGGCGGACTTGCAATTGTAATATTGGGTATCATATCCATTCGCGATGCAGTGCATAACCTCAGACAAAACAAAGGAAGTGCATAATATGGTGGATTTAAAAGCTTACGCCCCATTTACCGGATTGCTCATCTTTGGAAACATCGAAAACCTGATTCTTGCATCACAGGGAGCCGTTGCCCATGTCAATCCAATCATATTGTCAATATTGAGCGTGATCGCAGTAATCCTATGGTTATTGCTTGGAACATACGGAACAAAGATAGCCATCAAATATGCGGATTACATTGAAATATTCGGTGGAGTGGCAATTATTGTTTTAGGTGTTGAATCAATGCTTGAAGCAATGGGATTTTAGATTTTAATCCCTAAACTCTTAAAAAAAGGGTTTAAAACATTAATGGTTGTTGAAAAACATCAACAAACCATCTATTTTTATTTAAAATTAATTTAACTCATTTATACTTGTTCCTTTTGTTTCAGGGAAAACCCAAATCCAGATTCCCACAAGAAGAGCAAATATTGCTGCTATAGCAATTCCATAACTTAAATCGAAGTATGTGGCAACAACAGTAATAATAACCGGCGTGATGAATTGTATTCCACGTGCAAGGTTGAATACTGTTCCAACAGCAGTGTTTCTGATTTTTGTTGGAAACAACTCTGAAAACAGTGCTCCAAATCCTCCGAAAAATCCTGTACCAAATCCTGTCAGGAACATGAAGACCAATATCAAATCCGGAATTGCAACAATCTGATTCCAGCAAAGTGTTATCATGGATATGCTTAAAGCCATGATGAAACTGTAGATAGTAAATGCAGGACGCCTTCCAAGCTTTTCAGCAACAAAACCGAAGCTAGTGTATCCTGCAAAATCTCCGCATTGAATCAATACAATTCCCAGCGTGGTACCAACCAATGCCAAACCCCTTTCCTTTTCAAGATATGTCGGAAGCCAGGAATAGGTAAACCAGTAAGCAGACATACCAAAAACACATAATATTAAAGATATGAGGAATATTTTTCTGTATTCGGTTGCAAACAATTGTTTAAATTCCTGAAAAATGTTTTTGTTGACATACTGATCTTTATTTTCAAGCCATACATCAGATTCCTTGAGATATCTTCTTACAAAAATAACCATGAGTGCAGGAAGTATTGAAAGTAGGAATGTTGCTCTCCAGCCGATTACTGGAGTTATTACTCCACCAACGATTGAAGCAAGAATTACACCAACAGGCGCACCGGATTGCATGAAAGCTCCGAATTTAGCTCTAAGATTATCCGGAAACGTTTCATTGATATAAATTTGACCGGTTGCCCATTCTCCGCCAACACCTAGACCTGTGATGAATCTGAAAATTAAAAGTGAATAAAAAGACCATGAAAAAGCACACAGCAATGTTCCTATAGAATAGACAATGATTGTCCATTGCAGTACTCTTTTACGACCATATTTATCTCCCAGTGCTCCAAAAATGATTCCGCCCAAACCGGTGGCGAACAATGACAAACCTAAACACAGTGAAAGCATTTCAGCGTTAATGTTTAAGCTGGACTGCAGCTGTGATATTAAAAAGGTAAATAGTACCAGATCATAGAAATCAAAAACCCAACCTGCCCAACTCAAACCGAAAATCCTATAATGATTTTTATTTAGCTTTGTCTGTTCATTCATCAACATTCTTCAACAACCCACTTAACTATATTGATTATAATTTTAATTAAAGATTTTTTAAATAATTTTCTATTTTTTTGAAAACACTGTTGAAAAGCCATCTTGAACTTCTCAAGCCGGAGAATTCTTGCACAAAAATGTTAAATAATTCTAAAAAGAATATATTACCATGAATTTCATGAACAATGATGCAAACATTAAACAGATTCAAATGATTAAATTCATTAATGAAAACTCAAGTGACGATCATGTGATATCAAAAATTACAATCGTGCTTCGCCGGGACAAAATTGAAGCCCCATATTATATGATTACAAAAGTCAAACTGTCTTCATGTATTGACAGACCGGAAAATGGATTAATACATGCAATGGATGTGTTGAACATTACCAGAAGACATAATTTAACTGAAGACACATATAACAGAATCAAATCCATGATTATTGCTAACGATTATGAATCTGAACAGGTAAAAGTCTCTAAAAGTGATGAACAGCTCAAAATGGTTCTGATGTCTAAAAATGATGATGAAATGAAAAATCTGTTTGAAAACCATGGCGAACTTTTCGATGAGATAGATAATCTGATTGATTAGAATCCAAAAAAGCTGTTATTGATTTTATCATATGTTTTATTGAAACATACTGAAACATTAGATTAATCTAGTTTGTCCACCAATGTATTGGCTGTTAAATACTGTTGATACTTCAAAAATTATCTTTAAAGACAATTAGAAGCCCAAAAAGATTATCATCGAAATAATAATCTAGAATGAGTCACTTTCAGTAAACACTATTTTTATATATGTTCCATTGTCATAGGTGTATCCTATCTCACCATCAATCTGTTTTGTGAGGTTTTGGATAACTGTCAAACCCAGACTGGTTGGATTGTCAAAATCAACGCTATCCGGTATTCCAACACCACTATCACGGTATTCCACTTCAATTTTCTTGTCAAGACGTCCAATTCTTATTTCCACATTTCCAGGATTGCCATCAGGGAATGCGTATTTTACAGTGTTGTTTATAAGTTCATTGACTATTAATCCAAGAGATTTTGCCTGCTTGGAATTTAATTTTATATCCTCCACTTTTGAGATGTAGTGTATTTTTGATGAATAGATATCAAACAGCGATTCGACAATGGAATCAATATATTCTTTTAAGTTTATTTCAACTAAATTTTCTGATTGATATATCTTCTCATGCATCACACTAACTGATTTGAGATGTGTTTTGGTATCATCCACGATTTCTTCAAGAGGCATATGACTGTGCTCTTCCATACGTATGAGTGACAATAGAATGTTTAAGCTGTTTTTTATGTTATGATGAGCTTCTTTGATTTGGATATCCTTGTCTTTGATAATCTCATTCTTTTTGAATATCTGTTTTTTCAGTGAATTGACATATGATGCTTCATCTGTAATGTCCTGGTGTGATGAAACATAACTTTCAGCATTACCCTGTGAATCATAAATCCTTTTAATATGATGTCTAATATATTTAATATTAAGCTTCAGTGTCATTATGCTTGTTGTGAATTCCACATCGGGATTTGCAGGACTAAGTGAATCTATCATTGAATCATACAGTTCCAAATCTTCACCTAGCATGAACTCTCTTACTGTCTGCGTATTAAATGGGAATGACCTGCTTTCATCTTCAATGACATCATAGAAATTATCAGAAACAATGAATTTATCCTCAGAGTATTTTCCGTAGGATACGATTGTTTTTGAATTTTCGGCTAAACTTTCAAAAGTATATTTCAGCTGAGTCTTTGAATCCTGACTGGATTCTATCCTATTTTTAGCTATTTCCTGCTGTGTCAAATCCTTAATTTTTATCAGCGCCGCTCGACGATTGTCATAGGTAATATATGAAATTTCACCATTTATGAAAAATTTTATACTGCCGTCGTTATTATAGGATGCTATAGGGGCCTTATACAATACCTTTTTCTGTCGTGAGATAAGTCCAATTTCCCTTTTAATTATTTCACCAACCTCTGGCAGCATACCTCCAAAACTATATTCAGAACCTAACATCTGCTCTCTTGTTTTATGAACATACCTTGCATAGTTTTCATTCAAATCAACAAATTTGCCGTCCTGCACTATGGCAACACCCAAATCTTCATCATTTAATGTGTGGTCCCTATACATTTTAACTTCAGTCATGTCTTCATGAATTGAAACAATTTCATCTCCAGCCCTAAAGTAACGAAAATCAAGATATTTCAGCAATTTCCCCTCATCATTCAGGTACTTGAGTATTCCGGTCTTCTTTTCACCGGTCCTATACACTTCCTGAAACATTTTCAATAAATTGTTTTCTTCATCATTATGTCCATACGTATGGGATATCAGTGATCCTATTTTTAAGTTGTTGTCCCAATGATTAAAATATTCCAAATGATTAATGTATTTCAGGTAAAAATCTTCACCATCATTGTATGGCAATAAAATAAATATCTCTTCGCCTAAATTAGATAGAAACTCTATTTGTTCATCATCCATTTGAGGAACATCCTTTATGAGGCATTCATCCTCTATATATTCGAGTTTATCAACCTTGATTTCGAAAAGTTTTTCATCATCATAAGTAAAATATGCCATCTTCATAACTCAGAGCCTCCATCATACATATGGTCATTAAATAATTTATAGAGTAATAATTAATATATATTTTCATTTCACTATTCAATTCGTTTTAGGGATTCAACAATATTCAATTTCTTGATTTTGCGTGAAAACATTAGGTTCACGACTATTGACAATGTAAATATTATTGCAGCAGTCAATAAAACATTTGTAACAGTTAATGAAGGGATTATGTAAAATGCATCTCCTGAAGACTGCCACATCAATCCCAAAATGTATAAACCTAAAGGTATTCCCAATATAAAACCAATTACTGTAAAGAACAGGTTTTGTGTCAATAGCAATCTTCTTAAGTCATTAGTTTTGAATCCCAATACCTTAAGGGTTGAAATTTCCCTTTCAATTTCCGTAAATGACAGCAATCCCAAATTATATAATACGATGATTGCTAAAATGCAAGCAAAGAATATCAGCACGTAAATTATAAGCCACATTGTCTCAGTAATATCGTCCCAGCTATCTTCGATGTCATCTATTGAATTGATTGTTTTAATTCCATCAAATGTTTTATTCACATGCTCGGAGGTTATGATACTTGTAGGAGTGTAATTTAAACCCAATTTCTCTAATTTATCAGGAGACATGATAATGCCCTGTGACATTGGATCTGCATGGATTTTATCGATTTTAGTTTCAACCCATTTATTTGACCCCATAATATGCCATTTAACGGTATCACCAACACCGATGCCCAGCATGTCAGCCATCTTTTGTGAAATTGAAACTTCATCGTCTTTAATGTCTATTTTATTCCAGTCATCATCAGTTGGCGTTATTAGATTAGTATCACCTAAAACAAGAAGCGAACCCGATTTTTTCAGGGTGTCTGATTCGATTTCAATAGTTCCATCCATTATTTTTTCGCCATTTACTTCACTAGCCACATTGTCAATTTGTGATGTTAATGCATCCTCATCAATAACCAACTTTGAGTCATAATGGTTAATTTGATTGTATTCCCATTCTTTCACATCATTTAATCCATCATACAATCCGAATGCACCAACCAAAAGCGCACTGCAACCCATAACTCCTATTATGGTCATTAATCCTCGCATCTTATTTCTTTTAGCATCCCTGTAATTCCAGCGGACATTGAATGACAATCTCTTCCAAATCTTTAGTTTTTCAATAAATCCTGAAGTAGATATCTTAGGTGCTTTTGGCCTTATTGCATCTGATGGCTTTTCATTTGAAATGCTTGAAACAGCAGAGTATGAAACTGAAAGTGAAAACAGGACTATCAAAGCCATTACAAATGCAAAATTTATGCTCCATGCAGGACCCCATAATGGAAGTTGATATGACCTAATCATTGATGGATAAAAGAGCTGAGGCAAGATCATAGGTCCTAAAAACAAACCCAAAAGCGATCCAAAAAGAACCAGCCAAAAGCCATAGGATATATAATGCAGCAGAATTGTGTTGTTTCTAAATCCGTTGGCTTTTAATATACCTATCTGGTTGCGTTGATTTGCTATAATCCTTGTCATTGTTGTTAAAAGGATTAACATTGCAATTATAATGAATACTACTGGAAAAATGTCTGCCATCATTTTGTGTTTTGTAATTTCCTGTGAAAATTGATTGACACTTGGATGATTTGACCTGTCCACAAATGAATTATAATAGCCATTTAAACGGTAATCAACTAATTTGCCAAATGTTTCTGCTTTACCATCAAACTTAACATTCAGTACATTATATGGGACAGTATCCTTTGGAAATGCCTTATATGACAAGTAAGCAAAGCCTATTTTGTCATGGTCTGGTTTTATTGAATATGATGATGCATGGAAAACATATTCTGGCGAATATCCTATTCCCTTAATTTCTTTTTCGATTTTATAACCTTTGGATTCAAAACTAATGTTGTCTCCAACTTTCAAGCCTTTGGCATCGGCAAAACCCTTGTCAAGCCATACACCATTGGAATCATTAATGTCTAACGGTTCACCTTCAACTAAATAGAACTTAGATACTGTGTTGTTTTCAACGAAATGCAGCGTTATTTCAGGATTATTTTCAAAGTCTGCTACAGAATCAACTACTAACTGTCTTTCCATTTGTGTAGTTTCACCTAAATTGTACACTTGCTCCAAAAACAAATCATTTAAGTAAGGCGAATAAATCCAGCCGTCAGCCAAGTTGGTGTCCTCATAAAAATTGTTTACATTGACCTCGAGACCTACACATTCACTGCCTATACCTGCTAAAAGAAACATTCCTAAAAATGCCATTAAAAAGATAGATATGAATTGAGTTTTGTGTTTCATTATATCTCTTATCATCTTTTTTGCAAGCATGTTTTTCACCTTGTAATAATATAGTTTCATATTTAAAACTATTTTAAAGTACTGTTTAAATTGGAATATATGTCAGTATTAATAATATTTGATAATATTGATGTATAAGTTTCTTTGAAATCTTCAATCAGATTATTGGAATATTTATTTGAATTTGTGATTATTAACCTGTAATTTTCGCCGTTTTGGTAAATTTGAACAAAGAATTCCGTTATCTGATCACCATGGGAATTTAGGATATGATTCATGACTTCAGAGCCAATATCATCAATGCCCTCCACATTATTAAAGTCATCTGCTATCCAATTTGGTACAAATTGGAATAGGATGTTAACCTCAAAATCATATTTTTGATAGAGTAACACAATTGGATAATAACTGTGCCTTGAAATTCCATAGACTGCATCGGCCATATCTTTCATAAACGAATTTATGCTTCTGTCTTTACAGTCTGCAACTAACGGCATTACATTGGATGTCATGCCTATGAAATTTTCGTTGAATCTGTCACGTCCATTTTCAATCATTGTGAATAATACTTTATCCCCATCTACAAATTGAGCGAGGGCATATGCAAATACACTTGTGAACAATACATTTTCACTAATTCCAGCATTATTTAAAAATGATTTGAATACCATTTTATCGAATTTTAAATCCCAGGTTGACGTGCTATATCCTTCAGATGAATCATCTTCCAATAATGTGCCCACATCATCAAGGGATGTTAATATTGGATAATAATATTCACTTGCCTCATCGAATTTTTCAGTACTTTTTATCTGATGTGTATAAGCTGATGATTTTAAGAAGGCATCATCGAAATCAACACTACCTCCGTCAAGAAGAATTTCGAAATCATGTTTGAATACTCCTGCAGAAGTTGCATCAAAAATGATGTGGTGAATTAGATAAAACAGGTAATATGATTCTTCAGTTTCAACGATCATGAACTTGGAGAGATTATTAAATATATCCATACTTTCAGCAAGGAACTCTATGATAATGTCATTATCATCTTTGGATTTTACTGAAATCGGAGGCTTGTCTCCTTTTACCAGATATGGATATTCTCCTTTAAGCAATCGTATGACAGTTTTAATCATATTATAAATGCCGCTCACGTCTTTTAATCCGTATTTATTAATCAAATTCATGATTTTTTTGATTCCAAGTTTTTTAGCTATCTTTATTAAATCAATAATCGCATCCAAATTGCCAGTATCGTCTGCATCGTTTACTTCGTATATGTCGCTTAGGTGCATGCTCAAAATAGGATGAGCGTTTAACAGTTCATTTAAAGCATTAAGTATGTCTTCAAGGCAATATTTTTTAGAAATGGCAATATATCCAGGTATATGATAAGCATCCTTTTTATTATAAAGGATTACATCGCCAAATACATTAAGCTGAGCTGCATTCAATGGACAACCACTTTCCAAACTATAAATATCTAAATCAAATGAGAAATCAGTCATGTTTTTTGCAATTGCCTCCGGAGTGCGGAAAGTGAAGATATCTACCATGGTAATATCATTGGATTCAATATATGACAGCAGCCTAATTGCAGTCAATGAATCTCCACCCAAACGAATGAAATCGTCATATATTCCGACTTTTTTCAAATTCAATGCCTTTTTGAAGGCTTCGACAATCTCTTTTTCATTTTCGTTTCTTGGGGCAACATATTCTACCTGCAGGCTTGTTTTGTCAATTTCAGGTAAAGCACGTTTATCTACTTTTCCATTAACATTTAAAGGAATTGCATCTAATTTAACGACGTATGATGGAACCATATATTCAGGTTTATGTGCATTGACATAATCGCAAATGGAATTCTTCAATTCATCCCCATCCAAATCATTGTTTATTACAACATAGGCAACTAATTCATTATTTCCGTTATTTATAGTTGTTTGTACTGTGACATCTTCAACACTGGTCATACTTCTTATTGATGATTCAACTTCTGTGAGTTCCACACGGTTTCCTCTTACTTTAACTTGGCTGTCACGACGGCCAATAATGCCTAATGTGCCATCAGGCAAGAATCTTACCATATCTCCAGTTTTATAAATGCGCTCATAGCCTTTTTTATCATCAAATGGATTGTCAAAGAATGCATTATCATTTTCTTTGGCGCGATTTAAATAGCCCGGAGTTAATTGACTGCCTGCTAGATATAATTCCCCTACTGCACCTAAAGGTACACGGCGAAGCTCCTTATCCAGCACATATCCTTTTACATTGCTGATGAATCTGCCTATGCTTGAGTGATGCATACGTTTGTTTGCGAATATGCTTGTTGATATTGCCAGGTTTTCTGAAGGACCATAGGATTCAAATGGACCGATGGAATCCGGTGCATTCAACTCACCAAGCTTCATTCCACCAAAACATAAAAGTTTGATTGTGGTTTCCATGCCGCTTTCAGCAAATAGCTTACCTACCTGGCTTGTAATGTAGGTATGAGTACATCCATGTTCAACAAAATAATCATTTAAAGCTTTCAAATCAAGCCTGATGTCTTCTGGAACTACATACAATGAACCTCCAGAAATGACCGGAGAATATAATGCGTGCACATGCATATCAAACACATAAGAGCAATGCATGCCATAAACATCGCTGGAAGTGAAGTTTGTTTCATCAACATACCATGATACAAAGTTATTTATGGCTTTTCTAGTAACCAAAACGCCTTTAGGAACACCAGTAGTACCACTAGTGTATAAAACGCAAGCAATGTCTTCCTCATCAACTTCAACAGTGCTTAAATGCTTTGAAGTTTGAATGTTGCCTGCAGCAATATCAGAAACATTAAAGACATTAATATTCAAATCATTTTCAGCAATGATGCTTTTCATGCGTTTGGCACTGTTATCATCAACA
>NZ_CAMVTE010000041.1 GCF_947170395.1 uncultured Methanobrevibacter sp. | reverse complement strand
TAAGCCTCAGCTCGCCCATCATTCATCACATATCAGAGCTCATAGGGTTCATCATCGGCTTATTTTACAAGAATGATGATTATATATTTAACCGAACATTACTCCTGCTTCGGTGTTAAATATTTCTTCTTCTTTGGTTTTGCTCATGACCTTTTCGATAGCATCCATAAAGTCATCGACAGTAATCTTGTCACGTTTTTCACGGATTGCAAACATACCGGCTTCAGTACATACTGCCTTTAAATCAGCACCTGAAAGACCGTCAGTCAAATCACTGAGCAAGTCAAGGTCTGCCTCTTCATCCAAGGACATGTTTTTGGTGTGAATTTTAAGAATTTCCTTTCTTCCGTCAATGTTTGGAAGTGGAACTTCAATAAATCTGTCGAAACGACCCGGACGCAATAATGCAGGATCTAAGATATCCGGTCTGTTTGTTGCACCAATAATACCAATGTCTCCTCTGGATTCGAATCCGTCAAGTTCGGCAAGCAGTTGCATCAATGTTCTTTGAACTTCCCTGTCACCGCTGGTTGAACTTTTAAGTCTTTTGGCTGCAACGGCATCCAGCTCATCTATGAAAATGATAGCAGGTGCCTTTTCTTTTGCAAGTTCAAATACTTCACGCACAAGTCTTGCACCTTCACCGATGTATTTTTTAACAAATTCGGAAGCTACAATCTTAATGAAAGTTGCATTGGTTTCATTGGCCACTGCCTTGGCAAGCAATGTCTTACCTGTTCCAGGAGGACCATATAACAGTATTCCTTTAGGAGGTTCAATACCTACCTTTTCAAATAATTCCGGTTCGGTCAATGGCAATTCAACGGTTTCCTTAACCTCAATAATTTGCTCTTCCAAACCACCAATTTTATCGTAAGTGATATCGGGTTTTGTTTCAATTTCCATTCCTGAAACGTTTGCATCCTTTTCAGAAGGCAGAACTTCAACAATACCGAATGTCTGTTGATTGAGTGCTACTCTTGAACCAGGCACCAATAATTTTTCATCTAAGAATTTTGAATAATTAACCAGGAAACTAGGTCCGGTGCTACTTTTAACGGTCATCCTATTGTCATCTAAAACTTCAGTGATAGTAGCCAATACCAAAGGTGGAGACCTGAATCTGTCCACTTCGGAACGAAGGGATTTGGTTTCTCTTTCCAATCTGATTTTTTCATTTTCAATTAGGACTTTATCCTTTTCCAATTTCCTAACTTTCCACATTAAGTTGCTTTTAGCTTTGGATTTTTCTTCTCTTAAAGAATCTATCTCCTCTCGTAAAGATTCCACTTTATCAATCAATTGCTCTTTTGAAGAATTTTCCAAATCATCAAAATCATTCATGTGACTCATCTCCAGTTAGTTTATAATAAAATTTCATATACATTACTTTAATAACAATTTGTAATTTTAAAGTATTTAAAGGTATTCATTTTATAGCATACTAACAATTATTAATGAGGAATTTTAAATAATTAAATATAAAGAATAAAAGGGGAACTGATTATATGGAATGTGAAATTTGCGGTAAACCTGTACCTGAACATAATCCAATCAGAGCAAAAATCGAAGGATCAGTTATGGTTGTTTGTAAAGAGTGCTCAAAACTTGGAAAAATCCAAAAAGCACCTCCAAAACCAAAATATGTACAACAAAAAAATAAACAGCAGAAAAAAACAACTAAAAGAAATTACACCCGAAGAGACGAACCTTCCGAAGAATTGATAGAGGATTTCAACCACGAAATCAGAAAAGCAAGAGAATCAAAAGGATGGTCCAGGGAAGATTTGGGTCGCAAAATCAACGAAAGGGTTTCAGTAATAACAAGAATTGAAACCGGAAAAATGACACCTGACAATAAACTTACAAAAAAATTAGAAAAAGCATTGAACATCAAATTGCTAGAAGAAGTAAACAATGTCGACTTAAACCAGTTCATCAATACTTCCTCAGGTGAGAGAACCTTGGGAAATATTATGAAAATCAAAAGGAAATAGCTATTTTTTAAGATAGCTATTTAATTTTTCATTTTTTACATACCTGTTTTTACCAACAATCTTATAATCAATCATACCTTCATTTTTGGCTTTATGCGAATGATAGCCTGGAAAATCCTTTGATGAATCCAATAACTTTTGAAGTTGACCATAACCGTCATATTCATCACTGACAACCACAACATGAGCCGGAGGATGAATTTTTTTAATTTGCATAATGCTTAATGTAGGATCTTCATTTACAAAAAAGGCAGTTGCAACACTTGATTTTGTCCTAAGAGGAGATTTTAAGATATCTTCAACCAAAGAATCAGCAAACTCCGCATCAATTTGGCATGGTTTTGTAACCAAATTCAAATTACCGTGCCTTTCAATATCCGCTATTGCACTGAGCAGTTTCGAATTGCTTTCACCTCTAATTAAAATTAATGCCATAATAATCACTATCTAAAAAAAATAAAAAAGGTGAAAATCACCTGTTTTGGAAAGATTTCAACAGTCTGCTTCTGAATACAACGAGCAATATCAGAATAATTCCGACAGCAGTCTGAATACTTCCGAGTATATTCAGGATGTTTCCATCAACCGGTAAGTCCCATGAAGGAGATGACCTGTCACCCGGCAATGCATTGTAATAAACACCAACTGCTTTTGATCCTTGTTTGACGTTGATATCTTTAGGTTCAACATGGTCAACACCCATCAATATACCGTTATTAATAGCCCTATTGATGGAACCTGCAATAGCTGAAGCATCATATCCATATTTGTCAACTGAAGCCTCTACAATCTCTTTTGTAGTTGAAGCCAGACCTTGCTTGTCACTTCCATAAACCGACACACTGACCGAATTAGGGCTGACCGTCAAGGCATTACCCAATGCCTCATAAGCGTAAACGACTCTAAGCTCACCATCACAGACTGGACATCTGTCATAACCTTCAGATGCCGGATATCCCATACCCCAACCGCAGTTGTCACAGACTTTGGAGTATTGCTCATCCATAGGATAACCGGTCTCGTTCATATCTTTTGGAGTAAACATATCCCCTGTAGAAATTCCAGAAACGAGATTTACTCCACCACCACCATATTTTTCACCGGAATCATTAGCTACTTCACCCATAGCCTCTGAAAGAATTGTGGTAGCAGGATAACCATCACGAATCATTTTACCGATATTCATAGCAGTTTCTTTTCTCACATAGTCCGCAGTACCGTATAATGGATTTCCTTCGGTATTCCTCAAGTGAATAATAGCTCCTTTTTGACCAGGCTGCAATGTAGCCACACCACTGTTATAAGGAGTAACCTTAATGGTATTTGTAGCATCATCCACAGTAATTACATATGCATCAAAGGACCCCCCAATAGCAGCACCCATTGTTGGACCACCTACAAGAAGACGAGCCCCCTTGTAACCGGATGCAATTGAAGCGGCAGATGCTGCGGAAACATTGTTTTCCAAACTGGCAACAGCATCAACAATAGAATCCAACCTTGTATCAGAACTACCAGTACCCCCGGAGAGTACGGCAAACTGATTATTTTTTGACATCAAAAATGTGGACTGGAACATGTTGTCTGCAAAGGACATACTTCCGGCAGCCGCACCGTTAGGATCTTGGCCTGTAGGGTCAGTGATGATGATAATGTTACAAGTAGCAGCGACACTGCTCATTGTCATCAATAATATTATCAAAAAGACAATTGAAATTTTTAATCTATTCAAGTTCATCCATCAAAACCCCCTATCTAGTTTTATTCTCCAGTTCAACCGAAGAAAAGTCCTCAATAACAGTAACTGTTACAACACCAGTATTTTTATCTACCTGAACATCAGCTGCAGTAATCGGCGTTAGCGATGTTCCTGGAACCGTAGACTGTGTTGCGAATTCCTGAGCCGTCTGAATGGCATCCTGTAGTGAAACTTCTCTTTTAGAAGTCTTTAACACATCACCATAAATTACACTACCATCCCTAAAACCAGCTTGCATAACATTTGCCCTAATGGTATCCACCGGAACTATATCATTACCCTTAACGATGATTCCTGAAATCGGAATACCATTGTTAATCTCATCAGAAGATGCAAAAGCCACATAAGTAATTAAACGACCACAAACTATCAACATAAATGCGAGTAATAAAATAATTAATGTGTCTCTTCTAATCTTTATAAACATGTTTATATCCTCTTATATATCATATTCTTGTTGAAGAATAAATTATACATTTATTATATTAAGTTAATATGATATTTAAATTTATATAATGTCATTCAAAAGTGACTCTGCAGGATCCATTCCCTGTGCTCCAATGAGCAAAATGATGTCTTTTTTATCTGCTTTCTTATAAGTTTCGCTTAAACAATCCCTTAAATTGTCATAATGGGTAAATTCAACGTTGTTTTCATTTAAAGTTTTGAAAAAGACTTCCCTTTCATCATCTTCAACAAAATTCAAATCATTTACAACATCATTACTTGAAGATAAAATCAAATCAATGCTGTCATCCATGGATTGGACAAGAGCGTCCACATTCAACTGATTTATTTCAACCCCTCTGGAACCTCTGATTGCACATACAACATGCAATGTCCGATTATCGCCCAGCAATTTTTTTGTCTCTGAAATTGTTGCCTTAATACCATCAGGATTATGTGCAAAATCATCCAAAATCAATGGTTCATCATTCAATTTTGCAAAGCGTCTGTTTAAAGCCTTATAAGATTTGACACCATCAGTTATCACGTCAATATCCAATCCCAATGAAATTGTTGCGCCGATTGCAGAGAGGATATTTTGAATAAAATGAGCACTTCTGAAAGGCAGTTCATCATTGGTTAAAATAAGTTTATCCATGAATACGATTCCCTCACCATTATAGTATACTGCATTTTCATCACTTATCGGTGACATGGAAGTGTAAAATGGATTTTTAGCATCCAATTTCATTACCAAATCATCATCATGATTAAGTATGCAGGTGCCATCGCCAATGGCTTTCGGTACAGTAGATATCTCATCAAATACATCGTCAATTGAATTTACAAGACCTATATGGTCCATGGCAATATTGGTTATAACACCAACTTTGGGATTTATGGCCTCACTCATCAATGCGGCATGATTTTCCATAAGATTTCCCAGCCATCCCTGAACTTCAGACACTTCAATTACCAGATAGTCAAGCTCCCCATTTTCAATGACTTCATCTGAAATCAGTTTTGAAACCATAGGATCAATCAGGGTATTGAATTCCGATTCGCTGTCTGTATTTGTAAGTACGTGGTAGCCTGCGTTGTTTAAGATATGATATATTAAATGTGAAGTGGTGGATTTTCCATTGGTTCCTGTAATTACAACATTTGTGGAATTTGGAGAATATTTATTTATTGTGTGTGAAAGTGCATATGCATTTGCCAGCTCCACCTTGTCAGTAATTATCAGTGGAAAATTCAACCTTTCCGCCATTTCGATAGCTCCATCATTTGGAGTTTGAGTGATTAAACATGCAATGTTTTTATTGAAAGCTATCTCCACACCTGTTGCATTTATCCAATGTCTGATTACGATATCACCAGTATGAGAATCATTTAAAAAAGTAAATTTTCCAGTAAAGCCGTCAATGGAGAAAAAGTCATCGTTGCCTATGAGTTCCCCATGAATGGATTTTGCCAAATCTTGAATATTCATCTTATCACCCCAAATAAATATTAAAATATGTACATTTTAGCAAGAATGCCTATAATGCATAATACTGCAGTAATTGCCCAATAGCTCAATACAATTTTTGTTTCAGACATGCCGTAGTGATTTAATGTGTGGTGCAGCGGCTCAACAGGCAATTTAATGATATGTGCCCTGTGAAGTAAACTAACAACAACTGAAACAATAGGAACACCCAATGCAAGAACTCCAAAGTAAGGCAAATCAGTTATGATTACAGCTGCGGCATATCCGGTACCCAATACAAATGATCCTGTATCACCCATAAATATTGAAGCAGGGTGTTTGTTGAATACCAAGAATCCTAAACATAATCCTGCCAAAATTAAAAACGGAGGCATAATTGTTACAGGTCCAAACAAATAACCGTATGCGCAACATGCAATGGATGCAATTGCCACAATTCCCGCTGCAAGACCATCCATACCATCGATTAAATTAACTGAATTGATACAACCCAGAACAGCTATGATTACAACAGGAATAGCCAATAGACCTAATTGAAATCCTCCCAATGACACTCCAACTCCAGTCAATCCTAAAAATAATCCTAAAACAATTTGGCATATGATTTTTTCCAACTCTTCAGGTTCTGTCTTGATTGGAACCTCACCGATTACTTCAACTTTTCCCGCTTTTAACAGGTCATCAACTTCAGCCTTTGCTTTTGGAGTTGCAACACGAACTTCCTCACCCGGTTCAACATCCAATCTTCCCAAAGCGATTACTTCATCTGAAGTATTAACAACGATTTTTTGAATTTCCTTGACTTTAAGACCAATTAAATCATCAACCAAACCAACAATTCCACCTGCAAGCATGATAAATGACAATATTAAAATCGGAGTGTTATGATAGTATAAGGAAATAATTAAAGAAATTGTAAATAAAAATGCAATACCACCCATTGTAGGAGTACCGCTTTTATGTCTATGTTCACTAACTATAGGATTATCCGCAATCCTTGCTTTGAGCAATATTCTTTTAACATACCATGTAAAGAATATTGTAGCACATAATGTTACTAAAAAAAGAATTAACATATCTGTATTATTCATTTTACCACACAATAATATTTTAAACTAATAAAATATCTATTGGTAATACTATATAATTATAACTTATAACACAGATTCAAGTTAACTTATCAACTAATTTTTCAAGTTCTTCTTTTGATTTTGCCCTTGCAGTAACCCTCTGATATCCTTCAGGACCATGAACAACAAAATCATTATCTTCAAAAGATTTTACAGGCTCTTTTGGAGAAAGACCTTCATAATCGCCAATAGGAATTTCAGTTGAGTAATAATATTGTAATTTATCACTGATATTAGCTAGAGAAAACTCACCTATTGCCATATTAACCAGTTCACATAATGAGTTGACTCCACAGGTAGCTGTTGTCAAATATCTGGTACCATTAGGTCTTGTATTTACTTCAATGGCATATAGCTGATCTCTTTTCTTAGAGTACATGAAGTCCATTTCAAAAATTCCGTCGGAATCAAGATTTTTGGCCACTTTATATGCAGTGTGCTGAACCAAATTATTATCCAATCCTTCAACCATGCACGGACCTGTCTTGACCTTATTTAAAGGATGGGTTCCTTCAAGAGTTGTTTCACCTTTATAAATTGGAGGCAGGGCAACATACTCGCCATTGAAACCTAAAACTTCAATTGATATTTCAGATCCTTCAATGAATTCCTCACATAACGCCTGGTCAAATTCCTGGAAGTATTCCTCGACATCCTTGATGGATCTTGCGATTTTAATATCTTTACCTCCCTGACCTTCACCCTGCTTTAGGACAACAGGAAATTCAAGTTCAAGTTCTCCGGGACTGTTTAGGATTTGATAATTCGGAGTTACAACACCGATTTGTGAGTAAAACTCTTTAGTATTAATCTTATTTGAAGTAAGCTCAACAGCATTTACTCCTGCGGCAATAACCGGAATATTGTATTCAGACTCAACTTCCTCTTTCATGTGTGCAACATCTATCAAAGGAGGGTCTATCCCAATCAAAGGTACAATTGCATCCACATTCTGCATTAATGCAACCTGTTTTGGACCGTCCATACCCCTAGGAACAATAAATACCTGATCAGGCAAATCCAAATTGATAGCTTCCTCATTTGATTCTGTAAGAACACTTTCTATGCCCTTGCTTCTTACATACCAATCAATGTCATCATATAATCTTGAACCGATAAATAAAATTTTCATGCTATAATTCCCTTTAATATGTTTATAAATTCATTTGCTGCTTTTTCAACCACTTCTGTAGGGTTATCCGCATAATCCATGGATTCCGGCTCGATTCCTACAAAAATTATTCTAATATCACTATCCTTTTCCAGGAATTTGACAAAAAATGATAGGGACATCGAATGGGTTGAGATTCCAATGCTTGCAAAATCATATCTGTTTACTATTTTCACTTCTCCAGGTTCGCAGCCCATCAGGCATGCGTCCACAATTATCAGATGGGACGGATTTTCCTTTCGGATTTTACCTGTAAAATTTTCAGGAACTGTTTGAGAATCAATGAACATGATATTGTTGTTTTCAATGTTTTGTTCTTTTAATCTCTTAATTATATAAGGTCCAACACCGTCATCACATTTAAGCTCGTTGCCGACACCCAATACTATTAACTTTTCAAAACCATTTAAAAAATTACTTAATTGAGATTCAAAAGTCATTTCTTTCACCTTAAAATATCAGTTTGGATACTCTCAATCCCATTTCCCATAATATATTTTAATTTTACATTTATTAAATCATTGCTTTTTACCAATTGTTTTTCCAATGGAATCAACAAAGGAGGATTTAGCATAGGAGTCGGACCGCATACCAAATCATCATTGAGCAAGGTGAATGTCGTAATCTTCAATCCATTGACAAAACCGTCCTTATTGGATGTTAATGTTATTGTGCTTTCAAATTCAGAATCAATATCATCCAACAGGTCAAATTGAGAATAGATTACAGCATCGGAAAACACTTCATATTTTGCATGTTCATCCCAGTGAACATAATCCCTTTCCATATTTACAAGTTCACATGAGTTTATTATCCCTTTTGGGATTATTGTTCCATCTTTTTTGAGAAATTTCCTTGCATGATTCAGGACAGGAATTTCTTCCTCATCGATTAATGCAGTGTCCATCATCTCACACACAATTAAATCGATTTCCCGGTCAAACTCATAATCCAATACATCACAGTTTACGACTTTAACATTGTCAAAATCAGCCAGGTTTTCTCGAGCGCATTTATATGCCGAACTATCCATTTCAAGAGAGATTATCTCATCAAAATATTGGCTTAAAAAATAAGATAGGATTCCGCTTCCACATCCCAAATCACATGCCAGACTAGTTTTGCCGTCATAATCCTTAATTGCCTGAAAAAAAGCCGACAATCTGTCTTTATCATTCAACAAATCAAAATGATACTTTATGGTTTTGAATTTCATAAAAAAAAGAAATTAAAGAATTAATGATGGTGTCCGTGGTCATGGGAATGACCAGGTTCATTAAAATCTTCTCCGTTTGCAGTACTTGTGAGTTTTACGTGTTCAACACCTTTAAGCCTCATAATCCTTTCTGTCAAGTCTCTGATTTCTGCAATATCCCCATTTACAACAACGATTTCCATACAGTATTTATCTGTCATGTGAATATGCATACTAGTGTTAATTTCATTTCTAAAGCTGTGCTGAATTTCTGCTAAATTTTCCATTACTCCAGTATAATGATGATCATAGATGATTGTTACAATACCAATTCTTTGACCTTCCATGGAATTCATCCATTGGTATCTTACAATATAATCCTGAAGAGCATCACGAATTCCTTTTGAACGTGACTGATATCCCCTCTCTTTTAATACCTCATCAAAATCTGATAATAATTTTTTTGGTAATGACATACTTATTCTCATCATAAATAAACACTCAAAATATAAATTTATTAATTGTAATTATATTAATTAACTTATTTAAATGTTATGATTAAATTGAAAAAAAATATTACTACTGAAATAAAATATATCAGTCCACAAGGAGATAATATTCCCCGTCATCCTTGGCGATTGTTTTTAAAAGCCCCTTATTCTGCAGGGATAAAATGATATGATACATTCTAAAATTAGTGAGTTTCAAATCCCCATACAACAAATGACCTTCAAGAGTATATTTAGATATAAGATTCTTGTCATCAACCAAATCCCGAATTAATTCATATGATTCCTTTTCCTTCATGTTCAATTCTAATTCTTCAACATCCTTTTTAGAATTAACAGTGTTGATTTCCTTTTCATGTTCAGACAAGTTAGTTTTATTGTCCTTGAATACAACTAAACCTTTAGCATCAAGCTCTTCCAAAATCTGAACAAGGTCATACTCATGAAAACCCAATTCCTTTCTCAAGACTCCTAAAGGAATTCCTTCAGGATATTCAACATTGAATATCTTAATCTGGTCCAGTACAACCTCTTCATTTTTAGTAATGGTAATCATATAATCATCAATGAATTTTTATAATAATATTTTTAATCATTATATTATTAATATGTTATCCCAACTGCAGTTCATTTTCCAATGCCTTCGCTTCCTGCCTGTTTTTTTCGGCATTTTCTTCGGGAGTCAAGTCAAAAGGCCTTGTGAAAAACAAATCAATGTCATCAACGACCTGACAGATGGACATATGAACCAATTCCTTTAATGCTAAACTTTTTTGAACCCTATTAAGTGACTCATCACCATAAATTTTATCATAGTCATTTTTATATTCCCGGCGAATTTTTACAGGATCCAAGTCTGTTCTCAGCTTTTCTTCCTCATAATCCTCTGTCAAAAGTAAAAAGTTTATAAGTTCATCTTCCATTTCTGAAAAATCAACATCATCATCGTTTTCAATAATATTATGGAAATATTCGCTGACTGACTGGAAAACATCCCTTGAAACATTTCCTGTCAGAATAGCATCCTTAAACAAATCAAAAGTGCTTGAGATGTAATACTTTCCATTTTCCTCTTTTGTATTGAAAACCAATTCATTTTCAACATTAGCAACATATTGAATTATTACGATATCTTTAGCCTTCATAAATTGCTTGAGTGTAAATTTAGAATTTTTTAATTTGTAATCGGCATTCATTTTCAATGCAAAATCAATGCTTTCTATCTCTTCTTTTGAAATCTCCATAAACTCATCGTTCATAATAACTTCCCCATTATTTGTTTGGATTACCTCAGTAATAAATTTATATTAATCATGAAATTTATATTAAAAACCATGGAAGCTGAAGACATCTTGACAGACCTAAAAGAATTAACTCCACAGAAAAACATTAAAAAGTCTGAACTTATGAAAATACTCAAGGAATATGCTGCAACAATTTCAGTATATGATTTGATGATGGTTTCAGCACATATGAGAAAAGATGGTGAATTCGTTCATGCAAATTATCGGGAAAAATATCTGGAGATTTATATTAAATATTTTCTATTGCGCATGAAGGAAGTCCTGCAGAATGATTACTATGTTGATGCAAACATCGACAAAACTGCCTATGATGACTGTTTTCCTATGCTTGAGAGGACATTTGAAAAAGAAAAACTCGATGAAAATGATGGCAAATTCCCATTAATCTATGTGATAACATCATTATACACAACATTCATTCTGGAAGAACCGATTCATCCGGTTGGAAGTGAGTTTCCAGGAAATTTAAAAGTTGAAAATAGAAACGGCAAATTTTTATGCCCTGTAAAAGACAATCAGAAAGATAATGTCAATGCAATTTGCCATTTATGCCTTGCAGAGCAAACACCAGATATCTAGAGGTAAAACATGAATATTTGCTTATACGGTTCAGGAAGTAGAAAAATAGACAAAACTTATACTGATTTAGCATATGAACTGGGATGTGAAATGGCCAGGCAAGGACATACTTTGGTGTTCGGCGGTGGAGATACAGGAATGATGGGAGCATGTGCCAGAGGAGTCCATGACAATAACGGCAAAACAATTGGAATCGCACCTGAGTGGATTGGCGGATTTGAACCGTTATGTGAACATTGCAGCGAATTCATATATGTTGACACGATGGATGAGAGAAAGGCAGAATTTGTAAAAAATTCAGATGTTTTTATCATATCTCCCGGAGGCATAGGCACATTGGATGAATTCTTTGAAATCATTACACTTAAAAAACTAAAACAACACAACAAAGAGATTATTGTCTTTAATATTGGTCACTTTTTTGATAAAATGCTTGAGATGATTGATGAAATGGGTAAAAAAGGTTTTCTTTACAAACAGGAAGACCTCTTTAAAACCGCAAACACAATTGAAGATATTTTCAAATATTTGAGATGATGCTGCGGAATATGTTGGTGATTTGACTATTTAAAAAACAAGAGGGATTAAATGATTAGTGACATTAAAGCTTTGAAAATAGCCCAAAAACTTGAAACTGCAGACATTGACATTAAAAAAACAATTGAAAAAGCAACTACTGCAGGTTATCTTGGAGAAAAACATTTTTATTGTACAGTCCTTGAATACGGAGGAACTACACATACCGTTCCTGAAGTGTTGGGCGACAGATATTCATCACAACCTTTAGATAATCTCTATTACGACATCATTTCCAAAGCACTCGATTTGGATGGCGTTTACATTTCACTTTCTTATTGCAGTCCCAATTTAAACATACCTGAAGAGGAATGTTCAGAAATAATTGAATATGATGATTATGACCTTGATGAAGATGAATACGAATACATGATGCAATATTCATTTATTTCAGCAGACAGCGTTAAAAAATTCAAGATTTATGCCGAAGAGGGAATATCCGGACCAAAACCAACAGACGATATGGGAATCGTTACAAACATCATCAATGGAGAATATGAAACCCACTTGGCACTCAGATCTACTGATTTGTGCATGTCCAGCTTTAAGGTAATGCCTTTAAAGGAAAGCTTGCCAAAAGAACATCCATTATCATTGAAAAATCCGATAAATAAAATAATGATTGAAATGATTGACAAAGCTATCGTATTAAAATGAAAAAGAAATGGGATTAAACCCATTCTGTGGAATTAACATTGTTTAACTTATTGAATTCCATTAGATTGTTGAAAGTTTCGCTAAAGTCATTTTTATCATCTATTCCTCTTTTTGCAAAGTCAATGATAAATTTAACTCCGTCAACTTCAATTAGTTCAAAGGTTCCTTTCTCTCCGATGCTTTCATCAATGAAATTATATGTATTATTTCCAACTTCAAACACAGTGTATTTGTTTTCTGTGTCGTTTGTTATGTAATCATCTGCATCGTGCTCGGTGTGTTCGACTACAGACAAAATCTGCAAAGGCTCTTTTGAAGAATCATATAACACATAAACCCCATCACCGACATCCTTAAAATTAGCAGGTACCTGAAAATCAGTTGATTCAATTGCTGAAACAGCACTAATCATTATTAAACTTAAAAATAAAAAAACTACAATTTTTTTAAACATTCTATTATCTCCTAAAATAATTATATATCCATTTAAATATTTAAATTAAATTATCAATTGATGAATCAAGACGGTTCTTCAATATGCTGACTATCGGTCCGATAATTATTGCAGAGATTACAGTACCTTCACGAACCCCTGCCAGATAACCTAAAAATACAATTGACAACACTGCAGCAGTTATAACCATTGATGTGTCTATATAAGGCTTTACTTTTGCAAATTCCCTTTTTGAAACTTTTGATATTGCATAGATGAATCCATCTGCCGGCAAATAAACAACTTCCGTTTTGACTTCCAGCAAAACTCCAAATGCAATAACCACACAACTGACCAACAGCACAACCATTTGTGAGAGGTAATCGACAGGATTAACAAAACTAACCAGCATCAATGAAAAATCAATGCAGACAGAAAATATTGTCCCCATCACTATTTGCAGCAGTTGCCTTTTTTCAAAATCTCTTCTAAGAAGAATAATCTGTATTGAAATCAGAATTACATTAAAAATAAATGTAACAGTCCCAACACTCAATTTTGATATTAAACTGCAAACATAAGGAATTGATATTAACGGAGCGGTTCCCAAATTTGCTTTAATAGATAATGCAGCGCCCAAGGATATCAAAAAAAGAGAGAAAATATAAATTGCATATCTATTGAATTTTTTTAGCTCCATAAGTTAAATTATATGACAAAAATGTTAAATAATTTTCCAAAATTTCAAATTGATTTCACTGTAATTTTCACCCACACTTTCCTAAAAACATTAACATCCACATTTAACTTTTTGAAATTTACTTTTTAAAAAGCTTTGATATATATCCCTTTTAAAAAACAGTTTTGAAATGTAAAAAGACAGTTGTTAATGTAAAAGACAATCCATAAAATTAAAACTAAAACAAAAACAAGTGATTATTTTAACAGGAAAATGAATTATTCAGTAGGACATAGAAATATGAAAAATCAGTCAATATTAAAAAATAAAAAGAGTAGTGAGAAAAAATTAATCTCACTAGTTAATTGTTATTTTTGCAGATTTGCTTACAGATTTATAAGTGTTGTCACCAGCATAGTTAATGTTAGCAGTATATTTACCTTTTTTGGTTATATCAAGTTTAAATGTTGCTTGACCTTTAGCATTGGTTTTTGCTGTGTAAGTTTTTCCATTAACTTTTAGTGTGACTTTTTTACCTGCAGCAAAGTATGTTTTACCATCTACACCTTTTACTGTGCTTAAAGTAACTGTGTATGATTTGGTTTTTGCAGATGCTTTGAATGTTTTTGCATCAGCTTTCATTGTTACCGGTTTTTTAACTATAGTAATGAGGTATACTGACATGGTTGCATTATAGTTATCATCCCCAAGGAATGTTACAGCAAATGTCAATCTGTTTTCAGCAACTAAGTTGATTTGAACACTTGCATAACCGTTACTGTCAGTAGTTCTTTCAAGTATTTTACCATTGTAACCGATCAATACCAATTTATTTGCAAGTACCTTTCCACTGGCATCTTTGAGTTGAACGGTAAAGTTTCCTCCCCTTTCGCCGGAGTTGTATTCAATGGCCTTTTGTGTGTAGTTGTTACCTTCAATAACAGTAGCGCTTCTTACAGGTACAACAGTGTTTGCTGTAATTGTAATGTTTAGTTGGTGCATTTGATTCATGCCCGCATAAATAATATCAACCACAGCATTCTTATCTAACATTATAACAAAAGCACCATTAGAATCTGTAGTAGCTTCTGATTCTACACCATTTATTTTATAAGATATTGGAGCGTTTGCAATTGCATGACCGTCAGCATCCATTAAAACTGCACTGATATTGCCCATTCCGATTACAATGTTAGTGAATTTGCTTGCAACAGGAACTGTTGAATTATTGTGGAATATTTTATCTATAAGATCTGACAGACCAGACAAGTCAAAATCAGTTAAATTAAAACCAGTCCAATTAAACAAACCAGACAAATCAAAATCAGCCCAATTAAACAAACCAGATAAATCAATTGTACCATTACCAAAGCTAATTCCAGTACCATTCAACAAACCAGAAATATCAAGAGTACCGTTACCAAAGCTAATTCCAGTACCATTCAACAAACCAGAAATATCAAGAGTACCGT
>NZ_CAMVTE010000040.1 GCF_947170395.1 uncultured Methanobrevibacter sp. | reverse complement strand
GAAGAAAGAAAAATCTCCGGTGAAGACATGATCTTTGTTGAAGAATGCAGCGGCGCTAAATCCGTAACCTTATTCGTAAGAGGAAGTACCAAACACATTGTAGACGAAATTGTAAGAGCAATTGAAGATGCAATCGGTGTAGTAGCAGCTACTGTAGAAGATGACAAAGTTGTTGCTGGTGGAGGAGCTCCTGAAATCGCAATGGCTAAAAAACTTAAAGACTACGCAGAATCCATCTCTGGAAGAGAACAATTAGCTGTAAACGCATTTGCAGAAGCTTTAGAAATCGTACCAAAAACCTTAGCTGAAAACGCAGGTTTAGACAGCATCGACTCCTTAGTAGACTTAAGAGCAGCACAAGAAGACTCCTACTACATGGGATTAGATGTATTCACTGGTGAAGTAGCAGACATGAAAGAAGCTGGTGTAATTGAACCTAAACGTGTCAAAAAACAAGCTATCCAATCTGCATCTGAAGCAGCTGAAATGATTTTAAGAATTGACGATGTAATTGCATCAACCAAAGGCCCTGAAGACATGGGTATGGATCCTTCCGCAATGGGCGGAATGCCTCCAATGATGTAAATTTAAAGAAATTTTTATAATTTCTTTTCTTTTTTTATTTTTATGAAAGACAGACTTTTTTTCCTATCATCAGTTAATGATGAAGTGTATTATCTCAATGACACTATTTTTGTTAAATTCAATGTTCGCCGTAATGGAATTTCGACATCCAAACTGAACGGCGGATTTTCGTCTAATTTTCAGGGTGTTTTTAACCATCATTTATCTCAGGAAAACATTGATTATCTCGAAAACCACGATGTCGGTGATTATTTAATTCAGAAATGTTGGGAACTGAATATTGATTCTGCTTATTCCACAGGACTCATTACTTTAGCTGAGATGAAAAACGTAAGTATTGTAACAAAAGCTTTTGAGGGTTTGGAAGTTGTTGCATTAACTACTGCAGGTGTCAGAACTAATGCTTCAAGAGCAGGAGATCCCTCATCATTTTGTGAGAAAAACGGCAAGTTCGGTACAATCAATACGATCATTTTAATAAATGCCAAGTTGGCTCATGAAACATTGCTTGAGGCTTTCATGACTGCAACAGAGGCTAAAACTGTAGCTTTAAATGATTTGAAAATCCCCTCACAATACTCCAACGGTTATGCAACAGGAACAGGAACCGACGGATTATGCATCTTTTCCAATTTGGATTCTTCAAACAATCTGACAAATGCCGGAAAACATTCAAAGCTAGGTGAACTGATTGGTTTGGCGGTAATTGAATCTGTCAGAAAGGCAGTTAGAAAACAAGTTTGGATTGGTCCGATATCTCAATCAAATGCATTGGTTAGGTTAAACAGGTATTCATTGGATATCAATGAGTTCTATGATAATTTGGACTGTGACAAATTTGATTTTATTTGCCAACTTCAAAAAGAAATGAAAAAACAGGATAATGTTGCAGTTACAACTTCCGTTTTAAATCTGATGGATGAAGTCGAATGCGGATTGCTTGACTGTGAAGCCGGCCTTAAACAGGCCAAAAAAATAATAAAAGAAAATTGCAATAGTTATCCAATTAAAACGTTATTGGACTATTGGATAAACTATTTCATTCGTTAATCGGGTTAAATTCAATTAACTCGCCATTGTCTTGAACTATTTTTGCAATTGACTCTTCTGCAGTGGATAATTTTTGATTGCATATTTTGACAAGTTGCATTGCTTTTCCAAACTCATCAATAGCATCATCCAATGGCACATCTCCATTTTCCAATTTGTTAACGATTTCCTCTAATTTTTCCAAACTTTCTTCAAAAGTTAAATTTTCCATTTATATCACCTTGGTATTTATAGTTCCATCATCAAATTCAACATCTAATTTGTCTCCAGACTTAACATCATTAACGGAAGAGATTACCTTGTCTTCAACCTTGGCTATTGAATAACCTCTTTTTAATGTTAAAAGCGGATTTAAAACTTCCAGTTTTGCAATATTTTTTCCAAGATTTTCCTTTTTCATTTTTGTTATTTCACAGGGATTTTTCAAAACATTCCTGTTTTCCAGTTTGAACAATTTGGTTTTATTTTCAGTGATAATATTTTTGGATGAAAACTCCAATTTATCCACTAACTTATCCAAAGTCATCCTCTGCATTTCATAGATGTTTTCGGGATGTTTGAAAATCTGTTTTTGTGAAATATTCTCTAATCGGGTTCTGTTATAATCAATTTTATTGTTAATGTTTTTGTTCAGGTTGGCTGAGAGTTGGCTAACTCTGTATTTCACTTCATTTAGTTCGGGAACCGCTATCATCCCGGCATCTGTCGGAGTATGGGCTCTTTTATCAGCCACATAATCCGATATTGTCCAGTCGATTTCATGTCCGACAGCACTTATCACAGGAGTTTCACATTCATAAATTGCTCTTGCAACAATCTCTTCGTTAAATGACCATAAATCCTCAATGCTTCCGCCTCCTCTTCCCACAATTAGGGTGTCCAGGTTATAGTTTTGAGCATTTCTGATTTGCCTTACTATATTCGATGCGGCCTGGTCTCCCTGCACGAGCGTTGAAAATACAAGGACTTCACATATCGGATATCTTCTTTTGATGGTTTTTATGATGTCCCTTATGGCAGCGCCTGTCTGTGCAGTGACAACTCCAATTCTTTTCGGATATCTGGGAATTTCCTTTTTATGAGCATCATCAAATAAACCTTCTGTGTCAAGCTTTTTTTTCAACTGTTCAAATGCAATGTGCAGTGCTCCAAGACCATCTTCAGTAATTCTTGCGGCAAACAGCTGATAGTTTCCATTTTTTTCATAAACTTCAACCTTGCCTTTGACGATTACTTTCATACCGTTTTGCGGTTCGAATTTAAGTGATCTTTTATATGTTCTAAACATTACAGCACTGATTTGGGATTTTTCATCTTTTAGGGTAAAATAACTGTGTCCGCTTGGGTATGTTTTGAAATTTGATACTTCTCCCTTGATGTAGATGTTTTTTAATTTCCCATCCATTTTCAGCTTTCTGTTGATGTATGAGTTTACCTGAGATACTGTCAAGTATTCTTCTTGCATAAATTCACCTTAATGTTGTTGTTATTATGTTGATTATAATAAATACAATTTGTCATTAAAAAAGCAATATTGAAGTCATATCTGTTCGCAGAAGAAGGTAAATATATTTTAAACTGAAAATACTAATATTATATTAGATTAAAATTTATGGTGACTTTATGAGAATTAAAGATGAATTGTTTGGTAAAGAAGTTTTGGATGCAGATATTCAAATTGTAGGAAAGGTTTCCGATGTTGTTTTTGATAAGGACACTTTTGAAATCACTGATATAGTACTTAAAAAGACAGGATTTTCAGAACAAATCAAAGCTAGTGAAAATATGATTCCGATGGAACTTGTAAAAGTCATTGGAGATAAGATTTTGCTTAAGGGCGAAGATGATATATAACTGATTTTCATGGTTTCCAAAGAGTATTTGATTGATTTGTTAAAGGAAAACGAAGTATTTTTAGAAGGCGATTTCACATTGTCTTCCGGAAAGAAAAGTAACTACTACATTAACATGAAAAAGGCCATTACGGAACCTGAAATATTGTCTACAATTTCAAAACTGATCAGTGAAAAGATAGCCGAAGACAATATTGATAAAGTTGCAGGTCCTGCTTTGGGTGCAGTTCCAATAGCTACTGCAGTTTCACTTGAGTCAAAACTTCCATTGCTTATGATTCGCAAAGAAAAGAAAGGATACGGTACATCCAAACTTATCGAAGGTGAATTGAATGAAGGTGATGATGTGATTGTTGTGGAGGACGTTTCAACAACAGGCGGGTCACTTCTCAAAGCAATCAGAGCCATCCAGGATAACGGAGGTAATGTAAAAAGAGCTTTCGTTGTTGTTGACAGGCAGGAAGGTGCAATTGAAGAATTTGAAAAAGCAGGAATTAAATTGGAACCTTTAATAATTGTCAACGAATTTTTCGATTAAAAAAAGAAAAAAAATGATGAAAATAATTTTCATCATTACTTAATTTATAATTTTATTTTTTCATATGATGAACTATATGTGGCAGTTCCCCGATTATCAGTTCCAATGCTGTTTTAACAGCATTAGGTGATCCCGGCATGGAAAAAATGACGCTTGTTTTATAAATTCCTGCAGTTGCTCTTGAGAGTAATGCTGCAGCGCCAATTTCTTCATAGGATTTTGCCCTAAACAGTTCACCGAACCCGTCTATTTTCTTTTCAAAAAGTGATTCAACAGTTTCAACAGTGATGTCACGGGATGCAAGTCCTGTTCCACCGGTTGTTAAAATAACATCAATATCTTCCTTTACCATATTTTCTATAGCATTTAACAAATCATCCTTTTCATCCGGAATAAGACTTCTGGATTTCAGGATGTATCTTTTTTCTATTTCTTCTGCTATATATTGGCCTGATAAATCTACTTTTTTTGACTTTCGGCTGTCACTTAAAGTTATTACTCCACATATTATGTCTTTAGAAGATTCGTTTTGATGTTGTTTTGATGTATCACTTTCCATTTACATAACCACGCATTTCATTATTTGAGATTTTCTTTAATTATCATATATTCTTCCAAGTTTTTAATTAATTTATCGCTTGGGAAATATGAATAATTACTTCCAAATTTCACTCTAACAAAATACTCATGTTCACATATAATATCCAGATGATATGTAACTGTTTTATAATCTAGACCTAAAGCTTTTGCCAGTTGATTTGCATTTTTTGGTTCGTTTATTATTTCATCTATAATTCTTACGGTATTTTTTCCACCGTGTCTAATTACTATCAAAGAATATAATTCTTTATTTTTCGGGATTGTTATTTCATGGATATTACCTGCGATCAGATTGCTCACCTCTCAAACAGTTTTATTATTGATAATGCCCATTTTTTGGCGTCATCATCTTTAGCTATCAATATCTGGGAATCATCATAATGTCCATCTTTAAAGAATAGGGTTAAAGATATGAATTCCTCAGAATATGTCAAGAATATTTTAAAATTTTTGTCAGTGACTGTTGTATTTACTTTTTTATTTTCAAGTAATTCCTTTTCGAATAACCTGTTTTTTTTAATGGAGTTATATATTTCCTCACTAACGATCAATTCTAATTTTTTCAATTTACCTTTATTTAGAAGATCAATAATATGTTTAAAATGATTTTCTGAATAGATTGGCAGCAATATTGTCAGTTCCTTCGCTTTTGATATCAATTTGATGTATCTGTTGAATGCAATTGACAAATCACTAGTTGTTGAACTGATATATTCGCCATTCTTTAAAAGGTAAACGTTTCTGATTATTTCCTCAGGAATGTCTGACAAATCATGATTATTCCAGAATATTTCGCTCTTGCTTAAGCTATACCAGTTGTCGATAAGTTTAATCATGTTGGCTGTCAATAAATATCCGTTTGAAGTTAACTCGTAATATTTTTGAGCCTTCCGCATTAAATTTATCGATTCTAGTTCTTTAAGCCCATGCAGTATTGTTGCAGAAGGCTTTTTTAACTCGTTTCTTAGTTCATCTAAGTTTTTAGGATTATCATATACGGCTAAAAGTAATTTAGTGCGCATACTTGATGTCAATATGTATTTGACATCCTTAAATTCTTTTGTTAGTTCTTTTTTGGTTTGAGCGCTGGTCATAATACCACCTTGTGTTTCACGTGTTTAAATAAGTCCTCTGCCCAGGCATATGATTTTTTATCATCTGAGATTAGGATTCTATTTTGGTCAAAGCTTCCATCATTTTTAAATAGCCCTAAGCTCATTGTATCGTCACAGAGTGTCAGATACAAATTCAAATCGTCACGTACTGGGTACACCTTTAACTTTCCCCTGCCGGTTGCATCTCGTTTCAATCTTTCATCGATTGGTGTTAAAATGGCTTTAACAATTCCTTTAGGTAAAATTAATTCTACAGAACCGTTATTTTTCAAAATGCCTTCAATCAATTTTGGATATTCTGGATGTAGGTAAGGAAATATTGCCTTAACATTTTTTGACTTAACTAATTGTTTTTTAATTGTGTTGTGGGTTTTGTAAATGTCGATTGGTGTTGTTTCAATCAGTTTGCAATTTTTTAAGTCATTGATGTTTCGCATTGAATCAAGACTCATCAGTTTGAGATTGTGCTTGTCCCAAAATGAGTTGTAATTCTTGATTATTTCAATGCTTTTTTTAAAGTCGATTAATGTTTTAAAGTAAATTTTAGCCATTGGATCAACGTAGTATATCCCATCAACTTTTTTGATGTAGTTATTTTCCTCTAATTTTGTTATATTGCTTGATACGGAACTATAGGTAATTTTTGTACTTTTAACAAGTCCTTTTACATTGTCTGGGCATTTATTCAGTTCACTGAGAATTTTCATTCTGATTTCTGATTGTGCAAGAAACCGGATTTCATTATCAATTCCATTGTTGACATACATTTTCAGTTGCCTCCATTTTTTCTATTTTGTAAAAATTTTTGAAAATTTCTGGGAATTTTCTGTAATAACAGATTTTTTCATCTAAATTTAAATAGATTTTTCCAATTTTCTCCCAAATCTCTCCCAGATCTTTCCAAATTCTCTCCCAAATTTTTCCCAAACTTGTTCCAAATTTTACCAGACTTTATCCTAATTTTTCATCATTTTCCTTTCAAAATTTCCATTGATTCGTAATTTTGTATTGATAAAGTTTATTAGTGTTTATGATTATAATATTTATTAATGGAAATTTGTTATGTCCTCGATGCCTCCGCATTCATAAATGGGTTTGATTTGACATCTGATAGGAATTTCACAGTCCCTGAAGTAACTGCTGAACTTAAAGATTTTAAATCTCGATTGCTCTTTGATGAAGCCGTTAAATCCGGATTACTGGGTGTCCAAGATGTCCAATCTGAGTATATAATTCGTGTTAATGATATAATATATGTAACTGGTGATAATTTAAGATTATCGATTCCTGACATAAAATTGATAGCTTTGGCATACATGTTGTCACAACAGGGTGAACATGTTAAGGTCATAACTGATGATTATTCTATTCAAAATACCTTAAAAATTATGAATATTCCTTTTGAAGGGGTTCTAACTGAAGGAATCAAAGGAATATATAATTGGAAAAAGGTTTGTGAAGGATGCAAAAAAGAATTCGATGACGATTATCCTTTTGATGATTGTGAAATTTGTGGCTCTAAAATATTTAAAAAAAGGATTAAAATGAGATAATTGTGTTATTTGTTAATTTTATATTAGAATTTCTTCAAATTTGTTGTCCGGTTCAAGGATTATTATATTTTTTTTAGGTGAATAAATGAAGATTGGTGTTGTGGTTCACGGGCCTAATATTATTGATTCTGGCTATGCCTTAAAGTTGATTACTTTACTGTCTGATTATGGTGATGTGTCTGCAAGACTTGGGGGAACAATGGGCAGGACTGCAGTTATAGATGCAAGTCTGGAAAATGTCATAGATATAACCCGTAAACTGGTGCCTAGTGACTCATTAAAGATATTTCACGATGATGGTGTAGATATGATATTTCTGCTTAATTATGGAAAATCCGATGTAACCGGTCAGGTTTTCGGATATAAGGTCTACAATCATTTTACAGAAAAAATTGATGAAAATAACATTCCAATCATTCAGATTGAAAGGCCTGGTGAGATTGACGGCAGTATAATACCATGGAATAATGATTTAGACATTGTCAATGAGCTGTCAGCCAAACTTAATTTGGATGTTGTAACTCCAGAAGAGGTGTATGACAATCATATCAGACAGGATAATGCAGGTCTTAACCAGAGGATAGTTCATGGAGTCAGCCCGGGCGAAAATATTATGGTGAATAGTGTTGTTATCGGAAAAACAGATTCGGATAAACTTGTTTTAATAGCTAAAGACAATCATATTGTTGATATTGTCGGAGGCGAATTAAAGGAGCATGGGCTTGAAAAATTGGGTGAAGTTGACCTGGACAGAGCCATTATAAAAACAGGTCTTTTAAGGCATGCCAAGGTTACACCAAGAGTCATTTCAAAAAATGGCAGTGATGATTTTTCAATTGCTTTTTTAGATCATGCCGGTGAAGACGTTTATAAATTCAGAAATTGCGGTGCGGTTATAACAATAGGTGATGATACAACTTTGATATCTTCCGACATTCTGTACCGATTTGATATACCTATAATCGGAATAACTGATGGGGATTTGGACAAGGTTGTCGAAGATGGATTCAAGGCTAAAAATTCTTATATCTTTGAAGTTGAAAGTGGTTTTGATGATGTCTGCGGCAAAGAAATTGAAAGGATAATTTTCACTGACAATCTGATATGTCGTGACTTTTCAGATATTGATGAAGTCAAGGATAAAATCGTTGAAATAATAAATAATATTAATTGCAAATACAAAATTAATTATATTGACTAAATTAGGGCGTGTAATTTTGGATTTTGAAAATCTTGTAAAATCTATTCAGGAATTTAAAGGCGTATCCCGTAAAAGTTCAATCGATAATGTAATTTCCCTTTTAAATGAAGCATATAATGTTTCAGGAGATGTTGTAATTGACATTGGGGATGATGCTTCAGCCATAGATATTGGAAACAATCAGGTCATGCTGATTGCCGCCGATGGAATTTGGGGAGATATCATGAATGTCAACCCTTACTGGGCAGGATATTGTTCTGTTCTGGTAAATGTAAATGATATTGCAGCAATGGGTGGAAAACCGTTGGCTATGGTAAATATAATGTCAATAAGCAATGATGAGATTTATGAAGATTTGTTAAACGGGATTCGTGACGGATGCCTGAAGTTTGGTGTTCCTATGGTTGGAGGACACCTGCACCCTGATGGTGAAGTGGATTCATTGGGTGTGGCTATTGTGGGTATTGCTCAAAAGGATAAGATAATTACCAGTTTTGGTGCTGAAGTCGGTGACAAGGTAATTGTGGCAATAGATCTTGATGGGAAGCCTCATGAAATGTTTAGCCTAAACTGGGATACAACATACGATAAGGATGCAAAGCTCGTTCAGGATCAGATTACTGCTGTTCAATATTTGGCTGAAAACGATTACATCAAATCCGGTAAGGACATTTCAAATCCTGGAATTTTAGGTACATTAGAGATGCTTTTGGAAACATCCAAAAAAGGTGCCGTCGTAAATCTTGAAGACATTCCAAGAAATGAAAGTGTTGAATGGATAGATTGGCTTAGATCATACCCCGGTTCAGGATTTGTTTTTACAGCCGGTGAAGATAAATGCGATTACATTAAGGAATATCTGGCAAAATATTCCATTGAAGCGGAAGTTGTAGGTGAAGTGGTAGATTCAAATTCTCTGGTTTTAAATTATCGAGAAGAACAGCTTGAAGTTTTCAATCAGGATAAAAACCCGGTATTCATTTTCAGATGATATTATGTATCAGAATTTCTATTGATGGCTGTTCGTTTGATAGAATGCCTTAATTGAATATTCTGGATTTTGTCGCATTAAACTCAATGGATAATGATTATAACGGTTATTTGGTAAAATCACAAAATGTAAATATGGAAAAGTAGTTTGTCGTGAGGTGTTATTTTTGGATTTTGGAAGCATTGTATCAAATTCTTTAAAGTATCCTTTTAGAAATATCAAGAAATTGCCGATTCTTTTTGTTCTGTTTATATTGGTTGCTATCATTCCGATTGGGATGGTATATGACAATAGATATGTTGTAGCCATTGGAGCAATATCATTCTTTTTATTTGTTCTTCTTGTTCCGGGATATTTGTTTTCCATGGTTCAGATAGGTTTAAATGAATCATCCATGTTTCCTTCATTAAGTTTTGGGAAGACCATATATGACACCCTTCGAGTATTGGTCTTAAGAATAGTCTATATGATTGTTCCTGCAGCGGTATTTTTCATTGTTATGTCCACATTTGGAGTGTCAACCATGGATTTACTGTCTGATTTAAAATTAATTAGTTTTTTAATTACCTTGGGTTTAATTTTCATTGTCATTTTGGTTACCTACATTGTATTTGAATTCTTGCTGTTTTTTGCAAAGGCGAGATTGGCATATTTAAACAGTCTGTCTGAAGCTTTAAAAATTCATAAGGTAATTATTGACATTAAAAACATTGGTATTGGCAATATAATCAAATGGATATTGTTCATGGCAGTTTTGATGGTTGCCGTTTCATTTATTTCTTCATGGGTAATTGCAATTCCGTATGTGGGATTTATAGTCTATCTCGTTGTCATCATTCCACTGCTTGAAAGTATAGGCAACTACTCTTTGGGATTGCTGTATTCAAACATTACAGATAAGGAAGATGACTTGGATACTATTGAAAGGGAAATTGAAGCTTTAAAATATTTAAATTAAAAAGATTAAGGATTACACCTTTTGCAAGGCACGTATCCCTGATTGATTGCTTCATCCCTGCTTGAGAAAAATACCTTGTTTCCTTCAGACATTTTACTCACGCTGCTGCAGCTTGAAACGTGGAATTTTCCGCTGTTTGCATTTCCAACGTAACTTCCGGAACTTGAATGGGAACTGTCAGCAGAAGAGCTGCTGGTCGAAGATGAGCTGTGTGAACTGGCAACAGGGGTATCGCTGTTTGCCCAACTGTATGGATAAAATTCGCTTGGCGGCATGTACATGATTTCTGCAAGGCCTTCTTTTAAAAGCATTTCGTTTAGATTTTTGCCGTCAACAATAACAACGGCCAATGTACGTCCATAACGGTCTGTGTGTTTTGAATCGTCAACGTCGAGACCTACCTGTTTGTTTAAACAGAGTTTTTGAACAAAATTTTTCGAGGTAATATACCCTTCAACGCCTCTTTCAGGGGTATTGACGCCAACCAGACGCACTTTTTCACCAGTGTCCAAGTAAATGGTATCTCCATCAACCACTTTTGTACAGACTCCTGTTTTTTCGACATGGCAGTTGGTGTTGGAATATTTGCTTAAAATATCTGATGCAGACACATCCGAATACTTGGAGCTTGGAATGTTGTGGGAAAAGCCAGTTCCGGTGTATGCGCTGGCTATTGACATGGCTCCAAGAGCAAGTATAAATATTATTGCCAAACAAAGAACATGTTTTTTTGTAATGGTCATAGTTTTCCCTCCTTATAATATTGTTATCATCATGTGTTAATATAATTTTTGAATTTAAAATAAATAATTATTTAATATAGTGAAATTATAAATATATAATATTAAAAATTCTTATTAGGAGATTGTATGTTAATTAAAATTAATGGAGAAGAAATAGACGTGGCGGAAGGTTCTTCAATACAGGACGTAATTGACAAAACCAACGCCCCATATACTCCTGGTAGTATTGTTTGTTTGATTAAAGGTAAAAAGGAACTTGAGAAAAATATAAGCAAATATAAAATTAAAACAAATAAGGGTTCTATAATCATCAAACTAGATGAATCTGAAGAGGCAAAGCCTTTGATTGATGTATGGAAAAGTCAATATGAGGAATTTGTCGATTTGGATATAAGATGGTCAACTCCTACTGAAGTTGCTATCGGACCTATTGTAACTGATTTGGAACCTACTTCTGATGAATACAAGTATTATGAGGGAGATGTTGTTTTAAGTTTATCTAGTTTTAGTAATGAGTCTACTCATTTGATAATGCTTAAGGAGAATACAACCAATGTTTACAGTGTCCCTCCATACAACAAGGGTATATTTGCCCGTGTTATTGGTGGTAAAAAAACTTTGGAAAACCTTACTGATGATGATACCGTAACAGGCATCGAACCGATTATCGAGAGAAGCACATCAACGGATAGCGCATCAACTTCTGATTTGAGCACTATTCTTGAAGAAGGCAATGAATTATATACATATATTTCTTTTGATATAGATGAGGATTCTCCGGTTTGCGTGGAACATCTGTTTTCCATAATTAAAGATGGCAGAATCAAGGTTTCTTTTGACAGTGAGTCATTTTTAGGATTTTATGACTTGGAAGGTCTTGACAAACCTAAGGAGAATACCACTCAAAGACTTAGAGGAACAATTACTGTCAGAAATGAAGGACAAGGTGTAGGAAAAATTTTCATTTATCGTGAAAACAGGGTTTTAACTCCAAACCACACAACTGTTGGAAAGATTGTTAAAGGTATGGAGCTAATTGATATAGCCAAAGAAAACGATTTCATTACTGTTAAATCAGAACAGCAAAGATTAGTATTATTAAATCAAACTCAGGCAAATGCTTCAAAACTATTATCCGAAGCAGGTGTTGAACATTTAATAGATGGATTGATTGACGATGATGCTATTGTCATCGAGCAGAATCCAAAACATACAATCGATATCCTAAGAGAAGGTCAGGTAATAACAAAATCTATTAAAAAAGAAGAAATATGTAAAATTAAATTCGCTGATAATGCACCAAGGTCTGTCAGATATTTCAAACTTTTATCCGGTCTTATGGAAAACCCTGTTGGTCAGATTAAGGTTCACTTTGCCGTGCCGGGTATGCATATAGTTATTTTTGAAGGAGATACGAAAGCCGCAAAAGGTTTAATCCCTGAAAATAACCCTGTGGACAAGGTTATTAGAGGCCAAATCGGTATTACAAACATGTCTGCAAAAAGTGCTGGTTTGATTGGTGTGAGATTTGAAGATAATGTGGAATTTGGACCTACCGCTGAAACATTTGGAGCAACAAATATTGTTGGCGAAATTGTTTCCGATTATGATTATCTTGAAAAGTTAAAAGAGGGAGTTGTAGTTTATGTCACAGAATCTAACAATGAGTCCTGATTTGGGTAAAGAGGATTGGGACCCTGATGTAATTACTAGAATGATTTTTATTGGGCCTGGAGCTCATGTAAGTGAACAGGAAATTGTCAGTGAGTTCCACTTGCTTGATTTGCCGCTCACTATAAAGAACACTTGCTACGGATCAATGATCAGTGGTAAAAGTGAAGATGTTTACAAAGCTATTGAGGAAATAAGAAAGCTTGACCCAAATCACATTTTCACTAAGGAAAGAGGTTTTGCTCCCGGAGACCCTAGAAGATGCAGAGGTCACAGATTCGGACCTAGGGAAGGATTCCACCAGATGGAAAAAGAATACAGAATTCTTGGTTTTGTTGCAGAAGCTTTGGAAAATCCAAAAGAAGTGGAATTAGAAGAGAAAAAACCAATTGACGTTGACGAATTTGAAAAAATCATGAATGAATGTTTAGAAAATAAAGAATAGGTGAAAATATGGTTAAAATAGCTGTTTATCCTCCAAACTCATTAATTTTGGCAGATTTACTTGAAAGGAAAGGTCATACTCCTTTAGTTCTTCAAAAACAAATTAGACAAAAAATCAAAGATCCGGAAATTGATTCTCCACCAATGAACATTACTGAAGACGACCCTATTAAAGGTCTTAAATATGCTGCAATTGAAGTTCCTTCAGGTGTTCGTGGAAGAATGTCCATTATAGGGCCGCTTATAGATGAAGCGGAAGCAGCAATTGTTGTTGATGGTGCACCTTACGGTTTCGGATGTATTGGTTGTGCAAGAACTAATGAACTTTCAATATTCTTACTTAGAAACAAAGATATTCCAGTTCTGGAATTGGATTATCCTACCAATCAGGATGAAACATATGTTATGGTAAATAAAATAAATGAATTTGTAGATTCACTAGAAGAAACTGCTGAGGAGGAATAATAATATGGTTAAAATTGCTTTAGTTTCATGTGGAACAGAATATAGTGGAATTCAAAAGGAAATTGAAAAGGCAGCAAACAAATTTGGTGCAGAAATTGTTCTTCCTGAAATCGATTTGGATTACATTGATGAATCTTATGAAAAATTTGGATTTTCAGCTCAAAGTTCAAGTTTGAAATTAATGATTGCAAGAGCTATGGCTATTGTTGAAGGCAGATCCAAACCTGATGCAGTATTTATTGCAACCTGTTTTAGATGTGCCGAAGCTGCATTGGTTAGAAATGAAGTCAGACGTTTTATCCAAAACAATACTCGTATTCCAGTTGTAACTTATTCATTCACTGAGAGAACAAAAGCTGATGAATTGTTTATCCGTATGGAAGCATTAGCTACCACAGTAACTCGTAGAAGTATTCTTGCCCGTGAAAAACAGGAAGGACTTACTCTTGGTTTGGACTCCGGTTCAACCACAACAAAAGCTGTTCTTATGGAAAATAACCAGGTTATTGGAACCGGTTGGACATCCACTAAAGACATCATTGAATCTGCTAAAACAGCTGCTGCTGAAGCATTTTCACAAACCGATTACGATTGGGATGATTTGGATGGTATTGGTACCACAGGTTATGGTAGGTTCACCATGGGTCAGGAATTTGGTGCTGAACTCATACAAGAGGAATTGTCTGTCAATGCAAAAGGGGCAGTTTATCTTGCAGATTGTCAAAAAGGAGAAGCTACCGTATTAGATATTGGTGGTATGGATAACAAGGTGATTACTGTTAACAATGGTATTCCGGACAACTTTACTATGGGTGGTATATGTGCCGGTGCGTCCGGAAGATTTTTGGATATGACTTCCCGTAGGTTGGATGTGGACATTACCGAATTGGGTCCTCTTGCGGTACAGGGTGACTGGAGAAAAGCAATGCTGAATTCCTACTGTATTGTATTCGGTATTCAGGACCTTGTTACTACACTTGCGGCAGGCGGTTCAAAAGCTGATGTTGCTGCAGCTGCATGTCATTCCGTATCAGAACAGGTTTATGAACAGCAACTTCAGGAAATTGACATCCGTGAACCTTTAATTCAAGTAGGTGGAACAAGTCTGATTTCCGGACTTGTTGAAGCGGTAAGTGAAACCTTGGGTGGAATTGAAGTTATTGTTCCTGAATACTCTCAACATATTGGGGCTGTAGGGGCTGCTCTTTTAGTATCTGGAATGGGACACAGACAAGATAACAAATAAATGTAATTTTAGGGTGATTTGATGTTAGTTGAATGCTATGATGAAAAAGGTGCAGAAGTTTATGAAATCATCATAAAGCAAATATTTCAGGATTTGGTTTTAGGAAGTTCTGTTGATGATTTGAAAGCTTATGTTAATCCTGATGACCCTGTATTTGTCTTAGCCATTAAAATGAGAAAAACTTCAAAGGCAATCACTTTTGAAGAGGTCGCTAATTTGTCTTATGTTAAAGCTGAAGACATTACAAGAATTATCATTGATGATGAAAACTACCTTCCAAATATTTTAAAGCAATTGTGGATGAGATTTTCAAGGGATGAAATCTACCAGCCAAACAGATATCAGCTTGAAATTGAAGGTGACCATTCAGATTTAAAAACAATAATTGTCGATGATCCACACTCAAACTTACAAAGGAGAATCTATGATGCAATCTTTAGGATACTCCCTGAAGGTTTTAAAATAATTAAAGACATGTCGACAGAGGATATTGTCGCAGTCGTGGCTACCGATGAATTAATTGCTGATGCATGGATTGAAAAAGCCAATGAGTATATTGATGAGTTAAATAATGGCAGATAGAAAACTTTATATATTCGTTCGTATCAATACAAATTAACAGGAGTTATATTTTTGGAGAAGTGATATTATGGCTGAACATAAAGGTTCAAGATTTGCACATATAACTAAAGCACATCCATGTTTTAATGAAAAAATGCATGATAAAGT
>NZ_CAMVTE010000039.1 GCF_947170395.1 uncultured Methanobrevibacter sp. | reverse complement strand
TTGAAAACAGATCTACAACCATCGGTGCGTTAAATCCGTCAAGTTCCAATATAAATTCAGTTGCACATGCAGATGAACCTGTAGCCAATTTCAACACATCAAATTCTGATTTGTAATTATCGAGGTTGGATGTTAAAGTTGAACCGATTACTTCAGCTGTTGCCTGAACAATTGCCAATGTCACATCATCCTTGCACATGTTGTAGGTTGACTGACCGATGTGGTGTCCGATATCCCCAACACAGTAAGCAGGTACGGTTACAATGTTTCCGTAGTGCACGCCATCATCCATTGCCGCTTTGACGGTGGCTGTCATTGCCTTTTTGTATTTGTTCATGTAATCCCTTACATCAAATGATGTGTGGTCAGCATCATCCATCAGCTCTCCCTGTGCTTCAATAGGGTTTTTGTAGATGTTTTGAAGGGTTGCGATTTCCTTTTCTGTTGCTTCACTAGCAGTTGCGCCGGCTTCGATTGCATTTGCAAATGCATCCCCTATACCGTAGGATGTGTTCATACCCCATGATTTGGCGGACAGGATTGCCTGCTTGTGAGCTACCGGAATGTCTGTTTTCTGCAATATCTGGTTTACCACATTACTTGTACTTCCAGGCATCAAAGCAAAGTCAACCACACAGGTAGGTCCGTAAAATCCACCATATCTTCTAATGGATTCCTTGGCAACGATTGCTTCATTATCTGCAATTGCCTGAATGAATTTGTCTACACTGTCAGCAAATTCACCGTCCTCTTCACAAAGGATTTCCAATACCGGAGGGGTTTGGAAGTGTTCGATGAACGGATCATCCTCACATTTTAAAGTGTCTGTAATGGAAGACAATATTTCAAAATGGTTTTTGACAGAGTCCTTGTGCAGGTTGATTACGGATTCAGCCTGGTTGTCAAGTGCAGTCATGTTTGCCACAGCGTCAGCATATGGTTTTGCATCAGCTATTTTAAAGTCATTGTATCTGTTTTCGGATATAACTGCAATGTCTGCCTTTTGAGCAGCCATTGATTCGTTAATCATTTTTTCATATAACTCTCTCATCGCTATCACCTGAAATGATAATTGTATTAGGAAAAGTATAATTGATGGTATATATACTTTACTAATTCCAATGATTATAAGTTATTTGAAATGATATTTAAATTTAGTTAAAAATTTCCAGAAAAAACAGAATTTCATATAATGAATGTTTAGATAATTTTAAAAAAGCTAAATAATTAAGTAAAATTAAAAATAAAAAAATAAGGAATTGATATAAGAAAGAATTATTTTCCTATATCCTGAACCAATTCTTTTGCATAAGGAGTTATGTTTTCATCAAGCATTCGCTCTAAAAACTCTCCTGTATATGTTCCGGCTTTGGCTATCTCTTCAGGTGTTCCGGTAGCTATTACCTCGCCACCTCCGTCACCGCCATCGGGACCCAAATCAATAATGTGGTCTGCGGTTTTGATAACATCCAAATTATGCTCGATTACAACAACGGAATTACCTGAATCAGTCAATCTGGCAAGCACTTCCAAAAGCCTTTTGATATCTGCAAAGTGAAGACCTGTAGTCGGTTCATCCAATATATACAAAGTTTTGCCTGTACTTGTCCTTGAAAGTTCCTTGGCAAGCTTGATTCTTTGGGCTTCACCACCGGAGAGTGTTGTTGCAGGCTGGCCGATTTTCATATAGCCAAGTCCCACGTCGTAGAGTGTCTGAAGCTTTTTGGTAATTTTTGGAATGTTTTCAAAGAACTCCAGTGCCTCTTCGACAGTCATCTCAAGAACCTCATAGATGTTTTTGCCCTTGTATCTGATATCCAGGGTCTCCTCATTGTATCTCTTTCCGCCGCAAACTTCACAAGGCACATAGACATCAGCCAAAAAGTGCATTTCTATTTGCACAATACCGTCTCCAGAACATGCTTCACATCTTCCGCCCTTAACGTTGAATGAAAACCTTCCCGGTTTGTATCCTCTTGCCTTTGACTCCGGAGTGTTTGCAAACAGGTCCCTGATGTCTGTAAATACACCTGTATATGTTGCAGGGTTGGACCTTGGGGTTCTTCCGATAGGTTTTTGGTCAATTGCAATTACCTTGTCAATGTTTTCAAGCCCTTCAATCTTATCGTATTTACCTGCAAAAGTGAATTTGTTGGAAAGCTGGCCTTTGGCTCCCTTGTAGAGGATTTCATTAATCAGACTGCTTTTTCCAGAACCGCTGACACCGGTAACGCAGGTAAACTTGCCCAACGGAATTTCAACATCAATGTGTTTGAGGTTGTTTTGAGCTGCACCCTTTATCTGGATAAACAGACCATTGCCCTTTCGGCGTTCTTTTGGAATGTCAATCTTTTTAAGTCTTGATATGTACTGACCGGTAATTGAATCCGGATTTGACATGATATCAAGAGGTGTTCCCTGAGCTACAACCTTACCTCCATGCTCACCGGCACCCGGACCGATGTCTACAACATGGTCTGCAGAAAGTATTGTTTCCTCGTCATGCTCAACGACAACCAAGGTATTTCCCAAATCCTTAAGCCTTTTAAGAGCTTCAATGAGTTTGATGTTATCCCTTTGGTGAAGTCCTATACTAGGTTCGTCCAAAATGTAGAGAACACCGACAAGACCCGAACCAATCTGTGTTGCCAAACGGATTCTTTGAGCTTCACCACCGGACAATGTACCGGAAGACCTTGACATTGACAGATAATCAAGCCCCACTTCAACCAAAAAGCTTAAACGTTCCTTGATTTCTTTTAAAACTTCCCTTGCAATGAAATTTTCCCTTTCAGTAAGTTCCAAATCCTGGAAGAACTGATATGAATCCTTAATGGCCAAATCACACACGTCAATGATTGATTTGCCTCCAACGGTTACCGCCAGCACTTCAGGCCTTAGCCTTTTTCCATCACAGACATGACATTTCCTGTCGCTCATGAATTTTGACAGGTATTTTCTTGAATAGTTTGACTTGGTTTCAATGTATAATCTCTCCATCCTTGGAATGACGCCTTCAAACTTACGGTTTACCATGTATGACTTGTTTCTTCTCTTAAATGTAAATGGAATCTTGTCATTGCATCCGTAAAGGATTGTATTTTGATATTCCTTATCCAGTTCATTGAACGGCACATCCATACTGAAATTGAAGTGTTTTGAGACTGCCTCAAGCATTTGATAATAATAGTTTTCCCTTTTTGATGACTTTGACCATGGAGCTATGGCCCCTTCGTTTAAGGTTAAAGTCTTATCGGGAACGATTAAATCAGGGTCAATCTCCATTTTGGAACCTATACCGTTACATTCAGGACATGCTCCCTGAGGTGCGTTGAATGAAAACATCCTCGGAGTCAGCTCTTCGAAGTTGATTCCGCAGTCAACACATGCAAAGTGCTCTGAGTATTTTTTTTCATATTCCTCGCCGTCATCAAACAGAACTGTGATGAGACCTTCTGAAAACTCGGAAGCGGTTTCAAGAGAGTCCACCAGTCTCCTTTTAAAGTCAACGTCATGTCTGATTTTAAGCCTGTCAACAACAACGTCGATATTGTGGCGGTAGGTTTTGGCAAGTTCAATATCCTCATCCAAATCCCTTATCTCGCCGTCAATGCGTGCACGGACAAACCCTTTGTTTCTCAAATCATCCAAAACATCCTTGAATTGGCCTTTCTTGTCACGAACAATTGGTGAGAGGATTTGTATTTTGATTCCTTCACCCTCTTCGATGATTGCATCACCAATCTGGCCGATTGTTTGCTGTGAAACTTCCCTTCCACAGTTAGGGCAGTGCGGAATTCCAATTCTTGCATATAATAATCTTAAATAATCGTATATTTCGGTAATTGTTCCTACTGTTGATCTCGGATTTTCCCTTGTGGTTTTTTGGTCTATTGAAATTGCCGGAGACAATCCTTCAATTGATTCCATTTCAGGCTTTTTCATCTGACCCAAAAACTGTCTTGCATAGGCAGAAAGTGATTCAACATATCTACGCTGTCCTTCAGCATATATTGTATCAAACGCCAGTGAAGACTTACCTGAACCACTAAGACCAGTAATTACAATAAATTCATCACGGGGGACACTTACATCAATATTCTGTAGATTGTGCTCACGTGCACCCTTGATGACAATCTGTTTTTTAGACTCCATAGTTATCTCCTTAATTTAGTTATATTATATTAGAACAAAATCATTTATATAGTATTTGAGAGAGAGCATTTGACAAATAATATTTTATAAAAAAATTTTGTAAAAAATAATCCTTAATGGTTTTTGAAGTGCGACTGTATGAAAAAAACACAAAAAAAGAAGCTATTTATCAAATCCTTTCAATGCATAGAGCTTATTTCTTAAATCTGCAGCCCTTTCAAAGTCAAGTCTTGCAGCGGCATCCTTCATGTCCCTTTCCAAATCCTTAATAAGCAAACGAAGTTCATCCTTAGGCATTTTAGTAATATCAGTACCGATACCCTTGTATTTTTCATCCTCTTCTGCAAGTTTCTCTTTAAGGGTTCTCTGAGTGGATTTTGGAGTGATACCATGAACCTCATTGTATTTCATCTGGAGTTTACGTCTTTTAAGCGTAATGTCATATGCATTTTGAACGGAATCAGTCATGTCATCCACATACATTATTACACGGCCGTTAACGTTTCTTGCCGCACGCCCTATGGTCTGAATGAGAGAGGTTTCATTTCTTAAAAACCCTTCCTTATCGGCATCAAGAATGGCTACCAGTGACACTTCAGGCAAATCAAGGCCTTCACGAAGCAGATTAACACCAACAAGCACATCAAATTTGCCCCGTCTCAAATCATCCACAATGTCAATTCTCTCAAGAGTGTCGATTTCGGAGTGCATGTACCTTACCTTAACGCCTATCCTTGCATAATAGTCAGTTAAATCCTCAGCCATCCTTTTGGTGAGTGTGGTAACAAGAACCCTTTCGTCTTTTTCCGCTGTTGCCCTCACTTCCTCAAGGAGATCTTCAACCTGACCTGTTACCGGACGTATTATAACTTCAGGGTCAACCAGACCTGTAGGTCTGATGATTTGCTCTACAACATTTCTTGATTTTGCAAGCTCATATTGGGCAGGTGTTGCGGATACGTAAATGACCTGATTGACTGATGATTCAAATTCATCAAATCTTAAAGGCCTGTTTTCCTTAGCTGAAGGCAGTCTGAACCCATATTCAACCAGGGTTTCCTTACGTGCACGGTCACCATTATACATTCCCCTGATTTGAGGAACTGTAACGTGGGACTCGTCAATGATTGTTAAAAAATCATCCGGGAAGTACTTTAAAAGTGAGTATGGTTTTTCTCCCCATTGACGCCCTGAAAGATGCATTGAATAGTTTTCTACACCCGGACAGTATCCCATCTCCCTAAGCATCTCTATATCAAAACGGGTTCTCTGCTCAAGTCTTTGGGCTTCCAATAATTTTCCGGTCAGATTAAGTTCATTCAATCTCTCATCAAGCTCCTGAGAGATATTTGCAATAGCGGTATCCATCTTGTCCTGACCAACCACAAAGTGCTTTGCAGGGAAAATCATGTATCTTTGAAGAGATTCCTGCTTTTTGCCGGTAATCTTGTCGATAATGCTGATTGCATCGATTTCATCGCCGAAAAGTTCAATTCTTATCGGAGGTGTTCCATGAACAGGGTTTATTTCTATTACATCGCCCCTTACTCTGAAATGACCTCTGTCAAATTCAATGTCATTTCGCTCATACTGCATGAAAACAAGTCTTTTAAGAATTTCAGATCTGTCATAAATGTCTCCGACTGCAATTCCGAAGGCAAATTCACCGTAATCTTCAGGCGAACCGATACCGTAAATGCAGCTGACACTGCTTACAACGATGACATCATCCCTTGATAACAGTGACTGTGTTGCGGAGTGCCTCATCATGTCAATATCATCATTGATTGAAGCCTCCTTATCGATGAATGTGTCTGTTCGGGGAACATAAGCCTCCGGCTGATAATAGTCATAATAGCTGACAAAATACTCTACAGCATTGTCCGGGAAAAATTCCTTGAACTCCTCATACAGCTGTGCCGCCAAAGTCTTGTTGTGGGAGATGACCAGAGTGGGTTTTTGAACCTTTTCAATGACATTAGCCATTGTAAATGTCTTTCCAGAACCTGTTACTCCCAAAAGAGTCTGTTCCTTTATTCCCTTTTTTATACCCTCGGCCAGAGAGTTAATGGCTTTTGGTTGATCGCCCAATGGTTTGTAGGGTGACTTTAACTTGAATTCCTTCATGATACCTAATTTGTGATTGTGATATTAAAACTAACGTGCATGTAACTTGGAGAACAGCACGGAGTGACCCTCTGATCCCTTATGACAAGTTCCCCATAGCCTTTCAGTTCCTTTTCCAGATCTCTTATGATGTTTGGAAGGACTTCAGTATTATAGACCTTAAGAGAACCTAAAAACACTGTTTTGGTAGCCATATTCATTACGGATACGGTTTCCATGACGTCCATTTCAGAATACTTTTGAAGAATCTCATTTGATTTGTCTGTCATTTCCTTTTTAAGCTGTTCCTTATCCATTCTAATCCCTCAAAGCATCTGCAATGGATTTTGCAAGAGATACACGTGAAGTGTCTGAAGACAAACTGTTTGTACCGATTATTTTTTGTGCACCTGCAGAATATATTCTTGTTGCACCGTTATTGGTTAGAATCGGATGTACACAGCAAACGTCAATTGATGAAGCTCCGTATTGTTTTAAAATGTTTATTGCATTTACGATTGTTCCGCCAGTTGCAATAATATCATCAATGATTATTGCATGCTTACCTTTAACGGAATCAACATTAACTGTATTTTCACTTTCACTGTCACATCTTACATCCACGATTTTGGTTTCCACCTTATCGGGACCCAACCTGACTTTGGTTAAATAGGTACAGTCACATCCAATGATTTCGGAGATTTCCTGAGCAAACCCATATGCTCCCTTATCCGGAGCAATAACCAATAGATTATCTTCACTTGTCTTATCTAAAAATTCCGCAATCGCAGGCATTGCTGAGATGTTTCTTGCGGGAATGTCAAAGAAGTTAAGGACACATTCCTCGTGGATATTGAATGTAATGAACTCATCTGCACCGGCTGCCTGAATCAATTCGCAGATGATTTTAGCGGAAATTGTCTCACCGGGATTGAAACGTTTTTCCTGTCTTGCATATCCCATATATGGAACAACTGCACGAACCTTTTTAGCACCCAAATCCTTAAGATTAGCTATAATAAATAATAATTCCATCAGATTTTCATCCTGAGGATAACCTGTGGATTGAATAACTGTAACTTCGTCTGAAATTTCACCATTGATTCTTAAATATCTTTCACCATCTGGAAACTTTTTAGTTTCAACATAACATAATTCTTCGCCAAGTTCACGTGCCACATGTGCTGCCAAATCTTGAGAAGCTGAACCACCAATAATCACAATATCACCAATAAAATTATATTAAAATTATATATGTCTTTGATAATTAAAAAAGTTAAGTATTAATATAATAATTGACTATAAAATCTAATCATGAAAAAATTAACTGCCGTTCTTATAGTAATTGTTTTAATAATTGTTGCGGCTTTGGCATCAACAGCTGTAAGTCCAGTTTTAATAATTGCTGAAGATGCTGAAGAAGGAACCCCTGGTGTTGATATGGCGGCCTCATTTAGTATGCTAGGTGGTTTTGAATGGGTTTATCCTGGAAGTTCATACAATGCAAACGGAGAAACATTGCACAATATTCACATGATTGATCCTGACAATCCGTATGGCGCTGCAAAGGACATTATGGAATACACATACCATTACTCCCCGCATGTAATCATCGGAGTCAACAATGATGCTGCGGAAGCCATTTTCGGTTCAGACATTATAGACAATACACGTGCAAATGACGCATACAACGGTTATGCCGGCAGCGGTAATGTTCAGGGAACAATGTCAAGAGGAGATGCACTTGGAACTGCAATGAGCAATGCAAACATAAACATATTGCAAATTCCAATACAAACATTAATGGGAAATATCCAATTCCATTTCGTTTAATTTCCCTTTTTCTTTTTTTATCGTAACATCACATAAAATGAGAGTGCAACACCAACCAATGAGATGAACATTTGAATTATACCATGCCTTTTGATTGTAGGGTGTTTTGACTGCACCAGATAAAACGGCATGAAAAATCCGAAAAACGTGAATGTGGCAAGAGCTGAATTTTTTGCAAATAAACTTACTACAAATCCGCTCCATGAGAGAAAAATAGTTACAATATATGATAAAATAATGGCTTTTCTGTTGATTTCAGACTGCTGTTTTGCATGATATACATAGACCTGCTTTTGCTTTAGTCCTTCAACAAGTGGAGTGCCGCATTTGGCACAATAATCATAGTCGTCCTGATTTTGAAATCCACATTTTTTACAAATTCTTACCATGGATTAAAGTTAATATCTTATGATATAAATTATTTTTCCAAAATCATTGCTATTTCTTTGAAAAATTCATTCCTATAATTTTCATTGGTAAGTTCGGAGTAATATTTAAAGCCCAATTTTTCCAAAACTCTTTTTGATTGGCTGTTTTCAACTCTGTATGATGCATAGATTTGCTTTACGCCCAACTCATCAAATGCCCTTTTGACTAAAACCTCAGATGCTTCAACGGCATATCCGTTTCCCCAGAACTCTTCAGCCACCCAATAGCCAAGCTCGGCTGAGCCGTCACCCCACCAGTGATTGGTATCCGGATGAAACAGAAGCCCAACACATCCTATAGGAATATCATACCTGACGATTGCATAAGTTTCCCTTTTGGAAAAAACAGTTTTTATAATATTCAAACTGTCTTCAACACTTTCATGAGGCGGCCATCCCGCTATCGGACCAATATTCGGATTTTTTGCAAAATGATATAAACATTCGGCATCCGAATCCCTCCAGGGCCTTAAGGTAAGGTTTTCTGTTTTGAAAATCATTGCTAAACATTATGTTCGAATTCATTAAAATAACTTTTCAACATACATTATTAATAACATTAACAATCATATTATTAATCATGAAAGTTAAAGATGGAATGATTGGTTTAATTGTCGGGGATGCTTTAGGGGTTCCTGTAGAGTTTTACTCAAGAGAAGAACTTGAAGCCGACCCCGTTATTGGCATGAGAGAATACGGTACCTACAATAAGCCTGCAGGAACATGGTCCGATGACTCTTCAATGGCAATAGCTACAATGTCAAGCATTGTAAATAAACAAACTGTGGATTATGATGACATAATGAAAGAGTTCATCCAATGGTGGCAAAACGGCAAATACAGCCAGCACGATACTTTTGATATTGGAAATACAACACGTAACGGTTTGGTAAGATATCTTAATGGCGAAGAGGCCATAAAATGTGGAGGCAGCCAGCCAAGAGACAACGGAAACGGATCTCTAATGAGAATCCTGCCTCTTGCTTTTATTCCCGATATCGATTATGAAACTGTCGAAAACGTTTCAGGACTTACACACGCCCATTACAGATCAAAAATAGCCTGCGTACTATACATTGAAATTGCAAAATCAATGATTAAAAACGATTTGACAATTGACGAGCATATTAAAAATTCCTGCGATAAAATAAAAGAATATTATAAAGAAAATGAGGAAATTGAACATTTCCAAAGAATCTTTGACGATGACTGGACAGGTGAGATAAGAAGTGGAGGATATGTAATCGACTCACTTGAAAGTACAATCTTCTGTTTGAAGACAACCGACAACTACAGGGATGCAGTCCTGAAAGCTGTGAATTTGGGTGGAGATAGCGATACTACAGCAGCCATTTGCGGAGGACTTGCAGGAATTTATTATGGTTTTGATGAAATACCTATAGATTGGGTCAACACAATCGAATACATTGAAAAGGTAATCTCATTATGTGAAAAATACGAGGCATTATTTGATGAGAATTGAAGAAACCATTAAAAATATTAGGGCTTCCTGTGATAATTATGTAGACCCAGATTTGGTGGCTACAGTAATTCACGATGATTACTTCATGGGCTCAAACAACATTGACGAACTTGACCAATTTGACATCAAAAAAGATGATTCTTTTGAAGAAAAGATTCTAAAAATTTTAAAACACAAAAATGTATTTCTAAACTTCGGAATGTATGCTTTCATCCCAGTAATAAATGAATGCGACATCTATTCCTATCAAGATTTCAATTTGAAACTCACACAGGAAGAATTTGACGAATATGCCAATGAAAAGGAAAGGGTTTTCGGAATTCTTCTAAAAAAAGATTCAAACGAATTCATCATTGGAAGCTGCGATTTGTGTGGCTGTAGCATTGATGCTTCATTTAAGGAAATTAAACCGTCCGAATTAGACTTCTTTAAAAAAATAAGTGAGATAATAGATAAGAAAATTATCTATTAATCATTTTCTTTTTGATTTCTTCCCACATCGCCTGCTCTTCACCGCAACCTGTCATGATGACATATTCATATTCTGAATTTCTTGCAAGCTCATTTAACTTTTCAATTCTGACATTCATCTCATCATAACTTAACGGATAAAACTCGGCATCAGGGAAATCCTGTTTTATTATATTGTAATATTCCTCTGCCTTTTTTATGGATTGTCTTCCTGGAACCACAATAACATGGGCAGGATTCATGCTTTTTACAACTTCATAGTGGTCTTCAAAGATTTCCTCCTCATTTTCATCAGGAGTCGTATAGATAAACTCCAGCGGTTCGTCTTTTACAAACTGCTTCATGAACATTGCATTGATTTTAAGCGCATCACCATTGTCTCCCTGACCCAAACCAACGAATTTTCCTCCGATGTCAACCACTTCAAACCTTCCAGGCGGAATGAAGGACATGTCAAGGTTGTTGAACACATCTTTGATTGTGGTTTCAATGTTTTCAACTTTCGGAGTGAATGTTGCATAGGCAGTTATTGAAGCCAATGTATTGTAAATGTTGTGAAAACCGAATGGAGGTACTGTAAGCTTTAGGTTAAATTTAATATTTCTGGATGCAGTATAGTTGAACAAATCCCCTTCAATGGTTAAATCCCATGAAGCTGAACCAAATTCAACATCAGTCAGTTTTACATTTGCCTCAGGGCGTTTGAATCCACATTCACAGGTATAAACTCCCCTGTGGTTCAAATAAAAATGAGAATAATCAAGTTGCTTGCCGCATTTCGGACATTCTATGGTATTGTCACCAATGTCTTCAATTATATCAGTTTCTATACCGTAATAGTTGACCGTTACATCTTTTTGCTTATCAAGACCTATCAATGCAGTTCTCGGATCGTCACAATTGGTTACGACAACTCCCCTTTTCATGCCCAGTGAAAGCAATTTCTTGGCCTTATAGTAGTCTTCGAAAGGATTTCTAACACCTGCAACCTGAGTATGTTCCTGAGAGATTGTTGTGTAGACAACACCGATAGGATTAATCAGTCTTTGAACAGTATCAGGAATTCCATGAGCCAAATCACGAATTCCATATTCAAATATTCCCAAATCACCCTTTTGACTTAAAAGAGCTGTAGCAATTGAATTTAAAATATTGTTTTCATAGCTTCTTCTAATCTGAATATCCTTTGACATCAGTTTTATCAGAAGAGTAGTTGTGGTTGTCTTACCATTGGTTCCGGTTATCAAAACTGAACCGATTTTCAAACCGGAAGCAAGTCTGGCAATAGATTCCTGACCACCTATTTTTGTAAAGACATGCCCAGGGTATGTTCCTCCACTTCCAGGGCCGTATTTAGCAAGTTGACATGCAACTTTTCCAGATATTTTTGCAATATTAAATTTAACAGTTCCAACCATGGTTAATATATTATTAACAAATACTATAAAAAATTATTGTTTAAAAGAAATTAATGCAAAAAATAGTTTAAAATAAAAAAAGAATAAAAATTAACCCAACTAGTTGGTAGTTGGATTATTAATTGTTGTTTGTGGAACTTTTTCGGCAACTTTTGAACCGATGTTTTTCATTTTTTCAATGAGCTTGTCCTTTTTGGAACCGCTGATTAAAATGTTTTCCAAAACATCACTCAAGGTTTCGGTTGGAATGATTTCAATCATCTCTTCGTATTTCTTCTCAATCATAACATCTTTTAAGTTTGATTTCGGAATCAATACTTTTTTCATTCCAGCTTCTGCCGCAGCTTCGATTTTGGCTGTCGCTCCACCGATAGGCATTACATCTCCACGGACATTCAGTGAACCTGTCAATGCTACGGTCTGATCGATTGGAATATCTTCAACAGCAGATATTACAGCAGTTGCAATACTTACACTGGCTGAATCACCTTCAACACCGTCGTAAGTCTGGATAAACTGAACGTGAATATCATAATCGGAAATGTCCTTGTTTGTGTATTTTTTGATTAATGCACTTACATTTTGAACGGATTCCCGTGCGATTTCACCCAATTTGCCAGTAGCAATGATTTGACCACCGTTTTTGGATTGTGTCGGAGCAGCTTCAGCGGCGATTGGTGAAACAATTCCACTTCTATCCCCAATTACTGCAAGACCGTTTACAAGACCGACTCTTCCACCTTCAGCAGATACCATACTGTAGTCTTTTCTTTGAATGATTGATCTGTCAGCTATTTGCTGTTCTAAAGTCCTTGCGAATTTTTTAGCTTCAACAACATGTGCTGCAGTTACCAGATTTTCACCTTTTTCAATAGCTACATCACCAGCAGATCTGACAAGTCCACCCAAATCCCTTAATCTTAAGGTCAAGGCGTTCTGTTTGCCTGATCTTCTTTTTGCTTCCATGATGATTTCATCCAATGCATCAGGTGCAAAGTGCGGAATCCTTCCATCATTTTTAACTTCCTGAGCTACAAACTGGACCAGTTTTTCCCTGTTTTCAGTTGTATCATCCATGTAGTCCTTCATGAATACTTCATAACCGTATCCTCTGATTCTTGACCTCATTGCAATGTGCATTCCTTCCAATACCTGAAGGTTTCCTGATGCCACAAGCACAAAGTCACACGGTACTGCCTGGGACCTTACCATTGCACCACTTGAGTTTTCACTCTGACCGGTGATTGCATATTGCTTTTCCTGCATTGCAGACAACAATTCCTGTTGGGTTTTCATGCTCATTGTACCGATTTCGTCAATGTATAAAACTCCACGATTAGCCTTGTGAATCATACCTGCTTCTACACGTTCATGTGCAGGAGTACCAAGACCACCTGATTGGTATGGGTCGTGGCGAACATCTCCAAGCAATGCGCCTGCATGAGCACCTGTTGCATCCATAAATGGAGCAAATCTTGATTCTTCATTGTTGACCAATAGTTTTGGAGACATAGCATTATTTTTAGGTTTGATTTGGATTGAGATAAGTAAAATTAAAGCGGCCGCAATAATAGATTCTAATAATCTGCCGTACATGAATCCGATTACTAAAACTCCACCTATGGCAAACATTGTAATTATTGTTTTTCTCTCTTCATGACCTTTTGCAGATCCCCTTGTGGCTTTTACTATCTTTTTACCTTCACCTGCAGGAACGGTCCTTACCAACGGATGGTTGTTGTCTTCCATATTCGGATAGACCAATACATCCTGCAAGGTTTCATGAGGCAGTATTTGTGCCATACCTTTTGCAAGCATTGATTTACCTACACCTGGATCTCCAATGAGTAAAACATTCCTTCTTTGTTTTGCTGCCTTTTTAATTGTTTCAATGGATTCTTCATGTCCAATGACCTGATCAATCAATAAAGGTGGAACATCTATATCTTGTGAGCTTTTTATGTTATCATAATCTAACATATGTTTAGTCTCTTCACCAGAACTTACTTCCGGTTCAAGAACCACATCTTGTGAAGAATCTTCCACTGATTCGTTTTCTTCAAATTTCATAAAATAACCTCACTTCTCTAAATAAATTTATCATTAAAAGATTAAGTTTCATATACTATTTAAATATTTATTTAATTTAGGCCATATAAAAAGGTTTCTATTTTAGTAAATTAAGGTTACTAAAAAAACAGACCCCAATTTTTTAAATTAAATTTAGGATAATGCATCTGATTTTTAAAACTAAACTGATAAATTACTTCCAAGCAGGAACTGAAACTATAGATACACCATGAACATAATTAGAACCATTTCGTTGAAATGAAAAGCTCAAAAGTACTTGGCAAATTCCGACAGTATAAAAAATAGGACAATATCAATCCAATTTTAACTTTACTGCAGTTGCATTTAAACAACATCATTTCTTTAATTCTGCCAAATTCTCTTTTAACAGCTTATAAATGTTTTCAGCACCAATGATTTCTTCATCACCAACATTCCAACTTGAAGGGTACAGTATGAACGGTTTGGATTGGTCTCCACCGGCTCCGCCATGACTTCCAACCAGTTCTTCAAAAGCACATACCTCATCTGCATCTTCATCATAAAAACTGTTTACCAGAATATCCGGAGTATGTTCGAATGAACTGGTTCTTTTTAGATGTCTTACAATGTTGTTTCCAAATCCTTCAAGAGGGTTTTCACCTTCAATCTCACCGCTGTCCAGGTAATAAGTTCCATTTTTGCCGATAGCCAAATCGCCGTGTTCTAGAGATTTGACCAAAATGAAACCTACATACTCGTTATTTACAATGCCCGGTATCAGTTCTGGGAAGTATTCATTGAGTTGCTCATATGTCAGTCTTTGGCTCCACTGTGTGAGATAAATCATTGCAAGATTACCTGAAGCCAATACAATGACTTCAGAGTCGCTTAATTCTTCTTGTTCCTTTTCTTCTTTTTTTATTTTTCTCTTGTCTCTTGAAAATGGAGAAGATCCTGCAAAGTGGTCTTCATCAGAACTCAGTTTTGCAAAGACTTCCATGTCTTCTGGAAGCAATGATTTTACAAAATCTTCAAATGTTTCGCCGTATCTTTGGGTGAATGTGGCGCCGTTAGTCTGACCATGGTCTGATTGGATTACAAACTGGTAATCCCTTGGACAGTATTTGTTTGCATCGGTTAAATGCTTGATTTGCTTGTCCATTTCCCTTAATGCATACCATGCGTCTTTGTCCCTGACTCCGGAGTGGTGTGCTATTTCATCATAACCCAAGTATGTTGAGTATGCAACGTCAATATCTCCAACCATCATGTCCCCAATTAATGTTGAAGTGTTGATTTCTCTCATGAACACATTTGTAGCGGCTCTTGTCGGAATATATACTATTCCACGTTTGATTCTTGGCCGGATGTTTTTTACTGAATGGATTATTTGTGACCATATTTCACGTACAATATCTGCAAGAAACAAAGCAATTATCCTTGCGAAATTGCTTGGATTGGAAAATACTGAATACCATGCCTTATTGTATAACTTTTTAAATTCCATAATCTTACTGAATGTAAATATCACATTGTCAGTATCTCCTGAAAATAAATTTGATCTGCTTGCTCCATTATCAACAAGCAATCCGTTTCCGTCTGAAATTCTCTTTTCTAATTCAGGCACTTTACTGATTCCTGAACATTGCATCATCTGATTGCCATTGCTTTTTTCAATCCATCTGAATGCAACAATACCCTCATTATTTCCATGAAGAATTCCAGCCTGACTTGCACCGGTTTGGGAAGAAAGGTCAGTTTCCCACATTCTAAGACTGTAATCGCCACTGTCAATCATTTCCTTGACTGTCGGCATATCCCCCCTTTCGACTGCTTCACATAATACCTCATGGGCAAGCCCGTCAATTTCAACAATTATTACTCCAGGATAGTCTTTAATTTCAGTTTTTCTTTTCTTTTCTGCATCTCTTAAAACAGCCCGGTAATATGAACTGTCATCCTCAATTGTTATTAATGAGGACAGTACAGTTGTAACGGCAGCCATGGCCAATGGAACGAGAATCATAGCTGCCCCATTAATTTCTATATCAAATAAAGGTGCGAAAAACTGAAGCAGGAGCCCGTTTAATATTAATGTTCCCATACCGAATGTTAAAACTAAAAAAGGCATAGTTATTCTTGTTAAAATAGGCCAGAGTATTGTATTAAAAAAACTGATGAATAATACTAAAAACAATATGTCATCAAATTGGTCGACTTTGACCCCCAATCCTAAAAAACTTATCAGATATATTCCTAGGACATTTCCAATAAATACAATCAAACTTCTTTTTAAACTTCTTTTTGGGATTTGTTTTTGCTTAATTATTTCCATGGCAATCACAGTTACTGTTTTAGCATTAAATAGGCAATTTTCCGGTATATTGCTCTATTGTAGATTTAGCATTATCCAAATTAATTCCGGTTTCTTCCTGCACCGTAGAACTAATTTTACTTAAATTGGTATTGTTTGCATAATCATTTGATATGGACCACAAATCTCCAGTCACGTTTTCCACGTTGGAAATGACATCCCCCAAATCCTTATTGACAGGATAAACATTTTTATATTCAACTGATTTGGCCATGTGAACCGCAATGTCCTTGTTGTTGCAGCAGATTATGATATTGTCGCCAGTAGTTTCATTAGCTAAAGGAATGCAATAAAATTTACCGTTATAATTTACTTTAACGATGTCAAATATCTTAATTTCAAATAATTCATCAGCATTTATCACATAACAGGTAAAACCATCAATATCTTGCTTTTCACCCTTTTTTATTATATCCGTCAGAGTATTGAATCCCATTTCACCCACTTTGATAAAATTTGAATCCTCATGACTGTTGTATGTAACCAATACACCATTGTTCCAATTCCATATTTTGGCACCCTCAACACTTCCATCATAATCCGTTTGATTGGCCGGAACTTCTATGGTTGTTCCATTTGGTGTTATATCAATTCTGTCATAATTTTGTGAAGTTAGTATTACCAGAACAACACCAGCAATAATGATTAAAAGTATTACTGCAATTATAATTATAATTTTTTTGTTATCCATTGTTCATACCTTCATTATTTTAGTAAGTAATCATTTTCGAACCAGCATTTTGCCGATTTATAATAAGTATAATTAAAGATTGTAGTTACTAGCATATAAAAATTAAATAAATTATCTATATATTTAAACAACTTTAAATATTACATTTTTAATAAATTATTAATATCCTTTAAAGGAGAATCTAATAAAACAAGTTAAATGGTGTTAATATGGATGCAATAGAAATAATTAAAGATGCTTTTGAGTTTCCATCAAAAAATGTAAAAATGTTATTAATCTATGAGCTGCTGGCAATAGTGGCAGGAATATTTTTTGTTGGAGGAACAGCAGCATATGTACTGGGAGTTATCAACCCCGAACTTTTCATGTGGGGTGGAATGGCAGTAATTCTTTCAATGTTAATTGGATGGGTATTGTCAGGTTATTTGGTTAGTGTCATCAAATCAGGAATTGAACTTGATGATGAAGTTCCTGAGTTTGATTGGTGGCAAAATTTTATTATAGGTTTTGATAATTTTATCGTTTCAATAGTTTACTTTATAATTCCTGCTTTTATTGTTGTAGTTGCAGGATATATTACAAATGTTTATGGAAACGTTATGGCAGTTACTCAAGAAGCATATCTCCAGATGATTAATATATATCTGGGAAATACAGTAGCTTTTATATCTGAGGGCTTAGCTCAGGCAATTGCCAGTTTGATGATGTCATTAGTTGCCACAGTTACTGTTGCTATAGTTGTATTTGTAATCTTTTTATTCCTTCAAACAATGGCTGAAGCAAGATTGGCAAATACTGGCAGTTTAACCGAAGCTTTAAATGTTTTTGAAGCTGCAAAAGACATAATGAGAATTGGTATAAGTAAGACAATAATTGTAATCCTATTGGTTATAATAATTGTTGCAGTTATCGAGATGATTTTTTCATTTATCACTGGCTTTTTGCCTATTTTATCAATCCTTTCAATTATAATAACTCCATACTTAATATTCTTTGCTCAAAGAGCTGTTGGGTTATTATATTCCGATATAGCTTAATATTTTAAGCTATAACTTTTTCTTTTTTTAAAATATTGTCTGTAAAACCTTTTCATTGTTGAAAAAATAGTTTTTTAAATGATTCAATGATGATAACCCAATCAATTGGTTATATCGGCGCAGGCATTGCCGCAGGAATCATTACAGCAAATCCTGTTGCAGGCTTTGCAGTATGTATGGCAGTAGGTGCAGGAATAGGAGCCATCAGTGCAGGACTCATCATAGAACACAAATTTGACATAAACTATGACAGAGCAACACTCGCTGCAAGTTTAATAATCAGTGATGCCTTATGTGGCGCATTTGGAGGATGCAGTGCTGGATCAATGACACTTGGAATGACTTCAGCAACCTATGAAGGAAGTAACCCTGGCATCCACATATTCGGAGAAATATTAGGAAACGTTGTTAAAATAGCTGAATGCAATGAAAATCACATTGAAGCCGGAAACTGAACAAAAACTTAATGTAAAGAACTGCCAAAATCCTCCATATGTCATCAAAACACGCTGGCAGTTTTTAACAAAACCAAACCTCCCTTCCCAAAGGGGAGGGATTAAAACCATCCATCAAAACCATTGCATATATAATACATCAAATAAGATTGAACCTCTCCGGCTTTAAAGAAGCTGGAGATTCTTAGGCCATGCATATTGTTTCGTCAAAACATTTCCA
>NZ_CAMVTE010000038.1 GCF_947170395.1 uncultured Methanobrevibacter sp. | reverse complement strand
CCCAATAGTGCAATTCATCCACGACTTAAAAGAAGTCGTGGTATTCTTGCATTTTAAAGATAAAAATCATTGCTCAAGAAAATTATTTAGTTTTCAATATTAAATTACATACTGACACCAAAATTTATTCCATTTAAATTGGTTCAATTTTATTAAATCACTACAATTATTCATAAATATTGCAAAATTTACTTTAAAATGTTTCAAATTAAAAATAAAACATTTATATAGTTTAAAATTCAAGATTAAACTAATTAAATTAAAATTAATGAGGTGAAAAAAAATGTCTAAAAAAATTGTTGACAATGCGCTTCCGGATGTTTGGGCAACTGAAGATTCGATTTTCAATATTTGCATGGTTGAAATAGAAGAATTCCCTGAGTATCTGACTAAACTTAGAGATATTGAAGGATATTTTCCTGAAAAATTTTTATCTCCTGCTTACAAGAATCTGAATCTGGATTCCGTTCGCATTAGAAAAAATGGGGACTTAATAGGAATTGAACATCATGTAGTTATTACACCACCTCTGTTAAGCAGAAATTTCGGATATATTACAACAGTGCATGCCGCCACAGGAAGACAAATTCAGCCGTATATTTTCAATACAGGCAACATACCTAAATTTTCGGTGGATTATGTGAATCCGACATTGCCATACAAACCGATATGGATTAACACTAAAGAAATTGAAAAATCAATAAAAATTAATAATATCAAATATAAGATTAATAACCAAGAAGTGGTGAATGTTTTTGATGTCCTGGATTTGATTTGGATGGCAAAATTCCGAAGTGACGAATCGATTGAAGATACTATTTTAGAGGTTATCGACATCTACAATAATTTAATAATTGATGAAAGATTGCTACATATTCTTCGAAGAAGTTTAGCAATGTGGGCTGGAAAATACGTGAAAAATAAAGAAAAAATTAATAAAGTAATTGAGGTATTAAAAATGTCAGCAATGGAAGCAAATGACCTGCGAGAAGCAATCCGATCAGCACGAATTGAAGGAGAACTACTCCGAGCACAACAAAAAGGAGAAAAAGAAGGATTAAAAAAAGGAAAAGAATTAGGATTTGAAAAAGGAGAAAAAGAAGGATTAAAACAGGGTTGTGAAAATACAGAACGAAAATTTGTCCTGAAACTTCTAAAAACACTCACTCCTGAAGAAATATCAAAAGAATACGAAATTACACTTGAAAGAATTCAAGAAATTAAAGATGAGGAATATCTTTTTTAATTCCTCACCTATCCAAACAAAATTCCATTAACTTTTTTTAAAGCCCTATAAATTTCACAAAAGCATGCCTCGTAAGCTTCAATATCTCCTCCGGCAGGATCGTTAATGTCATATGGATACTCACCAATAAACTCCCTGATTGTCCTGATTTCCAAATTCGGATAGTAAATCTCCAATTTTGCCTTGTGAGTCATCTCCAAGGTCAAGACCAAATCCATCTGTGAAATGTTTGAGTCCTTGAAATGGGTTGTCCTGTGGTCAGCCACATCAAGACCATGAGCCCTGCACACGGCAGTTGCCTTATCGGATGGTTTTTTACCGTTTACGACCATTATTCCAGATGAGGAGACCTCAGCATTCTCTCCTGCCATCATCTTAAATATCGCCTGCGCCATTACGCTTCTTGAGCTGTTGGCAGTGCATACAAACATTACCTTCATCATATTATTATTTTTGTCTTCACCAATTAAAAGTCAGTGAAAGTTTTTACTTTATGTGATTTATTAATAAAGTTTCATAAAGCAAATACTATAAGAATGAGTGGAATCTTAATACCTATACTTTCTAACCAACTTGATTTCACTTATTCTTTTTAACTACCAATTTGTGAGGAATTTGAATGCTAGAAGAATATATTGAAAGTAAAATAGACGAAGCGTATTACTATATGCAAAACGACACCGACGTGGCATTGAAAATTTTTGATGACATTCTCGAAATTGAACCCGACAACATCACTGCCCTGAACGGCAAGGGATCAAGTCTGATGAAACTGAACCGACTGAATGAAGCAAAAGACCAATTTAACCAATCACTCGCCATAGAAAAAAATTCCTCAGCATTTTTAAACAAAGGCATTATTTTTAAACAGGAAAAAAACTACACCGAAGCCATCTCCAACTACGACAAGGCATACAACCTCAATCCCAAATTGGAAAACATTATAAATATCCTTAAAGATGAAATTACCTGCAAAAAGGATTTGACTTATTTTAATAACGAAGCAGAAGAACTGATTCAAAAAGGCATTGATTTAAAAGGCGAAAACAAATTATGGGATGCCCGTGACGCATTCACAAAAGCCATTGAAACTGATCCTTCCTGCAGAAGACAGGCCGAAAAATCGATTGAAGAAATAAAAACCATATTTCAAAAAGAATTATTATATAAAAACTGCAAATTGAACCCGGAAAAAAAGATTGACAGAATTAAAATACAGGCAAAAAGGGCAGTAGCTGAGGAAAACGATTTAGAAAAGACCCTGACGTTAATGAATCTTGTTCTTGAGCTTGATGAAAATGACATCAATACCCTAAACAACAAGGGGAGAGTGCTTTTCATGTGCGATGAATATCAAAAGGCACTTGAGTGTTTTGACGGATGCTTAAACATTAATGAAAACTATTATTGTGCCCTTTTCAACAGGGCATTTGTGCTGAGAGCCATGAACAGATTGCCTGAAGCAATGGAATGCTTTGAAAAACTTTTGAAAACACCACAAAACCATGAAAAAATAAAACCATACCAAGAAGAAATTAGAGAAAAGCTCCGCAAGGGAGCGGATAAGTGAACTTTTTTTACAACAGCTTTTGATGAACCTTTAAAAGGGCTTGCCTTATTTCTAAAAAGCATTCCTTATAGGTATCAAGATTTCTGCCAATCGGATCTGCAATATCCAAATCATCATAGCCCCCGGCAAACTCCTTGATTGTATAGACATCTACACCGGAAAACAGGCTTTTGATTTTGTCCCTGTGGTCATGTGTTGCGGTTAAAATCAAATCCATTTCACCAACGTTAATGTCACTGATGGCAGTTGCAACATGGCTTGAGAGATTAATGCCATTGTCTGCACATACTATTATCGCATTGTTGGCTGCGCTTTCACCTGAAAATGCAAAAAGACCTGCAGATGATACCTGAAAGTCCCTCAAATCAACCATTGACCTGAATATTGCTTCAGCCATTGCGCTTCTGCAGGTGTTTCCTGTACAGACAAAGAGAATTTTCACACTATCACACCCCTATGATTTCCTGAAATCTCAAATTGTAGTCATCTATGTTTCTTTTGGGATTTTTGAAGGATTTTTTCTTGAAGCTTTTCTGTGATTTGCCTATCCAGTTGTGGATTTCACAAAAAACCTCATCGCCGACGTTTTCAAAATCCAAAGTCGAATATGATTTTCTCAGCGTCAGTATTGCCTCTTTCAGCTCCTCGGAAATTTCGCTTTTTTCTATCAGTTCACTGAAATTCGCAGGAGGAAAGATTCCCCTGTCAAGAAGCTGCCAGGAAAGGACACATCTGGTTACATACAATGTCTTTTTAACCACCTTCAAATCCCTTACATCCTTTGATCTGATGTATTTTTTGTATGTTTTGTGGGCAAGTCCGAAGTAGTGATGTTTTAATATCTCGGGATTGAAATTTGGAAAACCTTCAAATATTCCAATTTCATCTGAAATGTAGACAACCGGAGATATCATCCATTCCCTTAAGTTGGGATTGCTTTTGAAGTGCAGGTAAAGGGCCTTTTTAATGTCCCAGCCTACAAAATCGAAAACGCCTTCCTCATACTGGATTACATCCCTGAACTTGTCCAAAACCAGATATTCAGCCACGTCATTGCATCTGTAGATGAATCTTATATCGTAATCTGAATTCTCATTTGCGTGACCCCATGCTCTTGAACCGGTTTCAACTGCATAGAGAACTGTTATGTTTTCCCTCTGTTCAATTTTTGCAAGTTTTTCTAAAATCTGTTCTTTCATAGCAATCACTTACATTAGAATTATCTGTCCCTACATATTTAAATAGTGTAAATGTTTTGCTTTATGTCATTTATTATATCATAAGTCCAATATCATCAACAATATTAAAATTTTGAGGTGATAAAATGTGTGGAATTGTTGGATGCGTTCTTAAAGAAAACAGGGATGCAGCACCGATACTTTTCAGATGCATTTCCAATCTGGAATACAGAGGATATGATTCCGTGGGTCTGGCAACATTTGACAATAAAATAAATGTCAAAAAGGCCAAAGGCAAAATCAGGGATGTCAATGCTTCCCTAAACCTTGAGAACATGGCCGGAAAATACGGAATTGCCCATACAAGATGGGCTTCAGCAGGCAGGCCTACCGATGAAAATGCACATCCCCATCTTGATGAAAAAGGAAGGGTGGCTGTCGTTCACAACGGCACACTTGAAAACTACAGCAAACTGAAAGAAAAGCTTATTGGCGAAGGACACACCTTCAAATCAACAACAGACACAGAAGTGATTCCCCATCTAATCGAAAAACATATGGATGAGGGTCTTGATTTGGAGCATGCATTAAGAAAAACCGTTGAAATGCTTAAGGGATCATATGCAATCGTTGCAATGTGTGAAGATGAAGCTGGAAAAATCGTTGCAACACGAAAGGATTCCCCATTGAGTTTGGGATTTGGCAAAGAGGGTTATTTTGTAGCTTCAGACACCCCGGCCATCCTGGAATATGCACGTGACGTGATAAGGCCAAGGGAAGGTGAAATTGCAGTTTTAAGTAAAAACGGAATTGAAATCCATGATGAAAACGACAAAACCATTGAAAGAAAACCTTCAAAAATCACATGGACAGCGGACATGGCAAAAAAGGAAGGCTATGATTATTTCATGCTTAAGGAAATTAACGACCAGCCACTGGCGGTTAAAAACACACTCGGCCAGAAAAACAACATGAAAAGAATCATTAATGAAATCGGAGATGTAAAAAGGGTCTGTTTTGTTGCATGCGGAACATCATATCATGCTTCAATAACCGGAAAATACCTTATCGAATCACTTGCAGGGATATCCTGTGATGTTATAATAGCATCCGAGTTCAAATACAGTGCAAAAACATGGGATGAGGACACACTGGTTGTTTTCATTTCACAGTCAGGTGAAACCGCAGACAGCATGACCGCCCTTAGACAGGCAAAGCAGACTTCACACACACTTGCCATCGTCAATGTTGCTGGTTCTGCAATGTGGGAGGAAGCAGACCATGTCATCCAAACCCAGGCCGGCCCGGAAATAGGTGTTGCTGCAACAAAAACATATCTCGGACAGCTTACTGCCATATATCTTTTAGCGGCGGCAATATCCGGAAACGACAAGATCACAGAGGAGCTGGAGAATGTTCCTTCATACATTGAAGAGGTAATTTCCAAAGCAGATGAAATAAAAGAGCTTTCAAAAAGATACAACTTTGTCCATAACGCCTTTTATCTTGGAAGAGGATTTTCATATCCTATTGCCCTTGAAGGGGCACTGAAGCTAAAGGAAATCAGCTATGTTCATGGCGAAGGTTATGCTGCAGGAGAGCTGAAACACGGCCCGTTGGCTTTGGTTGATGAGGACATGCCCGTTATTGTCATCATCCCGCCGGGAGCGGACTATGACAAGACACTGACAAATCTTGAAGAGGTCAGGGCACGTGGAGCAAGCATTCTGGCAGTTGGAAGCGAAGGCAATGACGATTTGAAATCAAAATCAAAGGAGATGATTTCAATAAATCCGAAAGTAACCGATATCATTGCACCGCTGGTCTATACCGTACCTCTGCAGTTGCTTGCATATTACGTGACTGTGGAAAAAGGCTACAATCCCGACCAGCCAAGAAACCTTGCAAAGGTAATTACCGTATAGTCATGAGGCATGATCTGCTTCATGATTCCTTTTATTTTTTTAACACATCATATGAAAAACTAATTTTTAATCAATGCCCCAACACATTAACGACAAGGGTTTGAAAAACAGATTGAAAAATAAAACATGGATATATATCCCCGGCTAATTTTAGATTAAAAAAAGAAAAGTGCGAGCGTTAATGTCGCACTATTTTGAATTTCTGATGTCTTTTAAGACTGTTTTGTTTTTGATTTTTGAAGTGGCATATTGTCTTATCTCATCATTTGACGTGTTGTAGACAACATGAATCAGAGTCTCCTCATCCCTGATTTTACTCATGGCCGCAAAAACCATATCCTCATACTTTGAATTGCAGCATATGTCTGCAAGAATAGATTCGTTTGTGATTTTTTTAATGGCCTGTCTTCTAAGCTGCCAGACATTGCAGTTGCATGCAATGTATGAAAGGTTCAATTCATTTTTGATGTTTTTAAAGGCCCTTTTTGATATCTGAGGGATTTTTGAACTAATGACTATTTTGGTGAGAAGGCTTTCATCAGCTATCTCGTCGATGGCTTCGATTCCGTTAATGTCACCATCGAATGTGATTCTTTTCAATACGGACTTATCGGACAGCTTTCCAATGACATTTATCAGTGCGTCCCTGAAATCAAAAAATCTCAGTGTCTTGACGGCAACATTATCATCATGGAACCTGTACATTACCTCGAGGTTATTGTCCTCCAATTGAATATGTTCCATTACAAAGGCAGACAATGCCTTGGAAATTCCATAGAGATCATCGTAGTCACTTTCATTGCTGATGACAACTTCCAAATCCTTTAGGACAATGTCATAGAGCAGATTCTCATCCCAGACCTTAAGCGTTGCCATTTCACGAACATATCTGTTTTCGTCGTTCATTGCAACGTGGTAGGCGGTTTCCTCATCGTAAATCCTATACATTGCATTATAGCGAACGCATTCATCCTCATCAGACAAAGCAAGTTCATTCAATACGAACGGATTGTAGATGAGCTTGACCATTTCCCTACGGGCAAGATTGTTCTCGCATTCAACTACAATAACGTTGAGCCATGAGGAATCTATTTTGTGAATGGCTGCCTTTACAACTTCCAAATCATCATGGGAAAGAATCACTTCCCTAAGGCATTCGTCATCACTTCGGTTGACTGCTTCGATTTTCAAATCGGTTGGAGCATCCGAAAAGATAAGCGAATCCAAAAGTCCATAGTCATTGTTGATATATCCGCAGGCTGCAATGCGCAAGTCCAAATTGGAATGATGGAAAACAATTTTAATTATTGTTCTGTGACTTAAATCGTCAATGTGTGTCAATACATCATCCAATATTTCATCATCAACATTAACGGATGCATATTCAACCAAAAAGTCCAAATCCTCAATTAAAGGGATTATTCTGGATTTCAGCCGTGACAGCTGGGGTGCGGATATCAGATCCTCAAGAATCTTTTCATCACCTATTGTCTTAAGGGCTGTAAATTTCACTTCATCATTCGGATCGTTTAATGAAATTTCTTTTAAAATCTCCTTGTTTTCAATATTTGAAACTGCACGTTGTCTTATTGACCAGAAATAGTCATTTTTAGCTATGTCAATGACAATATCCTCATCATCAATATTGTCTATTGCAGCAAAGCGTTTCTCCAAATCATTATCGTCATTTTTTGCAATTTCAATTATGTCCTTTTGAAAAAGTGATTTCAAATCCATAATATCACCCGAATAATAATCTGTCCAAAAAAGTATTTAACACGGCCAAATGAAAAGCTTTACCTTAACAGTGAAAAGGCCTTGTTTCGAATGTCTAAGGAAAAACCGTCATCCAATGCGATTTTGGAAAGTCTTTTCTGGTTTTCAGGTCTTTCAAGCTCATCGAGGCGAATGTCAAAAAGAATACTTTCCAGCTTTCCTTCGGCTTCACATCTCACATAATAGTTGTAGTCATTGGCTGCAATGTCCTTTAATCTGTCAACGTCATCAGTAGCTGAAACTTCCCGGATTCGTTGTCTCCATGTTCTTAAATCATCAATCTGGTTTTGAACGGCATTTCGAATATCCTCATCGCCGTTTGAATATATTTCCTTCAATATGTTTTCATCGCTTACAAGCTTAATGTCTGACCATAGAGACTCCAGTCTTTGCAATGCTGCTTTGCTTACTGACCGGTCAGCGTCACCATAGGCAATCTGGTCGAGAACCTCTTTATCTGAAAGTTTGGATGTTGCCATCCTTCTTATATCCGCATCACTGTCTGCCAATGCAATTCTTCCTAGGACTCTTCTGGATGTAACATCTTCAAGAGAACCCCAAACTGTGGACCTGTAGCGTGTAATGTAATTTCTGATTAACTTTTCTTCACTTATTCTTTCAAGTGCCAGCAGCCTCAAATCCCTATCGGACAGCCTGTCTGCAATGTCAACCAGATGACTTGTCTTTGAAATTGCTGCGATAGCTTCAAAACATATGTTTCTGTCAGTTTCTGTTAATGCAAAATCATGCAGCGCTGATGTGAAATTTCCCAACTCAGCCATTCTTCTTACCGCCTGAAGGCGAATTCGAGAATCAAAATTCAGCAAAAGACCTCTTAAAAAGTCGGGGTCAGTGATTTTTGAAACTGCATTCAGGCTTATTTCATTTGCATCAGGATTATCCTTCACATATTCCATCAGTATTTTTTCATCATCTGTCTTTTTAACGGCCTCGAAAAGAATTTCAAAATCTGTGCTCTCGCAAATCAAATCATTTATTATCTTCATGTTTTTGAAATTGGGATTTTTAATGGCTTCAGCCTTCAGTTTGGGATTTGTTTCATTCAAGACAATGCCATTTAAAAAGGATTCGTCGCTTATGAAATTCAAGCCAACAGTCTTTTTGAACTCATCCAAATCATCGAAAATATCCAAAAAGTAATCATTCATTGAAAAATAAGTGTTTTTTGCAATCTCTTCCAGTCGAGGATACATTGATGGGGTGAAAATCAACTGCAAAAGCGAATCCTCATCGGGAATCCTGGCGCAGGCACAGTACCTGTTGAATTCATCCTCATCATCTGCAATTATCCGAGACAATGTGTTCAAATCAGTTAAATTAGGATTTTGAATGGCTTCAAGGCGTATGAATCTGTCTTCATCATTTATGGCAAGTTCTTTAAGGATTTCCTCATCATCAATTTTTGATATTGCCAGACGGCGCAGGGAAGTATCGCACTGGGATTTTGCAATTTGTGTGAAAACTTCCTGAAAAGCCCCATCAAGGTTTTCACATGCCTTCAAACGCACGTTGGAGTCCGGATCGTTTAATGTGAGATGGCACAAAAGAGAGTTTTTCTCATCTTCACCTCCCAGGTTGTCATCCAGAATGTGATTCAGACAGGCAATCCTCAGATGAGCGGAAGGGTTGTTTAAACATTCGCCATATATGAAATCAGTATCTTTAATCAGTTCCTGAGCCTTGATTTTGACAGTAATGTTAGAGTCATTTAAGAAGATATCCTTCAGTATGCATTCATCGGTAACTTTTTCAAGATTATTCCTGTATTCATCACCCAAAGAATGCATTTGACTCCCCTATTCAAGATATAGCTCTTCGAGTCTTTTAAAGGAGGCCTTTTTGACCTGATTGTCATCATCGTTTTTAATGATGTCAAGCAAAACCTCATCATCAGCTATTTTTTCAATGGCTGCAATTCTTATGTAAGCTTCAGGATGATTTTTAGCCAAATCAACGAATCTGCTCACATCTTTTTTGGATGTGACCTTAATATATTCCTTGGATTTGGTTGATTTAATCCAATCCTTTTCAAAATGCCAGTTGGTATTTCCCATAGTCATTACATCCAAAACGGAATCACCATAACGGTACTCATAATTTTCAGGACGGTCAAGGTTTACATTGTCATCCAGGTATTTCGCTTCAACTTCCTGATGGGATTCAATATTTTTAATTAAAAGCTTTACTGAATCGACACGCCTTATATCAAAATCCATTATTTCACCTGAATTAATATTTGTAGTTTGAAATTAAAAGACTTTTGCAATATTAATTATATTTCAAAAAAAGGTGTAGATAAATTATCAAAAGATAATCTATCTAACTAGCCAAGACTGTCATAGATTTTTTTAAGTTCCTCAATGGATTTTTCAGACAGCTCCTGGTCTTGTTTGTTTTCGATGATAGCTAAAATCTTTGCCTTTTGAACCTTGTTTTCAAAAGCCCTTTTGGCGTTTTCCATTTCGGTTTGTTTCATGTCAAATACTGATTTGACAATTTCAATTTTAGCTTCAACTTCTCTTTTTTTAGGATTGTCAGCGGTTTCAATCAAAGAATCGCCGAGAAGATCGTTTTCGGCTCTCTTAAGACCCCTGTAAATCAAATCCAAATCTTCAAGATTCAAGTCAAAAAGGTCTTCGACACTGATTAAACCCCTGTATTCAAATCTGTACTTATTTTTTAAGCATTCAATCCAAATGTCTGTCATTTTCTACCTCCTACATTACAACATTGATTAGTCTTTCGATATTCTCTGTCTTGACCTTAAGGGTTACTCTGTTTCTTTGAGTTAGAGAAAATCCGATTCCACTTAACTGATTGTCGGATTCTTCTACCCTTGCAACATACCCCAGAGCTTCCATTACACGTTTATGTTCGCCTGCAAGTTCCTCCACCAGATATTCATTGAACCATGGTCTTGGTCTTTCATCGCTAACACATTCATTTAGCATGAAGAAGATATGTTTGTTTCCGACCTTATTGTCAGACCAATGGTTTGGACTCCAGCAGATCAGGGATACGGGAACAAATGTGTTGTAGTTCAATCCCCACTCCTCAATGTTTGAAGCGTGAGCGTCAAGGAAGCTTTTGATTGTGAACGTATAGTCATCATGCAGAGTTACCTTTGCAACGTCAATGTATTCTTTCTGATTTACCTTGAACGGATAGTTGAACCTGTAGATTTTTCCGTCAAACTCGATTTCGGCTTCAAAACCGCTGTCTCCACCACGGTATGTGTATTGGTGGACCCTGAACAGGTAATCGCCGGGAATCATTTTGTACCTGTCCTTGAACTGGATGTTTTCAACTGCAGGTTCGCCCTTTTCTGGATTGATGATGTCCACGTCCAGCCATCCGCCAGTTTTTGTACTTTTCATGTGTCTGAAGTAGATTTCCTCTCCGTCAGGTTCGCTGCAGTGTGCGTCCAGGTCGTTTTTGTCCCATTCACCTTCGTTCCATTGGATGGTAAACCTCAAGTCAACGTCAACGTCTCCACCCATTGCCTTTACCCTTTGCTTCATGATACTGTCGGCAAGGTTGTTCTTATAGGTCCAGCTGAAGAGGTTGTTCCATTTAAACATTGTCGGAGCGTCTGCGTTTTTAGGACCGATCAGAGATACGAAGTTGTTTGTCAAATCATATTTCAGGTACAGTTCCACATCACGTGCGAAAGGCAGCACGTTTTCAACAAATTCGCCAACAGGAATCTCTTCGACCTTATCAAAACTGCGGGGCCTTTTAAGTGCCATGCCCTTTAGCCTGTCGAAAACAGTCACATCACTTTTAAGTCTTGGGGTGACGTTTCTGTTTGCAAACAGAACGTCATTGACACTCAAGTCTTCAAGAACTGCAAATCTGCGCTGGATTGACTCTTCAAATCCAAGCTCTGCAATCTTTTCATGAGCCCTGTCAACCATCTTTTGTGTGAAGACAGGTTTTGGCCTTTTGTAGTTGGTTGGAGCAACAATCTGTTCGTATCTCTCCACAGCTTCATCCAAAGGCATTTCCTGAGTGATGTCCATTAGAAGCGTACCGATACTTTTGTTTTTGATTCTTACAACGACCGGACCCAGCTCCATACTTTTCTTCCAGAAGTACATGTCACGGTTTTTCTCGCCAACACCTTCGAATTCGACAAGATAAGCCCTGAATTTTTTTAGAGCTTTTTCCCATTCGCTTCCCCTGTACAGGCTGTTGGTAGCGATAAGTTCCAAAACGGTATCAACAGCTTCAATAGAGATTTTGTTGGTTGAAGACTCCAAAACTGCACGATTTGTTTTAGCTTCTGAAATGTCATCGCAATAACCTATATGATTTTGAGGAATGTCGATGTAGAAATGCTCAAACCTTACGACAGATCCGTCTTCTAACATTCTATTATCGTACTCCTGTCCGGCTCTTCTGTGGCCGTATTTAAAGACATTTACAATTCTGCTTGCTTTAAGCTCTTCGTCCAATTTTTTAAATACTCCTGAGTATTCATCAGGAACATCACATCCGAAAAGTGTAATCAGTTCGTAATTTTCTTCATCAAGTGCAACGACATTACCTACCTGTCTGAAAAAAGTATGGCATGCACTGCACTTATGAACCGGATTTACGAGATATAACGGGTTGATTTCCTCCGGAAGATCACTTAGGTAGATATCCCACAAATCTTCTCTGCTATAGTCCACTCTGAATAGCTTTCTTGATGCCATGTTTTTTTCAAAGTGCTCATATAAACTATTTCTTGCTATTTCAAAATTCATATTATCACCACCTTTATGTTTTAGTAAATAGTTTACACTAATAATTCTAAAAATGACGATATATAAGTAAAATAAAGCAAACGCTTTCACTTGCTTATTAATTTAAAAAAAATAGTGAATCATTGCCTTTTAAGGCTTTCTGCCAGAAGGTCATTTGCAACATCTGCGAGATATTCCTCATCACTGATTTGTGAAAGCGCATTGATGCGGCATGCATAGGAATCTGAGTTTTCAAAAATGTGCTTCAGCAGGCCGTTGTCTGTGATTTTTGAAATTGCATATATCCTTGTATTTTCAAAACAGGCGTTCATGGCAACATCGGCCAGGATTTCATCACTTTCAATATTGTTTATTGCAAGACATGCGGGAAATATATAGTTGGCACATGCAAGCTCCTTTAAGATATTCTCATCGCCAATCCTCTCACATGCAATCTGCTTGACTATTGCAAATCGGTGTTTGTTGAACATGTCACGCAAAAGCAAATCATCATCAACTGTCTTTAGAACTTCACCAATGACATATTCATTATCGCTTTCAAGGGTGAAATCCCCTTCTTTCAAATTCAGGTTTTTCAATGCTTCACTTTTAACCCTGTCGCCCGGTTCGGCTTCGATTATCTTAACCAGCATGTCCTTTTTAAAAATTCTTGAGGCAGCATATGCTCTTGTATTTTCAATAGGATGGTTGAGTGCGATTTCAAATAACCTGTCCTCATCTGTTATCTGAAGGAAATCCCTCAAAGACATATTGATGGGATAGTTTAAGGCAATGTCTGTTAAAACTGACGGATTTAAAATCTGTTCGCTGACATATTGGGACAAATCAAGCCCGTCATGGTCAAATGCAAGTCTAGAGAGAAGCTCATCATCAAAAAGCAAACCTATTGCATAGCGGATGAAATCGCTGAGATAGGTATAATCATCCGAATAGGATATGAATTCCTCTTTCGGCTCTTCAAAATCTGGTTTTGCATAATGGTCGATGATTTCGCACAATACCCATTGGGAGTGAATGTTTGAAACAGCATTCGCACACAGGGTCCAGTCAAAGCTGTTTTGATACACCTCTTTAATCAGAAATGCCTGGTTGTGAATGTTGGAAATGATTTTTCGGTTGTGATGAACAGATATATTGGATTTGTAAAGCTCAATCAGCTTCGAATCGCTTTTGATTTTTGAGGATGCAAATTCTATGACGTTGCCGTTTCTGTTTTTTCGAATTATTTCACACAGCATGTCTTCATCATCAATTTGCGAAATCGCTGCTATCCTTACATGGCTGTTTTCATCATTTAGAGCAATTTCATTTAAAATTTTAGAATCGCTAATCAGCAAAGCCGCAACAAGCCGGCTTTTGTAGTCCTCATCCTTCAAAGCTATTTCTTCTAGATTCGGCCTGGAAACAAATTCCTCGTATTCCTTTGAACTTAAAATCCGCTCGCAATCCCTTTCAAAATTATAATCATGGAAAACATAGCTTATAGCCATCAGCCGGATTTGCCAGTCAGGATGGTTTTTTGAAAAATCAACAAAGAATTCCTTTTCATTGGCAAGATATTCGAAAATTGTTTTCAAGACAGTGCGGTTTGAAGATTCCTCGGCCAGACTCTTAAGCATGTCAGGGCATCGGATATATGAAACGGCGCTGCATCTCTGCCCAATAGAATAGTTATAGTCGGATACTATTTCCGCCAATTCCTGGTTTGATAACCTGTAAAAATCAATATTGCCTAATGACATGACCTATAACCTGTTTAAGATTTTTAAAATGTATTTGTAAAGCGGAAAACCGATATATCTGATGAATGATACGAAATATTTGAATCCTGGAAACTCGAATTCCTTCCTGACGGTCTTGAGCTCTTCGATAATGTCGAGCTTTTGCGGGCATTTCCTAAGACACTTTCCGCAGCCATTGCACTGGCCGGCATTTCCGGGCTTGCCCATTACGCCACCTACATACTGGAAATAATCTATTAATGATTCATTGATTAATCCCTTATGCTCAAAAAGATACTTTTCATTGTAGATTTTAAGACATTCCGGAATATTGACTCCCCGAGGGCACGGCATGCAGTATCCGCAGGTTGAGCAGTTGATTTTAAGGGAATTTCTCAAAACCCTTTTTACAAGCTCGACCGTTTCAAGCTCTTCAAAGCTCATTGACATTGGAGCGGTTTTACGGGCAATAGCTATATTTTCATCAATCTGTTCGATGGAATTCATTCCCGAAAAGACACATGTGACATTTCTATTGTTTAAAACCCATCTCAATGCCCATTCAGCATTTGATCTGTTTGAATCGGCATCCCTGAAAATCTTTTCGGCTTCAGAAGGCATCTTGCCTGCAAGAATACCCCCTTTTAGAGGTTCCATTACAAAAACGCCCATTCCCTTTGATGCCGCATATTCAATGCCTTCCATGCTGGCCTGAACGTTCTCGTCAAAGTAGTTGTACTGAACCATCACGACATCCCAGTCATAGCCGTCAAGAACAATTTCAAACTCTTCACGTGGACCGTGATATGAAAAACCTATATGTTTTATCTTGCCTTCGCTTCTGGCCTTGTTTAGAAATTCAATCAAACCCCTTTTCAAAAGCCTGTTCATCGCCTTGAGGTCAACCGAATGGATGAGATAATAATCTATATAATCCCTTTTGAGCCTGTCCAACTGCTCATTGAGGGCATTTTCCATATCTTCATATTTTTTGATGTGAATTGAGGGCATTTTGGTTGAAATCATTACCCGGTCACGGTATTCGCCCTGAAGGATTTCACCTAAAAACTTCTCGCTGTCACCGTAGAGATATGCAGTGTCTATAAAATTGATTCCGTTGTCTATTGCATGATAAATCTGCTTACGTGCAAGCTCCCGATTAATCTTTCCGTTTTTTAAGGGAAGGCGCATTGCCCCAAAACCCAAAGGCGAGATTTCATCACCTGTCTTTTTAATCAATCGGTTCTGCATAAAAATCAAATAAAAAAAAAGAGTATAGTTATTTTGAAAATAACTATTCGTATTCCTTAATAATGAATTTCATGTACTCAATCAAATCGTCCTTGGATTCATCATCATCCATTGCAAATTCGATTGAAGTTTTAAGCCATTCGAAACGGTTTCCGATATCGTAGGTTTTTCCTTCGAATGTTACTCCGTAAATTGAATCCAGCTTCTGAAGTGCGTCTGTCAGCTGAATTTCACCGCCTACACCAGGTTCTGTTTCGTCAATCTTGTCGAATATTTCAGGAGCCAAAACGTAACGACCCATGATTGCCAGATTGGACGGTGCCTGATGAGCCAGTGGCTTTTCAACAAGCTTTTCGATATTGTAAACGTTATTTTCCACTTCAGTTCCCTTGATGATACCGTATCTTTCCACTTTTTCCTTTGGAACCTCTTCAAGTGAAATTGCTGAAGCGTTGTATTTTTCATAAACGTCAATAAGCTGTTTGGTACATGGAGTGGGGCCTTTTGTAATTGAATCTCCAAGAAGCACTGCAAAAGGTTCTCCGCCGATATGCTTTTTGGCGCAGTAGATTGCATCTCCAAGACCTTTCTGTTCCTTTTGTCTTACATAACAGATGTCTGCCAAATCGGTAATGGCTCTAACCTGTCTTAAACGGTCATCCTTTCCTGCGCTTTGCAGGGTCTGTTCAAGTTCAAATGACTTGTCAAAGTGGTCTTCAATGGATCTTTTGTTTCTACCGGTTACAATCAAAATATCGTCAATACCGGAAGCAACAGCCTCTTCAATAACATATTGAATAGTAGGTTTATCATAAACAGGCAACATCTCTTTTGCCTGTGCTTTAGTGGCAGGTAAAAATCTAGTACCGAAACCTGCTGCCGGAATTACAGCCTTCATAATTTATCACCATAAGTTTTATTTAAATTATATTTTAATTTTAATCTTTAAATAGATTATGAAAAAATAACATTGAACTTCAAGACTTTTTGGAAAACAAGCTATTTTCTAACAACTATTTTATTGGAATTTGTCAAACCGCCATAACTGGTTTTTACGGTGTATTTTCCAACCTTTAAGTATTTAGGTATTTTGAATGTGGCTATTCCATTTTTGTTTGTCTTGATTTTATAGGTTTTGCCTTTGAATTTTACCTTAACTACCTTGTTTTTCAATATCTTGCCTTTGGAATTCAGGACTTTGACATTGAATTTACCGGATTTCTTGACTTTCTTGTTGACATTTTTGGTAATCAGGGTTGTTTTGATGGTTATCTTATTTTTGACCTTAGCGCCTTCAAACTGTGCAGTTACTGTGTACTTGCCCGGTTTTTTGCTGATTTTCAATGTGGCATAACCGTTTTTGTCGGTGTTTCTGTAGTAAACATTCTTACCGACTGTGAATTTTACCCTTTTGTTTGAAGCGATTTTGCCGTCAGCGCCATAAACGCGAACCTTATACTGGCAGGAAGCCTTATAATACTTGGTAATGTCCTTGTTTGATGTGATTTTTGTAAGTGGTTTAATAGTGACATCCAACTTGCCCCTTTTCATGTCAAGAGTCATTTTTCCTGTTTGTGTTGCCTTGAATCTGTACTCTCCGCTTCCGTTATTCAAAGTGATTGCATCACCATTACTTAAATACAGTTTAAAGTTGGTTATGTTTGACTGGGTGAATCTGTTAACGGCACCTGAAGAGTTGGTAACAAATCCCAAATCGAATTTGATTACTACCTCATCGCCCTTATGGACAACATTCCTATTTGCAGTTACATTTAAAACCAGCCAGTTGTTTGCAGCCTTGATTTTATAGCTTGCACTTTTGAGGGTATCTCCCCACCAGTTGTTCTCGACTGTCAGGTTACCTCCATAAACCTGAATGGCACTGTCTCTTACCAAATCAAGCAAAATGGAATTGGTTATTGTTCCGTTGGCTCCAAACCACAATATTCCAGAACCAATACCTGAATTCAAAAAGCTTGATGAGGTTATAAAACCGTCGTCGGCTGTCCAGAATATTGCAGAACCTGCCCATCCGTCATTGTTGTAAAATTCAGATTCGATTACACGACCTGAAGCGCCTCTCCAGCAGATTGCACCGCCGGAATTCGGATATCCCACACCATTGTTTTCAAACAGACATCCTTTGACTGTTCCGTTTGTTCCGTTCCATACAATGGCTCCCCCTTCATTGATTTTGGCACCCATCGGTCTGAAGCGGTAAGTATGGATGACTGTTCCATCATCGAGAACTATGGTTTCTTCCTTATCGTAAGGGTCGTCCTCGATTCCCCATCCGTGATTGTTTGTAAAATTGCAGTTCAATGCCAAACCGTTGGCTCCGTTCCAGTAGATTGCACCGCCACCTGCGATTCCACCGTATCTTCCATATGCATTGCCGTTGATGAAATTGATGTTTTTCAATGTGACATTGTCTGATGTTATGTTAAACATCCTTGAAAGCTGGTTTCCGTCCAATGTGTGGCCTGCACCATCAATGGTAATAGGTTTTGTGATGAGTATTCCCTTGTTTGAACCGCTGACGTAGTGGTAGTCCCTGTCAAGAATCAGAAGACCGTTTTCACCAACCTCGCTGATTTTTTCACACAGCGCATCAAAGCTGTTAATGATTTTATAGTCATAAAACGCTTCAATTGCAGATTCGTTTTCTATCTCGCAGTCGACTATGCGTGTGTCGGGACAGTTGATGAAAAGCTCATTAGGGGAATCTGATTTGAATGATGAATTATAAATAGAAACGTTCTGCCCGTTAATGTCAACTGCTCCTGCACCTCCGTAGGATGCAGAATTGTTTTTGAATCTTGATGATGATATTGAAACGTTGCATCCCCAACTAATGGAAATCGCTCCTCCATTAAGCATTGCCCTGTTGTCCCAGAAATTGCAGCCGTTTATGGAAATGTTGTTGCCGTCAATGTAAAGGGCTCCTCCTTCAGCGTTGACACTTTGTATATGAAGCTGGGAGCGATTGAAACCGTCTCCTTTGGTGAGGCTTACTGCGGCACCTATATTTACTGTGTTGTTAATGAAATTGCAGTCTGTAATAGTGCCGTCATTTCCACTCCAAAGAACTGCACCTCCAGCAGAAACAGCGGAATTGTTGGTGAAGTTGCAGTTTAAAAGAGTTCCGTTGTTTGCCCACCATGAAATGACTCCTCCGGCAAGATCATACCTGCCTGCATTGACGAAATTAATGTTTTTGATTACAACATTGTCAGAGACAACCCAAAAGACCCTTGACACGTCAGGCGCCTCAATGACATGGCCTGCACCGTCAATGGTTATTGATTTGTTGATTACAATGTGCTTTTGGGAACAGTTTGTTAATCTGTAGTCCTTTTGAAGGACAACCGTGTGATTTGAATCAATGTCGCTTGCAAGATCATTGAAATCGCCAGTCAGGTTATCGGCTGCGCTAACAGCAGATGCACATGTGAAAATCAATGACATGCAAATGATAATCAAAAATAATTTCTTAAGCAAAATAAAATCACCTTAAATAAATATTAAGCAAAGTGTATAATAAACCTTTCAAAAAATAGTATCGATAGTGCGGGGGACGGGACTTGAACCCGCGAAGGGACTAACCCACTAGGCCCTCAACCTAGCGCCTTTGACCGCTCGACCACCCCCGCATAAAA
>NZ_CAMVTE010000037.1 GCF_947170395.1 uncultured Methanobrevibacter sp. | reverse complement strand
TTGGTCAGGAGTATGTTTTGAATGACTCTTTTGACAGAAAAATCTCTAAATATCTGTCAAGCACACAATCCTTGAGAGAAGCCGCTGATTATGATGCTGTTGATGACATCGATGAAAGCATTGCCAATGATTGTATTAATAAGGCTGAAGAATTCATGAAAGAAGCTAAAAAGTTTTTATAATTTTTTTGAATTTTTAATTTGTTTTAAGAATTTGGTAACTATTCAAAAATTTGACTAGTTAATGTTTGTAAGTAAAATTTTTAAAATATAGTTACTTCCAAACTAAACTATTTGACCACTTAAATCTGGATAAAAGGGTAACTATACAATTTTTCGCTGAACTACTTTTTGTAAGTATATAAAGTTTTCTATTTTTATAACTAAAAGTAATTAAATCTTAATTTTTTTAATCTTTTGTTTTTCATATAAATAATGGGTTATTTTTATGAAATTCAAAAATTATTTTATTGATTTTAGTAATGGAGATTATTTGATGGTTTAAATTATGTAAAATCATATTTCCTTTTGATTTAAAATTCTTTTAATTAAATGGTAACTATGCAATTTTTTCATAATATTTTGATAATATATTTTTATTTTGATTATTGCTTGAGGTAATATTTGATTTAAACTGTTGGCAAGATTGTATGCTTTGAAAGAAATAATATTTTATATTTATTAAACAATATATTTCAAATCTAAACTAATTTTTATTAAACAAATTATTTGAAATGGTCTAATTTAATTATTTTTTAATTATTAAAAATTTAAAATCTTATACATTATCAGCAAAAAAATTATAAAAATAAAAATATTTTCAGACATACGATTTTTTCGTATGACTGAACAAAATTTAATAAATTACAGAACTATTTATCCAATAATTTGGGGTTTTTTGCATTATCTGTACTGATCACCGATTCGCCCAATTCTTTTTCTAAAATTCCACGGGCTCCTGCAGCAACCCCTCCTCCTCTTTTAGCAATAGGTTTGCTTTCATCAAATCCTTTTGGATTTTCTTTTTTAGATATTTTGGTTGTAGAAACTTCAGCAAGCATATTTAGCACGAGTTCGGTATTTGTCATATTGTCTCTTAAATTTTCTTTCTTAAGATTTTTAAGATTTTTGTATTCTCGTGTTGTTAATCCGGACCAGGACTTGCTGACTTCATCAGTTAGCATTGCATGTTCAATGCCTTCCTTTACTCCAGACCGGTTCCATTCATCAGTTAACTCATTTCTAACTTCAATGGTTTTTTCCCTTTGATCAATCCATTTATCACTGTAACCTTTTTCTTTGTAGGTGTTTCTACGTCTTTGAGATATAAGCTCGGGATTTGCTATTTCGTCTAATCTTTCACGACCTAATTTTGCCAACCATAATTTTAATGGTTCTGCATTTGGAGAAGGTACTGATTGAATAATTCGAAAAAGAGGTTCTGAGGTAACGACATCTGTCCTATAAAATTTGTTATCGGGGGATAACATTTTCATATTTTCAACTTCATTAAGAATTTCACTACCTTCTTTTTTTAGTTTTCTTTTTAAATCAGACCAATATCTATTAGGATTTTTACTTTCACTTAAAACTTCAATAACATCCACAACCGAAAAATAATAATCCTCGATTTCAGGATCCCATTTTGTTCTTATTTTTATATTTCCAAAAATTTTAATTTCAAATTTGCTATTCATTTTATCATGCTCCAAATCTTTTTAATCATGATTATTATAGTTTTAATGATATTTAAACCTTTTAAAATGGTTAGATTTAAATAATATGGTTTTTTAACTACAATTATATTGAATTAAAGCAATATTATTTCCTCACAACAACTATGATAAATACTTAACGGGTAATGTTGTTGTCAAGAGTATTCTAAAAGTCGCCGAGGAATGGAAATTAACAGAATGTATAATTTTAGATCAAATTTAAGAGGATAATTGCCAAAATATCATATTAAAACAGGTAAATCCCAAATTACTTCAATTTAAAAAATCTCAATTAGAAAATGGGAATGAACTTCAAATTATTGACAAATTCTTATAGCATATGATGGAATTAAATATCCTGGAATATGTTGGTAAAAATTAAAAGAGGAATGCATATTTACATACAGAATATTCGATTTAAATATGTTTTAATAGTTGATGATTAACATATTTTTTGGTTGATGATTAATTTTTAAAAACTCTTTAAATTACTTATTTCATTAATTAAACTATTTTAATTAAAAATAAAAAATTTATGATGGTTGATGATTAAGGTTGATGATTAATGTTTTATCAGATGGTATTCTGTATTTCTACCTTTTCCCCTACTTTCTATTAATTCCTTATTTTTTAATTTTTTAATAATCTTATAGCTGGCTTGAGGAGTAATATTTAACATCTCTTGAATATCCTTGTTTTGAATATGTCCTTTTTCTTCAAGAAGTGTTAATACGGAAATTTCATTTGGAGTTAATTGAATAGTTTTATCATATTTTGATGTAATTTCACCTAATTTCAATACTTCAGATTTAACTTTATTGATTGAGTATAATACTCCTCCACAGAAATATTCCAGCCAGTTTGTCAAGTTATGGTTTTTATCTGCACTGTTTAGCGCATCGACATAAGCCTGTCGGTCCTGATTGTAATATTCGTCTAAAGTGAAGTAGTCATTGATATTAAATTTGTGAACGGACAGAATTAAAGTTGCCATAAGTCTGCTGGTACGTCCATTTCCATCAACAAACGGATGGATACGTACCAATTCATAATGAAGAATTCCTGCAATGATGACTGGATACATTTCATCTGCTGTATTGTTCAGCCAGTCTAATAATTCATCTACTAAATAAGGCACTTTATAAGCATCCGGAGGCACATAATTTATTTCTTTAGTATGTAAATTGCCAATAACTACTGGAGTATCTCTAAATTTACCTTCATATTCTGGATTTCTTAATAAATCTTTAGTCAGATCTTTGTGTACGGATAAAATTGTGTCTTGGCTAATAACTTTATCTGAATATTGATCTAAATGATTTAATACATTAAAATAATTCAATACTTCCTGTTCTGCTTTTGTAGTTGGTTTCTGATTGTTTTTGATTAATGTTTCTACTTCATCCAAGTTTAAAGGATTTCCTTCAATTGATGTTGAATAATGTGAAGATCTGATAAGGGCATCCTGTTTTAATTTGGTATCGTATAATGGGATTATTTTTGCATTGCTGATAACTTCTTTAGCTGAAGCGATTTCTGCAATATAATTTACAATTTTATCAGTGTATGTAAATTTAGGTTCAAACATTGTATCAACTTTTATTTTTCTTAATTACTATACTATATGTGGTTGATGATTAACATATTTTTTGGTTGATGATTAATTTTTAAAAACTCTTTAAATTACTTATTTTATGATTTAAACAATTTTGAGTAATAATAAAAAATCTATGTTGGTTGATGATTAAGGTTGATGATTAATGTTTTGTGAAAAAATTTATCTTAATAGTGTTTTTATCTGATTTCTGTTTTGAATATTGATCTATGTAATATTCAATTTAAACATAAATTAAATTATAGTTAAAATTTCTTTAATTTTTGATAATTTATAATTTTATACTACTATTATTTTAATATTATAAAATCAATATTGATATAAGTTTATAATTTTTACTTTTAAAAAAACATAAACTTATATGTTAATAATTTTATAATAGTATTATGGTAAAAAGAGAGTTATATTTAAAAAGAATATCCTCATTAATTGACAAGGATATAATTAAAATCATTGTTGGTGTAAGAAGATGCGGCAAATCTTACATGTTTAATTTAATCATAGATGAATTGCTTGAAAGAGGAATTAACAGGGAAAATATTATTCTTATCAATTTTGAAAGTGCAAAATACAGAAATGTTTCTAATCCTCGTGAATTGGATTTGCTTGTAGATGATTTAACAAAAGGTATTGACGGTAAACTCTACATGTTTTTTGATGAAATCCAAAATGTTGATGGATGGGAAAGATCAATCAATAGCTTTAGAATAGACTATGATTGTGATATTTACTTAACTGGTTCCAATTCAAAATTATTGTCTGGAGAACTGGCCACTCATCTGGCAGGTAGATATATGGAAATTAAAATGTATCCTTTTTCATTTAAAGAATATCTGGACTATAAAAAGATTCCTCCAAATAAAGATGCATTCACTGATTATTTAATATATGGAGGATTTCCATTTTTACTCTCTCTTGAAAACGAAACTGATAAAATCGAATATTTAAATGATATTTTCAACTCAATATTTCTAAAAGACATCATTGAGAGATATAATATTCGGGATGCAGGTTTGCTTACACGAATAGTTGATTTTATCTTGGATAATACTGGAAAAATCGTTTCTTCAAAAAGTATTTCCGATTACCTGCGTACAAAAGAAAAAATCAAGGTTTCACCAAAAACAATCTATAATTATTTGGATTATCTTACAAATGCCTGTTTGTTGTATAAAGTGCAAAGGGAAGATTTGGAAGGTAAAAAAATATTGTCCATAAATGAAAAATATTATTGTGTTGATCAAGGATTTAACCAGATACGTATTGGACGAAATCAGGTCAATAACAGCAGAATCATGGAAAATATTGTCTATTTTGAACTTTTAAGAAGAGGTTATGAAATAACTATCGGATGTATTAAAAATTATGAAATTGATTTTGTCTGTAAAAAGATGGGTGAAAAAATCTATGTTCAAGTAACCAGACAATTGACTCATGAAGACACAATCGAGCGAGAATTCAGACCTCTGCTTCTAGTTAATGATAATTATCCAAAATATGTTATTTCAACTGATGATTTTAACATGTCTCAAGACGGAATAAAACATATGAATATATTAGATTTCCTATTGGATGATGAGATTTAATCCACATTAATTTATTTGCTATAAATATTAGGTAAATATTCAATTATATCTGGGCAAATAATAAAATTTAAATATTGATATTAGTATTGTTTTAAAGTGGTTATGCTTGATAAAAAACAAAAAAGTAAAATTGGTATATGAAAACTAGAATTAATTTAATGAAGTAGAAGAACCCATATACCACCTAATTCGCCCCTCGTCGAGACAAGGATATGCAGGCTTAACTTCAAGAAGTTTTTACCTTCTAACTCTCAACTAATATTATGTATGCAATAACATATAAATATTTGGAAGAGTATTATCATTTTTCTTAAATTTTCCCTGCCATTACATTATTCATTTTCAAAGTTAATAAGATAATTTCTAGTTTCATTTACCTCATAATTCTCCGCACTTATATCTTTAAGAGCAACATTCACTTTATCGCTGGAAGAAATGGCATCCAACTTTTGAAATACAGTTTTTCCTTTTTTATCAGGATAAACATTCTTTTCAGATAATGAATGATATCTTTAATTGGATAAATCAATAAATTCATGTCTTCTTGAATAATGCCATGTTCTAAAATACTTAATTGTGCATCTTCCTTTAGATATTATGCCAAATTACAGTAACAATTGCCACAATTACAATTATTACTTTAACTAAACCAATCCTAATCACGCCTAAAATTCAACAGTGTGCGCCATATCCTTTAGCAAATCCACATCTGTACCAATTAAAAGAATTGTTTCATTTCCAGAAGTTAATCCCACTAGTTGTAAATTCATTTCAGATTCAGTGACTGTTTCAATAACTCTTAAATTGTCTTCTTGATATTCATAAGATTGATTTGCATCTGGATTAAGAGTTGAAAATAAAGCATGGTATATTATTGCATTATTTTCTCCTGCAAAAATAGGAGAATCAATATAATAAATCATAATCTGATTTTGTTCATCAACATATGCTTCTTGAGAACCTGGAAAGATATTGTCTTCATCTATTTCAATTTCTTCTTTGACAAAATTTGAACCGTTGGGGGTGTCAATTTTAAAACTATAGAAATCTTGAGTTTGCATTGATTTAGCACAAACAAGACCCATGCAAAGTACTGTTATTAACGAACATATTATTAAAATAGAAATATATTTTTTATTCATTATTATTGCCTCCCATTAATCTTAATTGAATTGGCCATATCTTTAAGAGAGTCTAAATCATCACCATATAAAACAATAAATTTATTCCCATCAACCAAACCAATTCTATAAGTGAAGTACTTTTCAGAACCTCCCACATCAACCTTTTCTGATTTGTCAATTACTTTTACTATATTTAAACCCATATCATCGATTTTTTCAAATTTGCCTGTGTCATTCACCAAGGTTGAGAAAATTTCTAAATTGTTTGCAAAATAATCGGATTCAGACAGATAAATAAGATAGTTGTCATCTTTATTATAATAAGTTTTAATAATGCTTACAGGTGTAGTTTCCCATGATTTCAAGAATTTCGCATCATCCTTTACAACCATAGTGAACGCAGAATCAAAATCATAGACTTGCATTCCTTCTTCGACTCCTGCCTCTCCTTTTAATAAATTACCATTACCTGCCACAATAATTGCCAAACATGCAACTAATGCTAAGATAACAATAATTAAAACCCCGATAATAATTTTATCTTTCTTTTCCATATTATCACCTTAATATAATATTGTGTTTAAAAATATATAACTTAGGATTATCCATGCATATATGGTAAAATACTAAATTTTTCAAGTTTCGGATATTACTTAATTTTCCAATGTGATGTTTGAATTTTTTTAAGTCCAAAGCGCCTCAAAATGTTTTCAAATTTCTCGTTGTTGGTTTTGAAATTAACGTCAAAAATAGCTATAGTATACCTGAAGATTATTTATTTTTTGGATTGCTGATACTGTTACAATGTTTCCATAACAAGGTTTACTAATATTGAAATGATGTTACTATGGATTTTTGTTAGTGTATGCAATATAAACATTCAAAAAACATGATTATTATAAATTGGAACTAAAAAAATAATTAAGAATATCTTATCTATACTGTTTTCTCTGGTTCCAGATTTTCCTTAAACTACTTAGGCCACCACAATTCTGGTCAAATGAGTCCATACTTGCAGTTAATTCTGCCACTTTAATGCTTGCCCTGCAACCGTCTTTAATTAAACGTTTTCCTTGAGGTTTTTTCATCCGGGAAACGGCATGATCTATATCATCCGCAGAAGCGACATTTATTCCTAAATCCTTGGCCAGATCATTACTTGCGTGTTGAGTATGGAAACCCAAAATCTTTACTGCGGGAATGCCTAAAGCGCCAACTTCAATTGTCACTCCCATTCCGGCACAATAAATTACTCCCTGTGAAGCGTTCATCAGACTGATTAAATCCACATAACCGTCAACAACAAAAACATTGTCTTTGGTGATATGAGGAGTTATGGTGGATGTTTCAAACCTGAATGGAATGACTAATATTGTTTTATCTATTTTTTCTGCTTCTTTAATTATTTCGGGAATATCTGAAGCTCTTGTATCTCCGCCTAAAAAAAGAACATAAAAATCGTCATGTTGGTACTGCTCATATATTTTCTCAGGTTCTGATATCTGAACTCTGCTTACATATTCCGCCTGAGGATATCCGCCTATATTTACGGTATTTGTAAGGTCATACATCTCTTTTAACTGTTTCATAGCAGTCTTATTTGGAACGGTGATTAAATCTGCAAAAGCCATCATTTCTATTGGGTTATAAATGTCCTGCTCCATGTGAAGCTTTGGAATATTTAATTTTTTTGATGCTGCGAGTCCTTTACGCACGTCGCCTGCATTTCCGCATGTTAATGTCAAATCAACAGGATGCTTTTTTAAGGCTTTATATGTGCGGATAGTATCTTTTAAAACCAGTTTGGCGATTGTAAAATTGCTTCTTTTCTTTGTTGTGTTCCTTCTGCCTGCACCTATTGAATAAATTTCATTACTGTAAGGGCTCAACAATTCCATTGCCCCTTCACTATGAGTTAAAGATAAAATGTCTGCATCGACTTTTTCAATTACTGGAATTAAGGTTTTTGCAGGAGCTGTTTCTGCTACAATAGCGATATTCATTTATTATCCACCTTTTTTATTTTAACTGCATAAATTAATATTATTATTGAAATCAGATAGAATAAAAACACGACCAGATCAGTAGGGCCTGTTTCAATCCAGATTATTAAATGAGCCATCAGTATTGCATACAATCCAATGAAAATATTCTTGACATTAGTCTGCACTTTATAAATCAAATTTATTATAAATCCGAGGACTGTCATTTGAACTAGCATGGCATATAATCCGAAATCAAGCAGTGCAGGTCCGAAAATTGTTGAAGTTGTTGAATGTGCCTTACCTATTGTTGCTGAGCCGGCAATCACTCTTGGATCTGTGGATTTAAAAAATCCCATCAGTGTATTATATAATAATTGACCATGAGTGCTGCCCTGCCTGAATACTGCATGGTCTAAAACCTGCAGGGTATATCCTGCCCTATAAAATAACAGTTCAAGTGGAGTTGACGACCATGCTTGCCATTCAATTGATTTAACTGCAACATATCCCACAACCACCAGCAATATGAATATGGCAATTACGGACAATATCAGATATTTCCAAGGCAGATCCTTGGTATAATATGATGTTATCAATACGCTTATTACGATAGCCATTGCAGTTGTCCTGTAACCTGTACATACAAACAGCAATAATCCTATTAAAAACAGCAGATAATATTTTTTGTCATCGTATTTTGCTATTAGAATATTAATCGATGGCAGAAAGATCAGATAACTTAACAGCCATATCTTTGTTGCAGCACGTGCTTTGAGATAGCCACTAAATAATGGGATTCCTCCCAGATATATTAAATTTACAATCTGAAGCAATATTCCAATTATCACCATTGATAAAACCAGACGCTTCGAGAAAATTTTATCTATCTTTTCAGTATTTAATTTGATTTCCTTATTCTTAAGAAGATAATTTGACAATGCAATGCCTATGATAAAAAATACAAGTCCTAACAATACTATTCCAATAGTGTAGACGTCAACGCCAATTAATTTATGTATATGATAAGAAAATGCTATTTGTGAAAACATTAAATAGATAATGACCAGTAGGACAAATACTATTGGTGAAAAAATATCATATCTTTTATAATCCATAAACATCTACCATAAAATAGTTAATTAGCCTCAAATAAATACTAAATATATAATTATATTTTTATAAAGTTATATAAACATTTTATATATTCAATTAAGTGAAGAACATGTCTAATAAGGTACTTAAAAATAGTTTCATTTTAATAATAGGCAACTTACTTTTTAGAGTTGGCGGTTACGTTAATAGACTATTGATGAGCAGAATGCTCGGACCGGAAGGATATGGGTTATATGGATTGACTTTACCGTTTCAGGGAATATTTCAAATTTTATCTGCCGGCGGACTGCCTCCTGCAATATCGAAATATGTTGCGCAATATAATGCAAAAGATGAAAAGGCTCTGACCCGACAGGTAATTTATACTGCAACCAAGTTTATGGTTCTAATGGCAATATTATTAAGCATTATCCTGTTGTTTTCATCAGATTTTATTGCAAATGCAATATTTCACAAACCCTTGGTCGTATGGCCATTAAGGGCCGTTAGTCTGATAACTCCTTTTAGCGTAATTGTAGGAGCTATGAGAGGCGCATTTCAGGGAGTTTATAAAAATGAATATACCGTATATAACAGGATGGCCGAGCAGTTAGCAACAATTGTTTTTGCGGTTGTATTTGTCTATTGCGGATTATATGCTATGGGTGCCGTATTGGGAGGGGCATTCGGTTTTATAGTTTCGGCTGTAACTGCCGTGTTATTGTATAAAAAATATATCAGTCCGATGTTTTATTCTGAAGATTCTCTGGATTTAAGTTTTAAAGAGGAATTGAAATTATTATGGATGCTGATTTGTTTTGCAGTGCCTGTAGCTATTACTGCATTGTCTGAAATGGCAATTTATGATGTCGGCACATTGGTTATAGGTGTTTTCATGCTGTCTACGGATGTAGGGTTTTATAATGCAGCTGATCCCATTTCAAGAATTCCGTTGGTTATTTCACTTTCAATTTCAACAGTATTGCTTCCTGCAACAGCAGAAGCTTACGTTTTAAAAAATCAGAAGTTATTGCAGGAATATGTCGTAGACTGTTTGAGATATTGCATTCTTACAGTTATTCCGATGTGCGTAATTATAAGCATGTTCAGCGTGCCTATCATTCAGTTGCTGTTTGGAAATGTTTATACTCCTGGTTCTGGAGTTTTAAGTATCCTGGTAATAGGAATGTCTTTTTATAGCATATATATGATTAGCAGCAGCATACTTCAGGGTACTGGAAAGCCTAGACTGCCAATGTATGTGCTGCTTTCGGGTACTGCATTAAATATTGCATTGAATGCGGTTTTTGTTAATATGATGGGCATTATTGGCGCCGCAATAGCTACAACAATAACTACATGTATACTGATGATTATCATAATGCTGTTGGTAATAAGAACTACCAGAATATCAATTCCTTGGAAAAATATATTGCTGGTTTTAATTTGCAACTTGATTTTAATGGCAGTCTGTTATCTGATTCCTAAAACATTAATAGGTCTAATCATAGGAATTATAATCGGCAGTTCAATCTATATTGTATCATTAATAATGTTAAAGGTTTTAACAAAACGTGATATAAGCTTTTTTAGCCAGTACATGGACAGGATTCCTATAGTGAATAAATATACTGCTAAAATAGTTGAATATATTGAAAAAAGAGGGCTGCTATACAAAATGGATGAGTAATTTCATTAATCGGCATTGATTTTAACATATTTTGGCCGTTAAAAAACCAAACTAATTTTTAAAACACTTATTTTTTTAAAATATGATTTATATGGTGTTTTTTTACTATTTTAAGATGCAAGTGTGCACTTACATTCGAAAAACTTTATATATGGACTTTTTAATATATTTAATTGTACTTTGAAAGGACTCACATTCACAATACCTCACAGTAAAACAAAAATACAGGTGATAACATGGACATGAAAAAAATATTTTTTGCTCTGGTCGTTTCCGCACTTTTAATTGGAGGCGTTTGTGCCGCAAGTGTAAACGATTTTAAAATAGACAACACATACAAAGGCATCTACAACGGGGAATACTACTCAGTATACACAAACAGTAATCAGGATTGTGGAATTTTAATTTTCAAAAACGTAAATGACGATGTTTACGATGATATTGAAAACGATAACATTTTAGATAATGTAATCCATCATGACGGAAGGGAATATATAGTTCCTGATGATGATTTAAAACTTGATGTAGGATCAGACCACATCGCCAACTTCACTGACTATGATCATGCAACTCATGGGGTATCAGAAGTTATTGATGTTAACGGAGACCAATACATCGTTGTGGCTTGGGCAAAAGATTCAAGCAACATGGATTCTGCTAAATTGCTTTCAACATTGAACGATTTCAATAAAAACAACAATGTTAAACCAATAGCATTCTAAAATTTGAAACATTCTATTTAAGAAAAATTAATTGGAAAAATTTTCCAATTACTTATTTTCTATTTTTCGATTAAATCAGTTATATTCACTTTTTCTTATTTTTAGATTTAAAATATCCTACGTTTTTCCTATGTCATTAATGGCACCGACTATTTTTGTTTTCATCTATTTTAAATCAAAATTATTTGAGTTTAATCTGGAATAGGCTAATTAAATACAATTTCTGCTTCCAAATCCTTATGGTTGGTTTTATAGACAACCACCTTGTTTCCGGATGTTTTTAATTCACCGTCACTGAAGTTAGAAACGGATTTTGTATAATCGCTTTTCCGATAAAAGCCTTTTCCATAGGGCACATCTAAAAAATTTTTCCTCAGATATATGGTAATATGGCTCTTTTCCAGTTCGGATATCGATTCATCTAATTCTGTGTATAATATCTCCAATATGGCAGTACCTACATTATAAGTTTCATATATCGGTACATTTCCTCTATTCACATTAACGGTATTTGAAATTTTGTGTTCTGTTTGATTGTAGTTGAATGTTATGGTTCTATTCACTGCAGGAACATAAATTTCTCTGGTTGTACTTTTTTTGGGAAATGAGCCGAAAATAGTATAGGTCAGGCTGAAAAATCCAAAATTTTTTGTTCTGGTTACTGGCTTCATGACGATAATAAGTATCACCAGCAGTATCACCGGGTAGAATATCATAATTAACGATAAGATTCCATATCCGCTAAGAATGCCGAGTAGATACTTAAGATTGATATACTGTAAAATTACTGCGACAAGAACAATTAGCCAAAATATTTTTCTGTCCATTTAATCAAATCCCTAGATAATTGATGTTTGTTGTGTAAATGTATGTTAATTGCAATATATATTGTTTATCAATGATTTTGAGGGATTATGAAAAAGAAAAAAAGAGTGTTAACAGTAATGTTAACTGGTTTAATCTCTTCTAAAGAGATCTCTTGTGTACACCTTATCCACAACATCGCCAAGAATGTCTGAATCAAAACGATTTGCGATAATGACGTCACTTTCGCTTTTGAAGCGGTCAACATCATTCACCACTTCGGATTTAAAGAATTCGCTTCCATTATCCAATGTAGGCTCATAGATAATAATTGGAATTCCTTCTGCTTTTATACGTTTCATTACGCCCTGGATTGCAGATGCACGGAAGTTGTCACTGTTACTTTTCATTGTAAGCCTGTAAACTCCGACGGTTTTTGGATTTCTTGAAATGATCTGGTCGGCAATGAACTCCTTACGCACGGAATTTGAATTTACGACAGCTTCTATCATGGTCTGTGGAACGTCCTTATAATTTGCCAAAAGCTGTTTTGTATCCTTAGGCAGACAGTATCCTCCGTATCCGAATGAAGGGTTGTTGTAATGTCCTCCGATACGTGGATCCATACATACTCCGTCTATAATCATCTGTGTATCAAGGCCTTTTGTCTGGGCATATGTATCAAGTTCGTTGAAGTAGCTGACCCTTACTGCAAGATAGGTGTTTGCAAAAAGCTTGATTGCTTCTGCTTCTGTTAGGTGCGCCAGCAATATTGGAATGTCCTGCTCAGGACAACCGGCCCTTTTTTCCTCTTCTCTTGCACCTTCAAGAAGAAGGTCTGCAAACATTTGTCCTTCATCTTTTTGGTCATCATCGCATCCGACAACTATACGGCTCGGATGGAGATTGTCGTAAAGCGCCTTTGACTCACGAAGGAATTCAGGACTGAATATGATGTTTTTGATTCCGTACTTTCCACGTACTGATTCGGTATAGCCGACAGGTATTGTTGACTTGATGACCATAAGCACGTCCGGATTGACCTTAAGAGTCCATTCTATAGCGTCCTCAACGGCGGATGTGTCAAAGAAATGATTGACATCGTCATAGTTTGTTGGGGTGGCTATAATGACAAGCTCTGCACTCTTATATGCGGCTTCCTTATCGGTTGTTGTATAGAGATTCAGTTTCCTTTTTCCCTCACGGGTCTCTTTAAAAAATCTTTCTATTTCATCATCTTGAATTGGACTGATAAACTGATTTAGCTTTTCAGCTTTTGATTCTGTAGTTGTAATAGCTGTAACTTCATGTTTTTGAGCTAGTAGAACAGCAAGTGAAAGCCCTACATATCCTACTCCAGCAACTGTAATTTTCATTTTATTTTTCTCCTATTTTGATATAGATATTTTAGTTGTCTTGTTTAAAAAACTTTGTGAGGATATAATATATATGATTAGGACATAATCTTAAATATGTATTCATCAGGTCCGGATTTAATAGGAATGATTTTGGGAATGGTTTTTGTAGTGATTGTTGTTGCGGCCTGCTGTTCTGCTGATAGCGGACCTTCGAACAAAACCGCACCTAAAAGAAATACGACAACCACAAAAAGAAATGTCTATTATGATGATGATTCATACTCCGAATGCCCGTCCTGTGGCGCACCATACTATGACGGTTACTGTGAGGAGTGTGGATATCCTGATATTAATCAGGGATGGTTGGGAGAGAATTACTAGTCTGAATGTTACTTCTCAGCAATATGCAATGCAGTACGGGGGCTTGTTTTTTCAAATGAAACAGGAACAAATCCTATTTTCTTAAATAGTTTTTTCATTTCATTTTCACCGTAAAAATGATAGTCTCCCTTATCTGAGAACTTGGTTAGCACATTCATCACAGGCCTTACGGCAGTAGGAATGTAGGGATCTCCAATCAGTAGTTTGCCTCCATCCCTTAAAACGCGATGCATTTCTCTCAGCACGTTGTCCGGATGGATATAATGGTGAAATGAGGCATTGCAAACGATAATGTCGAACATGTCGCTGTCAAATGGGAGGCTTTCTGCATCAGCTACTTTAAATGATGCATTCTCTTGGCAGTTATTTTCCGCTTCTTTAATCATATTTTGGGAAAAGTCAACTCCAAAAAGTTCATATTCGCTGCCGGATAAGTATTTAAACAGATTTCCGTTTCCGCATCCGACATCCAGAAGTTTTCCGCCAGGTAATTTTTGAATCTCATTTACAAGACTTTCATACATTGGTTTGACAAATTTTCCATCACTTGAATTGTTGTAATCGCAAGCTGTCTGGTTGAAATGTTGTTTGGTTCTTTCTTTTGCATTCATAATATTGACCTTCTAATTTTTAGTATTGATAAATCTCCAATTAGTTAACTGTTGTATTTACTTTGTTAAATTCGTTTTAAATAGCTATTTTTCTTGCTTTTCAAGATGCAAAATAAGGGTAGTGAAATGCAAAAAGTAAGTGTTGAAAATTGAAAAATGGAGTTATTTTCGCATAACTCCTAAAAAAGAATTAGAGGTCATTTCCGACTACAATTTTGTCAATGATGCCTCTGTCGGTAGATACGATTAGTACTGCATCATTATCGCAATTATAATTAAAATGATATCCGTATTCATCCTCTTTGTAGAAACCAAGGGTATTGTTGATTGTTTTTTCTTCAAAACCGTCCTGAAGGTCGTCCAGGGTAAGTTCGGAATCGAACATGAAAAGGATGGTTAGGTTATCATTGCCGTTTGTGTAATTGTATGTGATGCCTGAATCATCGATTAGTTTGTATCCGTTTGCCTCTACTAAATCAATTGTTTTGCCGGGTACTGAAGTTGCAGATACTGCAGCAACACTCAACAGAGCCAATATTAGTCCAATAATTAAAATATTTTTGATTGACATGATTATATCTTTTTAATTACGATTATATGTGCTTTAGTCATGTCATGTTAATAATATTCGTCATCTTCCTCTTCAACAGTACGGTCTATTTTTTTAATGGAGCGTATGATTTTGTTGATTTCCTCAACCCCTTCACCTTCAATTGCTGATATGAAAATGGACTTTTCCTTATCATCAATATATTCGTCAAGGTATGCGCTGTCCTCAACAAGATCCATTTTATTGAAGAGATAATACATCGGGATTTCAGAAAATACCTTTTCGATTTGCTTTGAGAGATTATACTGGTTGTCGAGGTGGAATCCGCAGGTTTCAGATGCATCGAAAATGAAAAGTATCGCATCTGCAAGATGTTCCAGCGCAACAATCGCATTCATTTCAATATCATTCATCTCCAAAACCGGTCTGTCAAGCAATCCTGGAGTGTCAATAATCTGTATGCTTCTCCAGTGGATTTCAGTATGTCCGATTTGTATACCTTTGGTTGTAAATGGGTAGTTTGCAACTTGAGGGTCTGCACTGCTTAGCTGTGTAAGCAATGTTGATTTGCCGACATTAGGAAAACCTGCAATGACGATTGTGGTTGCATCAAAATCAATTGTGGGCATGTTTCTCAGGTTTTGCTTTGCAAAGTCCAGGAAATCCAAATCCTTTCTGATTTTATTTATAACGGATGAAATTCGACCATAAGCCTGTTTTTGAATAGCAGTTGCCTTTTCAGAGGGATTTTTCCTAATTTTTGAACCGTATTCCTTTTCAAGTTGGGTTATAATTCCATAAGCCCAGTTAAGAGCACCCAATGCCTGCTTCATGTCATCCACACCAACGGTAATGTCGATGTAGTCCTGATAGAACGGATGCAGGCTTTCAATTTCAGGAACTGCGTCAATGATTGATTTTAATTTGTCTTTAATGACCTGGCAGGAGGTAACCACTCTTCTTTCTTCAATTCTTTTTCCTTTTAAGTGTTTAGGTATCTTTTGGGACCTCATCAGGTCTGCTTGTTTTTTACCTCTGCTGAATCCCTTGTCCAGGATTTCTTCAGGAGTAGGTATTGTTGGAATCATCATTTATATCACTTTTAATATCAATTAGTTATTCTTCTCTCACATTTCTATACTATAGTTTAGATTTGGCAGGTTAATTAAATTTATGGATATATCTAATAATGGAGATGATTATATTGGAGTATTATTAAGAAGTTCACGGACATTCAAACCAACAAATCTTTTGGCAGCTATATAAAAAAACGGTGCCAAAAAGAATGTTGAAATGGACTTTACAAGTTCAATTAGATCAAATCCGTTACTGAATCCGACAACAACTGTAATCGCAAATACTTGTGAGATTATAACGGCACTTATAACTCTTATGAATGATTTAATGTCAAATATCTGTGCTAAATTTATTATTTCACGTAGACTGAATGCCTCTATAAATTTTCCTGCCACAAATTATTATATTATTTTACTTAAATATAAATTTAACTATTCTATGTGCCTAAATTCATTCAAATTCAAAGCAATATTTTAATAATGTTGAAAATAGAATATTGTACTCTTAAATCAATATTTAAATGAATTTAAATCAATATTGCATTGGCTTTCTAAAATAACTTAAAAAAATCTGATTTTGAAATTTCACTGGGTTTTCGGCTCTAAAATAATATACATATATATTGCTTCGCCGATAAACATTGTATTGAATATTTGATTTAATTTAATTTTATTGAAATGGGGTTATTATTTTTCTTTAAAATTGAACATTATAAATATCGAGCATGTAAAATCATGTTTTTTTTCATAATATGGAGATTTAATATGAAGGTTAAAAAAACAATAATCTTGCTGACGCTTGTCGTTTTTCTCGCAAGCCTTGCAAATGTATATGCAGGTGAAATGGATGATGCACTGGCAAGCGAAGATGCAAGTCAAATAGGAGTGTCCTCAACAGTTGAGGATAACCTCCAGGCAAGCGAAGAAAATGATATAGCCGAAAAAACAGGCAATCATGATTGGAATAAACTTTCAAGCTCAGGGGAATTTGATGAGCTTCAAAAATTAATTGATAATGCTTCAGACAATGGCATAATCAATCTTGAGCATAATTACACCTACACAGTAGGTACAGACACTATAACTGAAGGAATAGGTATAAGCAAGAACTTAACAATCAACGGTAACGGATTTGCAATAGATGCACAGGGCAAATCAAGGATCTTCAATATTGACGGCGGCACAAATGTGCTTTTAAACAATATCACATTCACAAATGGATTTAGCGAAGGCAATGGTGGAGCAATACTTGCATATGGTAATGTGGATATTGTCGGATCCCGTTTCATCAACAACACTGCCGTTGACGGCGGAGCAGTATATTTCGGTGTAGTTTGCAATGCTTCTAAAATCGACTCAGTATTCATTGACAACCATGCAAATAACGGTGGAGCTATATACTTCAACAGAGGAATAAGTAATGCCACAATCAGCGGAATTTATATAGGCAATGTTGCTCAAAGAGGCGGTGGTGCGATATTTGTGCGTGGAAAATCCATGAACAACAATTTCACTGCTGATTTTATAGCTAATGAAGCAAGAGCTGCAAGCGGAGGAGCAATATTTATTTATAATCAGGCTGACAACAACACCTTTGAAGGCTGTTACTGGGACAATTACGCTATCTATGGTGGTGCAATCTTTTGCTACAATAAGGCTAACAGTAATGTATTCAATAGTGAATTTACAAACAATACTGCTAAATCCTGCGGTGGTGCAATCTTTTTCTATAACACTACTGATGGAAATAACTTTACAGGTGATTTCATAGCTAACACTGCTTTAGGTGAGGTTGATGCGAGTGTTGGAAACGGTGGTGCAATAACATTTAAGGATACTTCATCCAACAGTATCTTCACTTGTGATTTCATTAATAACACTGCTAATTTGAATGGTGGGGGTGTAAACTACCGTCAAACTCCATATAACATTACATTCAACAGTAATTTCATAAATAACACTTCTCCTAGAGGTGGAGGTGTGAATTTCTTTGATACATTTGAGAATGTAATATTCAATGGTGATTTCATTGGAAACTCTGCTCTTAAGGGTGGTGCAATCGCTACTGTTGACGGTATTATTGATGGTGTTTCATTCGCTGATAACTGTGCTGAAGAAGGTGGTGCTGTTTACATTAACGGTACCGGTGAAGTGTCAAACTGTATTTTCACAAACAATACTGCAACTTATGATTATGGTGGTGGAGGTGCCGTCTACATTGGTTCAGGTAATGTGACTGACAGCATTTTCATATCCAACAGGGCAACCGGCGCCGGCAGTCTTGGAGGCGCAGTATTAATTAAAAATTCAGGTAATGTGACTGACTGCAGCTTTGAAGATAACTTCGCAGGCTTTGGTGGGGCTGTCGCAGATGAATTTAATGTTAATGTGAATAATTGTGATTTCACAGCTAACCGAGCATCAGTTGAGGGCGGTGCTCTCTATATGGGTTCAGGTAATATTGTAAATTCCAATTTCGCCAACAACAATGCAAGTGATGAGGATAGTGAAGGTGACGGTGGTGCTGTTTACGTTGACAGGAATGTTACTGTGGTAAATTGTAATTTCACAGGCAATAAAGCTTATAAGGGTTCTGCAATTTACTTCTGGGTTATTGGGGATTTAAAATACACCAGGTCCATTTCCCATTCTACTTTCCTGAACAATAGGGCAAGTATGGATTCTTTATCTCCATTTACTTTAACAGTCAATGAAAATAATATTGAAATTGCTTTTGAGGGTTACGACAACCTTTTAAATGCAATACTGTCCAGAAAGATGAGTGATGTCAACATCACAAACGTTACCTACTGGGGAGCTAATGGTGTTGAAAACACAGGAAATTCCACCATTGTACCTGTCATGTTATATACTGAAGCAGGTCAGAACGTCACAGTTTCCGGTGTTGTTAACGGTGTGCCTCTAAATGTCAGTGCAGTTACAAATGGGGAAGGTAAAATTGTTTTAAATATTAGCTCAGGTGATAATTATTACCTCACTGTTCGCCACGACGCTGATTCATACTACGGTGAAGGTGAAAAGACATTTACAAACATTGCTTTCAATGTGGATGTTGTCTCTCAGACAACCTCAAACAGGACTGTTAACCTTACTGCAGAATCCAATATTTTGAGTGAAGTCATGCCTGGTAATCTGGTATTTATATTGCCGAACGGCACTCAGATTAATGCGACTTACGGCGGCAACGGTACCTGGTGGGCACAGCATACATTCGATAAATGTGCGGTTTACACAATAGGCGCAGATTATGTAGGTATAGACAATGTAACTGTTAGGAATGCAACTGTTACTGTTTTAAAAGCACTTTCTAAATTTTCAGATGTTGTCATTTTTACAGATAATGTTACAATGACATTGTGTGATGTAAACGGAAATCCGATTTCAGGTGCAAATGTTACATATACTATTAATGGAGTTTCAAATGCTACTGTCAGTGACGATAAAGGTTCATTTGTGATTCCTGCAGAGTCCGGAGCTGAAATATTTGTTGATTATGCAGGCAGTGATGATTATGCCGGATCTAATATTACAATTAAATTGACTTCTCAAATACGTCAGTCCACTGTAATTGTCGGTGAAAACTTCACTCAGTACGCTGTTGACTATTATGCAGGTGAAAGGGGTCAGAACTTTACTGTACAGCTTAAGGATGCTGACGGTAACGTTTTAGCAAACAAAACTGTTTTAATCGGTTATAATGGAAAAACACTGGAAAGGACTACTGATGAAAACGGTTATGCAAGCGTTCAAATCAACCTGAAAGACAAAAACAGATTAACATTTGCTGTTACTTTCCTGGGTGATGAGGAATACAATGCAACCATGTCTGTTTATCTGATTACTATTGAACAGAAACCGGTTACAATTTCTGCTTCTGCTAAAACCTATAAAGCAACTGCTAAAACCAAAAAGTATACTGTTACTTTAAAAACCATTAAAGGTGCTTCCGCTGACGGCAAGACCTACTTTAAATCTGGTAAAAAAGTAACTATGAAACTTAATGGTAAAACTTATACTGCTAAAACTAATGCTAAAGGTCAGGCTACTTTCAGCCTTAAAATAACCAAAAAAGGCAAACACACTGCAGTAATCAAGTATGCTGGTGACAGTACTTACAAATCAGCATCCAAGAAAGTTAAAATAACAATCAAATAGAAGAGATTACTTTCTCTTCTAACTTTTATTTTTTTAAAGTCTTGCCTCGTTATTTTGATGGTGTCTGACTTTTTTTTAATTTAGTTAACTGTAATTTACTTTAACGTTAACGTTTCTGATTTTTCAGGATGATTTTTTATCTTAAAAATGCAAGAATACCACGACTTCTTTTAAGTCGTGGATGAAT
>NZ_CAMVTE010000036.1 GCF_947170395.1 uncultured Methanobrevibacter sp. | reverse complement strand
TATATGAAAGGAGATGTATATTACGGAAAAGGTATCCGAGAATTAAAAGATGAATATCCTGATTTGTATGAGTTGGTATCCAACATTAACGATACAGTATGGGACGGCAAGGTCTTGGATTATAAAACTCAAAAATTAATAGCTATTGGTATTACTGCTTCCCGTGCAGACCCAAGAGCTACCAAAAAACAAATCAGAAGTGCAATTGAAGTATTAGGCATTACTAAAGAAGAAATTGTGGATGTTTTAAGGGTAGTATTATTGACTTCAGGTATGCCTGCATTTTCCAAGTCACTTCAGATATTGAATAGTGTTACTGACGCTATTGAAGAAGAAAGAGAAGATAAAGCTTAATCTCTTCTCTTAACTATTTTTTTATTTTTTTGTATTGTGTTTCATTTCTTATTGTGCATTCTGCATTATTTTTTTAAAATTACTTGTTGGGTTTTGTGACGGTTTGTTTTTGGCAGAGTGTCTGGACCACTTACTTTTCTAGCATTGCAAATAGTTATGAACTTAAATAAATAGTTATCTCAAAATAAAAAAGTCAGTCATGCCAATAACTGATAAACAATTTGAAAAATGAAAAATGCCATAAAGAAAATCATTCCATAATTCAAAATCATGGTTTTCCATGGTTGTCTTAAGGCTATTTCGGTTTTAGCGCCATTGAATTTGGCTTTTTTGTATCTGCTTAATGTAATCAATCCGATTAACAGGCAAACCAAAATAATTATTACATAAATCACTACAAAACTAACGTCAAAGGTTCCATAGGTTCCACTGACTATCCTGTCGGCACTTTCAACAACGAATAGGCTAACAATTGATCCCATTAGATTGACAATAATGTGCAATATGATCGGATAGATTATTTTTCCGGTTTTTATATAAACGTATGCGAAAAATCCTCCAATTAAAAATGCGTAAAAGAATTGGTTTAGATTTCCATGGAAAAATGCGAATATTGTTGCGGACAGTATTATTGAAACTTTGGCACCGTATTTTATTGATCTGTCTATCAGTAACTTTCTAAAGAACAGTTCTTCAAAAATAGGGCCTATGATGCTGATTAATGCTAGATTCAGCCAGATTTCAGATGAGTTAATCAGCTCCTGAACGGGATTTGCAATATCTGTCTGTGTAACGGTACCTATTGCAGCGGTTATTATTAGTCCGATAATGTTTCCAATCCACATTAACGTAAATGTGGTTGCAATATAAATCAGAAATGTTTTAAGGCTCAGTTTTTGCTTTTCCAGTTTTATCACTTTAATTTTTTTCATCAGGTAGTAAAAAATTGGAAATGGAAGTATATAATTGCAGAATGCAGTTAATATCACCAATATGTTGAAGTCATTGATTAAATTGGGGTTTGCTGCACCAATGATGGTTACTGCAATGATTTGAAGTATCAATGCGGATATTCCAAATATCAGGTAATTTGTTCCTATTTTTGAGAAAAACTTTTTGTCGGAATTCATGCTGCACCTTTAATATCATTATTTCTTTTCTTTTAGTATTTAATAATATCTTTAGGTAAACCTAAAATTTAAATATTAGGTATGCCTAAATATTAATAGCTGAGCATTTTATTTTTATAAATATAGGAGAGTAGAAAAATGGTACAAAAAGAATTTTTTGATAAATGTGTAGAACATAAACATGCATTAATTTTTGCAGCAGGAATTGCAACCGCTATCGTCGGTAAAAAAGTATTGGAATCTAAAGTAGTCAAAGATGCTGCAACTCAAGGAATGGCAAGTGTAATGGCTGTTAGAAAAGATGCTGAAGAAACTTTCCAGGATATGAGGGAAGAAGCTGAAGAAATTGTCCTAGATGCTCACGATGAAGATAAAAAAGAAATTTACGTTGAAGCTAAAGACTGATTTTACTTTTAAGGTTAAAAAATGAAATATAAAGTGATGTATGATAACGGATCTCGTTTAAGGGTTCGTTCAGGTCAATGGGCTTTCACTAAAAAGGAAGGTTATGGCCTTGCCTCATTACTTTTAGAACAGGATTTTATTCATGAAGTCTATACCTCCCATAGAAACGGCAGTATTACAATTTATTATGATGAATCTAGCCAAAACAAGCAAAAGATTTTCAAATTCTTAAATAAAATCACAATAAGGGATTTATTTGAAGCTGAACCAACACAAATTCAGGTTTCAAAAGAAATTTCAGATGATTTTTATTTAAAGATATCAAAAATGATTTTCAAGAGGTTTTTAGGAAGAATTTTCTTACCTCTTCCTGTTAAAAATGTTTTGACATATTACCGTGCTATTAAATATCTTTGGGAAGGATTGGACAGTTTAACTGATTTCCGTATGGATGTTGCATTGCTCGACGGTGCAGCAGTTGCCGGAGCCCTATGGCAAGGCGAATATGCATCTGCAAGCTCAATGATGTTCTTGTTGTCAATCTCCGATGCACTTGAGGACTACACTATACAAAAAGCTAAAAGCAACTTGAAAGACAGTTTGGCTTTAAATATTGACACTGTATGGGTAGTAGGAGAAGACGGCGAAGAAACACAAATCTCTGCAATGGATATTGAAAAAGGAGATAAGATCAAAGTTCATATGGGTGATGTGATACCTGTAGATGGAAAAGTAATTGAAGGCGAAGCAATGGTCAATGAAGCTTCAATGACTGGTGAACCGTTGGCAGTTCATAAACGCAATGGAAAAACCGTTCATGCGGGAACTGTTGTGGAAGAGGGAAATATAATTGTCGAAACTTATTCGATAAATAAGGAAACAAGGTTGAATAAGATTATTGACTTGATTGAAAATTCAGAAGAGCTTAAAGCCGATACTCAAAGCAAGGCCGAAAAATTAGCCGATTCGATTGTTCCTTATAGTTTCCTTGCAACAGCACTGACTTATCTGTTTACTAGAAACGCATCAAAAGCATTATCTGTCTTGATGGTTGATTTTTCATGCGCAATCAAGCTGACTACTCCATTGTCCATCATTTCTGCCATGAGCGAAGCATCTGACAATAGGATGATGGTAAAAGGCGGAAAATTCCTGGAAAACTATGCGAATGCAGACACCATCGTATTTGATAAGACCGGAACCCTTACAAATGCAACTCCAAAGGTTGTTGATGTAATTCCAATGTCTAGGAGATACAAGCGTGATGAAATCTTAAGAATGTCTGCATGCATTGAGGAACATTTTGCACATAGTATTGCAACTGCCATTGTAAAACAGGCAGAAATGGAAGGTCTTAAACATGAAGAAGACCACAGTGAAGTGGAATATATTGTAGCTCATGGAATCGTAACAGAATATGACGGTAAACGTGCAGTCATTGGTTCAAAACATTTCCTGTTCGATGACGAGAAGGTTAAGGTAACCAAAACTCAACAGAAAAAACTTGACAAGGTGGAAAAGGAACATTCAGTTGTTTATCTTGCCATCAACGGAAAACTTGAAGGAGTAATCTGCATTGATGACCCTGTAAGAGAGGAAGCTAAATATGTCATTGAAGAACTCAAGGAATTGGGTATTGAAAATGTCATAATGCTTACTGGGGACAGTGAAAGTGGTGCAAAAGCCGGAGCTAAAGCTTTGGGCATTACTGAATACAGATCACAAGTCCTTCCGGAAGATAAGTCAAGAATTGTTGAAGAGCTGAAGGCAGATGGAAAAACTGTAATCATGGTAGGGGATGGAATAAATGATTCTCCAGCACTTGCGGCAGCAGACGTGTCTGTTTCAATGAAACATTCCTCCGATATTGCCCGTGAGGTTGCAGACATATCCCTATTGTCCGATGATTTGTATGATTTGGTAACACTTAGAAAGTTAAGTACTGGAATGCTCGATAAGATTAACACAAACTATAGAAATATAGTGGCAGTAAACGGTTCTTTATTGGTTTTAGGTGTTTTTGGAGTAATTCCCCCAACCACATCATCAATGATACATAATTTATCCACTATGCTGTTCGGAGCTATGAGTACAAAATCCGTTTTGAAGGATAATGATTTCAATAAAGGTATAGAAGTTGAAGCTATCGAGGTAGCCGATTCTTCTTAATTTTATTTTTTTTCAGTTTTTTTTAAAGTTTTTATAATATGATAACCTAACTATATATGTATAAAAATTTTAATTAAGTGATGAAATGTTTGATAATTATAAAAATAAATTTATTCCATTTATTGTACCGATAATTTTGATATTATTCTGGTATTTCATAACTGATGGCATAGAATTATTTTCTGCTTATATATTGCCGAGCCCTGTTGATGTTGTAAATTCGGCTTTGGTAGTAATTGAGAATGGAAAACTTCTTACTAACACTATTGATACTTTATTTAAAGTATTTTCCGGTCTGATTTTAGCTTCTGTTGTTGCCATCCCTGTTGGAATATTGCTTGGATGGTATAAGACTCTGGAGGATTTATGTACTTTTGTAATAAGTGTCCTAAGACCAATTCCTCCTGTTGCCTGGATTCCATTTTCAATCTTATGGTTTGGAATAGGTACATTTCCGGCTGTATTCATTATATTTATGGGATGTGTGTTCCCTATTTTAGTATACACAATTGATGGTGTAAAAAGAACCGATAAGGTTTTGGTTGAATCGGCTCAAACCTTAGGGGCTAATGATTGGAATGTCTTAAGACGTGTTGTTGTGCCATCTACTGTTCCGTATATCGTTTCTGGACTAAAAGTAGGAATTGGTATTGCTTTGATGTGTACAATTTCTGCGGAAATGATTGGTTCAAGCAGCGGTTTGGGTTATATGATTTTAACTGCAACAAACCTGTTTGATACAGGTACTACTGTAGTCGGTATGTTGGTAATCGGATTAATCGGGCTTGTTTTTGACTTTGTATTTACAAAAGCTCAAGATAGGATATTCTGGTAGGTGTGTTAATGACAATTGAAATTAAAAATATTAATAAATCCTTTGAAAGTAAAAAAACAGAAAAGTTATCTGTTTTGGAGGATATTGATTTAAATATTAATGATGGGGAATTGATTTGTCTTTTGGGCCCATCAGGTTGCGGTAAAACAACCCTTTTAAGATTGATTGCAGGTCTTGACCATCCTACTTCCGGTGAAATCGTTGCCAATGGTGAAGTTGTAAAAAAACCTTCCGGTGACAGAGCTGTTATTTTCCAGCAATATTCTCTGTTTCCATGGTTGACCGTACTTCAAAATGTAACCTTCGGTTTGGAAATGACAAAACAGGGATCAAAGGAAGAAAATATTGCTGCCGCTGAAAGATATCTTAAAAGTGTCGGTTTGATTGACTTTAAAGATAGCTATCCTCATGAACTTTCAGGTGGTATGAAACAGAGGGTTGCAATAATCAGATCCTTGCTTAATCATTCACCAATCTTGCTGATGGATGAACCGTTTTCTGCTTTGGATATGCAAAATAGGCACAAACTTCAAGAACAGCTCATAGGGGTTTGGAAGAGATTTGAAAATACTATTGTTTTTGTAACCCACGATGTCGATGAAGCTGTTTATCTTGCTGATAAGATTGTAATCATGGATAAGAATCCTGGAAAAATTGCAGAAATAGTTGAAGTTGATATTGAAAGGCCAAGAAAAAGAGAATCAAGCGAATTCATTGACCTTCAGGAGTCAATTGTTGGAAAATTAAACATGGAAGAATAATAGTTATATTTTAGCTATTAATGTTCCATAATTTCCATTTTTTATCCCTTCATAAACATAATTCAGGGATTTCAAAATGGAAGTCTTTAAATCATTATTTTTTGCCAGATAAGCTACGATTGCTGATGATAAGTTACAGCCGGTACCATGTAGATTGTCTGTTTTTATCAGTTCCTGTTTTTGAATGGTAATTTCACCATCAATGTTGATGGTGTTAATGCCGTCCAGGTGTCCGCCTGTAATGATGCTGTTGCATTTTATTTCTTTAGAAGCCTTGATAGCATCATCTTCATTTTTAATTTCAAAGCCAGTTAATTTTTCCGCTTCAGTAATATTTGGGGTTGTTAAAATCGAGTTTGGAAGCAGATGCTTATTCATTGCACTGGCCAAATCCTCTTTGGTTAAATCTCCCCCTGATGTTGCAACCATTACCGGATCAACCACGGCTTTTAGGTGGTACTGCTTTATTTTTTTTGAAACCAATCTGATGATTTCCGGTGAGTATAGCATTCCGGTTTTTATGAATTCAACTTCATATGCATCCAAAACGGAATCGATTTCCTCTTCGATATACTCAGGACCAATCGGCAATGTTGAAAAGAATTTATATGGATTTTGTGCAGTCAGGGAAGTGACAATGCCTGTTCCATAGACTCCAATGGCCTGAAATGTTTTCAAATCGGCAAAAACGCCTGCTCCTGCCGATGGGTCAACACCTGCAATTGACATCACTATCATTTAATCAGCTCGTGTAACTTTTATTCTCTCAGATCCACGGAAAGGTTCAAAAGTTACCTTTAATTCCTTTAGATATTTTCTGGTATGTGTCTTTTCACCATGAATCATGATTTCTCCCAAATCTTCAGCAGTATTAACGTCCAATGCCATAAATAGAGAATCATGAACCTGCGGATTTAATTTCTTTCTCTCAGCTGCCTGAACATGCTCCTTATAGCTGAAGCCTTCAAATCTTGTGCGTATTGCCATAGGTTTCATAATTATCATATTTGTTCCCCCTCCTTTGGATGGAACAATTATGAAATCAAGACTTTTAGAAGCGTCGATAAGCATTTGGATATTGGTTTTGCCGATTAAGGGGATGTCGGAAGGAACAATAATGATTTTTCTTGCTTTGCCTTTACAATATTTCATTGCCTGTGTCAGTGCCTTGTTCAAATTGGAGTTTTCATCCTCCAATATGGTGTTCAAGTTCAGGCTTTCAGCATAACTCAGTACATCCTCATCCCTGCTAATGATGAAAATTTTATCAACGTGTTTTTTTAATGTGTCGGTAACGTCATGCAACATCACCTTCAGAAGCTTTTCCCGCTCTTCTTCTGTGAGAAATGGGGAAAGTCTTGTTTTGGCATTTTTGAATTTGGACACTGGAATTATTGCGTAAATGTCATCCATATTATCACTAGTAAGTTTTAGCTATTAGTGCAATGTATTTGGCATCTTTGCCGCTTGCTATACATTTGCCTTGTGAAACTTCCTCTTGAATACCTAAAACATCATAACCGGTTTTTTCTTCAATTTCATGGCCAACCTCTTCTTCTCCGCACCAGTAGAATTTGGCAACATTTCCTGATTCGACAATTTCAGGAATTTCGTCCAGACTGTTTGCAAATTTAATATGCTGCTCCTGGAATTCCCATGCTGAGGTGTATAAGTTTTCGGAGGCTTTGGAAAGCAAATCCAAAACATTGTCCGCTAAGGATTCATCTAAAGAGAGTTCAATTTTTTCTCCTTCATCCCTTCTCATTGCTATGGTGATATTGTTTTCAAGGTCTCTAGGTCCGAGTTCAAGTTTTAAAGGAGTTCCTTTTATCTCCCAATCGAAGAATTTTTTACCCGGACGAATGTCTCTGTCATCGATGTTTACTCTCAATCCTTTAGCTTCTAGTTGTGCTTTGATTTCACTGCATTTTGCTAAAACTTCTTCTCTTCCTTTTTTAAATAAGATTGGAATGATTGTTACTTGGTTAGGGGATACTTTAGGTGGAAGGCGTAATCCTTTTTCCTCTCCATGAATTGAAATTAAAGATGCAATAACTCGGTCTGAAACTCCAGCACAGGTTTGATAGACATATTTGTGCTCTCCGTCTTTGTCTTCAAATTTGATGTCGAATGTTTTTGCAAATGTCTGACCTAGATTGTGGATTGTACCGACCTGCAGGGTTTTGCCGTTAGGCATTATGACATCGAAAGCCATGGTGTAGTCGGCGCCGGGGAATTTGTCCCATTCAGGTCTTTTGGAAATCAGGTATGGGATTCCCAAATCATCAAAGAATTCCTTATAAATTTCAATGAAGTCTTGGATTTGTTCATCTGATTCCTCTTTGGTTGCATGGGCGGTATGCGCTTCTTTGAATGTGGTAATCTCACGGACACGTATCAATGGCCTTGTGTGTTTTGTTTCGTATCTGAATGTATTTACGATTTGATAATACTTGATTGGAAGGTCAATGTGTGATCTGATCCATAATGCGTACATAGGATACATTGCAGTTTCACTGGTTGGTCTCAATGCCAATTGTTCATTTAATTCTGTCTGACCGCCTTTTGTAATCCAATATACTTCGTCTTCGAATCCTTTTACATGAATTCCTTCTTTTGCAAGTTCGGTTTCAGGAATGAGCATTGGAAACAGTACTTCCTGATGATCTTTGTCCAACAATTTTTTAATAATTTCCATTGTGTGTTTTCTAATCTGAAAACCGTAAGGCATCCAAACAGCCATTCCTTTAATAGGATATCTTGAATCAGTAATATTTGCTTTTTCTAAAATATCATGAAACCATTCGTCAAAATTTTCCACCATATCACCTAAATAATTTTTTATAATGTTTATTTATCTGTTTTTAATAGCTATTAAACTTATTTAAAAGAAACTTATTTATAATTACATTTTACATATATATTCATGTATAATATATTAGGAGATATTTTATGACTGAAAGGAAAATACAGATGCCTCGTGAAGTTTACATTGATCCAGGCATTATAAAAAATACTGGAGCTATTTGTAAATCTCTGCATTTAGATAAAAAGGTTTTAATTGTAACTGGTTCCCATACATATGATGTAGGTGCAGTTCCGGCAATTGAAAGTCTTGAAAAAGATGGTATTGACTATGAGGTAATTAAAGTTGATAATGCATCACAGGATTCGATATCTGAAGTTGAAGAACTGATTACTCCGGAAACTTCCGTTTTGGGTATTGGTGGTGGAAAAGTTATTGATGTAGCAAAATTATCTTCATACAATCAGGGCGTATACTTTGTATCTATGCCAACAACCGCTTCACATGATGGTATTGTATCTCCTATGGCATCCATAAAAAATCCTGATACTTCAATATCCATGACTGCCCATTCTCCAATTGCAGTCATTGCAGATTCAGAAATTCTGGCACAGTCCCCATTCAGACTTTTGGCTGCAGGTTGTGCAGATCTGATAGCAAATTTCACAGCAATCAAAGATTGGGAATTGGCGCATCGTCTTAAAAACGAAACTTTCTCAGAATCGGCGGCGGCATTGTCAATAATGTCTGCACATCTTATTACTGACAATATTTCAAATATCAAACCTAACCTTGAGCCTAGTGCAAGAATTGTTATGAAATCATTGTTCAGCGGGGGAATGGCAATAAGCATAGCTGGCTCATCAAGGCCTGCAAGCGGATCCGAGCATTTGTTTTCACATGCTCTTGATAAGATTTTGGAAAAACCTGCTTTACATGGTGAACAATGCGGTATCGGAACAATAATGATGATGTATCTTCATGGAGGGGATTGGAAAGCAATTAGGGATGCCCTTAAAGCTGTTCAGGCTCCAACAACTGCTGCAGAAATTGGAGTAGCAGAAGATGATATTATTGAGGCATTGATGATGGCCCATAAAATCAGACCTGAAAGATACACCATTTTGGGCGACAATGGAATTTGCCGTGATGCAGCATATGAACTGGCTTATAAAACTGGGGTGATTTAGATGATTACATTAATAGGTAAGAGTTTGGCAAAAAAAGGGCAGGAATTTGTTTTTTTAGGTCCTGCCGAAGAGTGTGAAAATTGCAGATTTAAATCATCTTGTATTGGAAATTTGGAGCAAAATAGAAAATATGAAATTATTGACGTTAAGGATAATGAGCAGAAATGCCCAATTCATGCGGAAGAGACAGTCATTCCTGTAGAAGTTGACAGGGCAAAGATAACATTATTGACTGTATCCAAAAATATTTTTGAAGGATCAACATTCACATTTAATGCTTCTGATTGTGATGAAGAAACCTGTGAATTCCATGATTTGTGTTTCCCGGAAGGATTGCAGGAAAACGACAAATGTATTGTCTTAAATAATGATGGAAAACATAAGGATTGTAAAAAAGGTTATAATCTTAATAAACTTACTTTAGGGTTTGTGATATAAATGAAAGATGCTGGCAGTAACAATTCTAGTAAAAAGAATGCAGGTTATAAGGCTGCGGAATATGTAAAGGATGGAATGGTTTTAGGACTGGGTACAGGTTCAACAACACACTTCTTTATAGAAAAGGTAGGCATGAGAATCAAAGAGGAAGGAATTAATGTTTTAGGAATTCCAACATCATTCCAGTCACTTTTAATTGCTAAACAGTGGAATATTCCAATAACCACTTTGGAAGAACATGACATTGACCTATCAGTAGATGGAGCCGATGAGGTTGACTCCAACTTTAATTTAATCAAAGGCGGAGGAGCAGCCCATACAAAAGAAAAAATTGTTGATTATGCTGCAAAGGAGTTCATTGTCATTGTCGATGAGTCAAAATGTGTGGAAGAATTGGGTAATTTTCCAGTGCCTGTTGAAGTGCTTCCTGATGCATCTAGAATGGTTATTCAGGCTCTTGAGGATATGGGTGCTGAATGCGAAATCAGAATGGCTCAAAGGAAGGACGGTCCTGTAATAACTGACAACGGCAACTTTGTTATCGATGCCAAATTTGATAAAATAGAATCCCCCGCACACCTTGAAATTGATTTGAATGCAATTCCTGGAGTTGTTGAAAATGGAATATTTTCACAGATGGTTGACAAGGTCATTGTTGGGACTGAAGATGGAACCAAAGAGTTATAGGTGATAATATGCCGTTTACTGGTGGAGGAATGCCGCTTCCTGATTTAAGGGAGATAGGTTATAAAGTAGCTATTCTGTTTGGTGTTTTAATTGTAATTTATGGTGTATTGTGGCTTTTAGCTGAATTGGGTGTAATTCCAACAATAATTTTTGCAATATTTCCACAAATAGTTTTGATTCTGGTTGGATTATTCATAATCTATGTTGCATATAACAGAAGAAACATGTATTAATTGTTATAAACTATTTTTTTTTTAAAAAAGAAATGTTTAGAAGAGATTTAATCTCTTCTAGTTAATTTTTATTTTTGCAGTTGTTTTTGCTGCGTTGTAGGTGTTATCTCCGGCGTATTTTACAGTAGCGGTGTAAGTACCTTTTTTGGTTATTTTTAAATTAAAGGTAGCTTGGCCTTTAGCATTGGTTTTAGCTGTGTAGGTTTGACCGTCTACTGTTAAGGTAATAGTTTTACCTGAACCGAGATATGTTTTACCGTCTGCAGATGATCCTTTAATTGTTTTTAGTGTTACTGTGTAGGATTTGGTTTTTGCGCTTGCTTTATAGGTTTTTGCTGGAGCTGTGAGACTTGTGGTCTTTTTGTTGATGGTGATTTTGTATACTTCAAATGAAGCGTCGTAGTTATCATCACCTAAAAATGCCACAGCAAATGTTAAAGTGTTTGCAGCTACTAAGTTGATTTGCACTTGTACAAATCCGTCTTTATCACTTACCAATACAAGGCATTTACCGTTGTATCCGATATTTACAGTTTTATTAGCTAATGGAGCACCACTTGTGTCTGTTAATTTAACTTTAAAGAATCCTCCTCTTTCACCAGCGAAGTAATCTACAGCATATTGGGTGTAGTTTTCACCAATGATTTTGGTTGCAGCCCTTACAGGGGCAATGTCTTTCAAAGTAATTGTAGTGTTACTTGCTGAAAATACGTCTTTACCTGCGAATACAATGGTAACTTTAGTGTTATCTGCTGCTTGAATGGTAAATTTACCATCATCATCAGTTGTAACAGTTACGTTGCTGTCTCCTACGGTAGCTATTATTTCACTGTTTTTAACTACATTGCCGTCAATGTCTTTTAAAACACCGGTAATGTTGCAGTCACCAGTCACTTCGGTGATACTGATGATGGTAGGGACATTTTCTCCAACAGTAAGTTTGGATTTTCCAACAGTTCCAACATAAGTGTCTTTACCGGAATAGGTCATTGCAACGTCGTATATTCCGTAATCTAATAATACATTAACTTTTGCAGTACCGTTTTCGTCAGTAACTCTTTTGTAAGTTATGTTATTAATTACTACGCTTACGTTTTCGTTAGCTATTCCTTTTCCTTTAACATTTGTTAATTTGACTTCAACTGTAGCATTTTTACCAGTTTGAACATCATCAGCAGAAATGATTGTATCGTAGAGTGTTGTGTAAGTGCCTTCAGCATTTTGGTAATATTTACTTTCAGCTTTAGCAAGGTAAGTTACAAATGTAGGTGGGAATGGTAAATAATCTAAGTCATAGGTGTTTAAACCAATAGTTACATTGTAGTATCCTCCACCAAGTAAAATACCTATTCTGCTTCCACTAATACTGTTATTAAATATGTTTTCATTACCTGATCCGTATGCAGTAATTCCACTAATTGAACAATCTGATACAGTATTGTTGTAAACATTGTGTCCCTGTGAGTGCATAAGATAAATTCCTTCTCTTGCACCTGAGAGGGTATTGTTAAATACAGTAACTTTAGGGCCTGTTCCGTGTCTTACGTCAATACCGTGGTTTGAAACATTAGTAATTGTATTTCCTGCAATAATACTTTCAGGAGTACCGAAGTTTAAGATACCGGTAGTAAATTGATTTTTGATTTCATTGTTTGTAACAATTGCAATGCCAGAGTATTCTAGGTAAATACCCCATGATGCACCATCAATAGTACATCCGGTAATGGTAATGTTTTTACTTTGCTGGGTACGGATTCCTGCACTTTTATAAGCAACATTATTTGCAGTACCTGCAATGTCGGATAATGCTTCATATCCGGGATATTTGGAAACAATGTTTAAATTACTTATTACAACGCCAGAATTGTTTACAGAGTATAATACAGCACGTTCGGAAATACCGTATCCTCCGTTAGCGCTAGTTGCAGTGATTTTTGAAGGAACATTTGTTAAATTAAGGTTATCATATCCAACTAAAGTAGCTCCATTACCAATAATTTTAATGTTTTTATCAGTATAAATGGAAATGTTGTTGTACACTGCATTTTTTTTGAATTTTAAGGTATCTCCATCTTTCATGGAATCAATCATTTTTTGAATATCTGCTGATGCAGTGCCTTCAGGAACATTGTATACAGTTCCGGTTTCGCTTAGGATAGTGGTGTAATCGATGTTAATATCTTTAGGAGTTGGAATTTCAGTATATGCTTTGTAAGTTGGACTGTATGAACTGCTGTCACTGTGAGTACCCATCATATTAGTTGCACTGCCGTAATCGGATTGAGCTTCGGCAATGTAGTATACAAAAGTAGGTGGGTAAGGTAAATTATTTAAATTGTATTTATTTGGTCCAACTGTAATATTTTTGTATCCGCTATTCAATAAAATACCTATTCTAGATTTTTTGAAGGTGTTATTGTATATTTCAATATTGCTTGATCCACAACATGAAACAGAACTGATACTACAATTTATTATGTTGTTGAAAGCTGCTGTATGTCCTGTGGAGTGCATAAGATAAATTCCTTCTTGTGAACCGATAATTGTGTTATTGATTACCTGTACAGTTGGTCCGGTTCCGTGTCTTACGTCAATACCATGGTTTTTAGCATTGATTACCTTATTTCTTTCAATTACTGTTCTTGCTGATCCAAAATTAAGAAGCCCGGTTACAGCTTGGTTTTGGATTATGTTGTCAGTATAGGTTCCATCATGGGAATATTGGATGTAAATACCCCAGGATGATTCGTCAACAGTATTTTTTGTAAAAGTCATATTGTGTGAATTTGTTATGTAAACTAAAGCATTTGAATATGTGGATGCGCTATTTGCTCCGCCAACTATATTCAATCCGTTAATGGTAACATTATTTGCGTTAATTACATATAATGTAGCTAGATTGCTTATTCCATATCCTCCTTTTGCAGTAGCGTTGGTAATAATACTTGGAGTATTATTGACTGAAGGAGTGTCATATCCGGTCAATGTTGCGCCGTTACCGTTTATGGTTATGCTTTTGTTAACATAGATACAAATATCACTGTATGTACCTGTTTCGAAGTCTAAAACATCACCATCATTCATATTATTTATGATGTTCTGAATATCATTACTTGTCGCACCAGGTGAAATAGTATGTGATGATGATGTTAACACATCGCTATTGTCAACAGCTAATTTATCGTTATTTTGCATATTTCCAGCATCTTCTGCAAATACTGCACTAGACCCCAGGAATACGACGAATATTAATAAAATAGCTAACATAAATTTATTTTTATTCATGATTTCACTCATTTTATTTATTTTTTTTAAATCTACCTTGCTTAAGTCATATAAAAATTAGATTATCGATAAGCAATTAAATTATATTTGTGTTGTTTATATTATTTAAATTAAAATGTCTTAATTTATTATAACAATGTTATAAACATTTATATGGGATTTAAAGGTTATTATGTGCTTTTAGGGGATCATGATTTAACAAACTTTATATATGTTATCGATATTAAATAATTATATATCGTCTATATTATCATCAGTTCATTTTGTTTATTTTAATGAGCATTAATGGGCTTATTTTCTTAGAATCACAAATCAATATTAAATTAGAATCATATTGTGAATATAAATTAAAATGGTGATTATTGTTTATGAGGGGAGATTATGAATAAAAAAGTTTCAATTCTTTTTTTCATGTGTTTTGTAAGTTTATTCCTTATTTCAGCAGCATCTGCTGCAGATGGAAGTGGCAGTGCTAATGCTACAACTTATCAGATTGGGGCTTCTGTTTCAAACAATGAAATTCAAACAATGTTTGATAATGCAAATGAGGGGGATACATTTGAATTTGTTAATTACACTTATAAGGACATATCACTTATAGTGGACAAAAAGATCAACATCAAATCAAATAAGATAGCTACAGTATATGTATCAACCGATGTAAGTGATAAGGCTAAAAGTATGGGAATAAGCGAAACCTTCGGATTTTACTTCACATCAAATAGTGCCGGAAGTGTTTTATCCGGAATTAGGATTATAGCAGATTCATGCGATAATGCTGTCATTGTTAACGGTGCAAAAGACGTCACCATAAAAGATAGTAGGATTGTAAAGGGTGAAAATGCTGTTCTGATAAAAAATTCCGAAAAAATCACTTTGAGCAATAATGACATATCCCAGGCTACAAAAAATGGAGTTCAACTCCTGGATGTAAAAAATAGTGATATTTCAGGCGATAATATTCATCATAATGGAAGATCAGGTATTGAAACTTCCAATATTTATAATTGTAACATATTAAGAAATAATATTCATCATAACGGATTCAACGGCATATCAATGTATGATGATTCGGCCAATAATATTATCAAATACAATACCGCACACAATAACACCAATGGTATTTATATTAATTGTAAATCCATTAATGATACAATTATGGCCAATACGTTTTCACACAATCGTAATGACCCATTTTGTGAACTTGGTGGGGCTGAAACAGGTAACGGTCTTTTGTTTGGGGACAGTTTCAGAACTCCTAAAGGCGATGGAAGACTGCTTGTCAAGAACAATGCCTTAATTCATAATGAAAACTTCCAGGCAAAAAACAATCCTGCCAATGAAGTTTTCAAACTGGACCAAAACTATTTCGATTCAACCGATGGTGAAGACACATTCATATGCCCGATGCTTCTTGCAAAAATCTTAAAGCTTGATACAATTACAATCCAAAATGGAATTGGAATCCAACTGCAGGATGAAAATGGAAATCCAATTACTGATTCACCTGCATTTGATTTGGCCGATGTTGAGGTAAACGGAAATAAATATACTGCAAGGGTTGAAAACGAAGGTATTGCAAAAATTCAATCTGAAGACATTGAACCTAATGCCGAACAGGATGTTAAGTTTACTGTCGGGGACAGAATTCAAAAGGTCATTAAGAAAAAGGTTCAGTCCGGTTCTGAAAGATATCAGGAATCCGAAAAGCCTATTCGATCCAATGATGAACATTACAGGGATGATGATGGCTCTTCAGATGAAAATCCTCAAAATCAGAACAGTGATGGAACTCAGTCCAATGGCAATGGCAAAGGAAATTACGCCGACGGAACTTCTCAAAGTTCACATATATCAAATGGTGAATCCACAGGAAAATACGGAACAAATAGTTCTGATGTAATCTCTCAAGATTCTACAGACAATGGTGAAAATGTAATGTCACAGGGAGATGTCAATGTAGGTTCATCAAGTGCGGGGTCAGGTGAAGGCTCAAAAGCTTATGAAGTTGTTCCAGAAAAGCCAATTTCCAAATCAGTTGACAATACCTCCGGTCTTGTTGTATTGAGTATCCTATTTTTATTGGGATGTCTTGTTTACGGTTATAGAAGTAAAAATAAATTCGAATAATATTTTTCCTTTTCTTTTTTTATTTATATCATGAAAGATAAATTATTAATCAATGACAGTCACAACCATTTCTTTTAAAATAAACACAAACAAAAACTTTGAAATTATTGACATTACTCCACAAATCAACAGTCTAATTGATATTGATGATGGCATCATATCAATATTTTCAAAGCATTCCACTTCAGCTATTGTAGTCAATGAAAATGAGGCAGGGCTATTGTTTGATTTTGAGTTTATGCTTAACAATTTGGTTTCGGATAAATTCAGCTACAAACATGACATGATTGACAATAATGCCTCTTCCCATTTGAAATCCTTTTTGCTGTCTTCAAGTGAATGTTTGCCGATAAAAAATGGTAAACTTGATTTGGGTACATGGCAATCAGTATTTTTCGTTGAATTAGATGGACCAAGAGCCAACAGAACAGTAACTTTGACAATGGTTGGTGAATAATTGAAAAGATGGACAATAATTTTAATAGTTATTATAATAATTCTATTAATTTTGATACTTATTTTTAATAATTATGGCACATCACAGCCAGCGGATAATTACTCCCAGATGGAAGTGCAAATGAGAAGGTTATGGTATTGAAAAAATAAGTTGTGGAATTCATCTGTTGATGAATTCGATTTCAAATGCAATAACTGGATACTCGAGAGTAAAGTTTGTAATTACTTCAGGAGATACTTCTCCAAAGAATCCTTTAACTGTTCCTTTTTGAGATTCTCCAGTAACATCAGCCACTCTTCCTTCAATAAATGTTTTGTTTTCACTGTCGGTTATCTCCATGGTATAACCTAAGCTGGCTAAAACACTTGTCATCACTGATTTTATCTCAGTAAAGTTGGCTGTGGAGTGACAGATTAAAGCGGCTAGTTTTTTAGAAGACCTTGTCTTATTTTCTTTTGAATCATCCAGATATAGGACATCACCGATTTCAAATATTTTCTGAGGCAGGTCTTCATGTTTGTTGTCTTCCAGGAACTCCATCAGACTGTTAATTAAACTGGTTCTGATCATTGTTCTGTCAATTGTGATGGGCCTTGCAACCTGAACATGATCTTCTTCTGTCTGGTTCATTTTTGTATAATGTGCCTCTTCATTTGTAAGCATTAAGCTCATTACTTCCTGAAAACCTAATCCAACCATCACTTCACGGATGGTGCTTTCTGCTTTAAACCAATTGTTTTCATAAGCTACGGTGTTAATGTTAGGCAGTTTGGCTTCAACGCTGTTGATATGATATTGGACTGCAATATTTTCAACAACATCCACCTCATGCAATATGTCTACTCTGTAAGCAGGAATGATTGCATTGACCTCATTGTCATTGATGATTTCAGCATCAAAACGTGCCTTTAAGAGCAATTCTTTTATGTCTTTTGCAGTTAAGCTGGTTCCACCAATCAATTCATTTGCGGTTGAAACATGAACGAGACATTTCTGCGGAGTTAAATCCGGACTGACTATGGTTTTGTCTTCATATCTGACTTCCATGCTTCTGATTTGACCTCCAACTTCGCCAAAGGATGAGCAGATGATATTCAATGCCTGATTTACTGCCCGTTCATCAGTACCGGTCACATCAACAATAATGTTTTTTGTGTCTTCCCTGAGTTTTGTCAACTCTCCGTTAATAATTGGCGGCATGGATAAGACATTATTGTCTTTGTCTAAAATCAATGGATATTTGTCGAATTTTTCAATTAAATGAGCATAAGCTTTACCTTTGTCATGTTCTGTTAATATTTCATCTGGAGTCATTTCTGATTCTTTTTCCAAAGGAACAAATGCATTGGCATCTTTTGGAGTTGCAATGTATTTAAATGGACCTTCAACAACATCTGCATTGTGAATACCTATTGCAACTTTTTTTCTGTCTCTTCCGATTACCCAATGGAGGTTTTCCTGGAAATCCATCACGTATTTCAGTTTATCGCCAGTAAAATCAACATTGTCTATTTTTGCAAATCCGATATATGGTCGGATTTCTGCGACATCCGCTTCCACTTCAACATATTCTCCGGATTCTTCAACTTTGTAATCTGGCAATCCAATTTCCTGGCCAATAAATCCTTTAAAAGATCTAGCTACTCCTTCAACAGACAAATTGTCAGGCCTGTTAGGGAAGAATTCCACTTTGATTTCCTCATCGTCAAAGTCTTCAATATCACTTGACATCATTGGTAAAGTGTCAATCAATTCGTCTTTTTCCATATCTATTCCTAAATCTTTTAAATCTTGGTATTTGAATGTAATTACTGGCATTTAATAACTCCATTGATTATTTTTAAAATCCATAAATTAAAATGAAAAATAGAGATTCAACAACAAAGTGAAGAGCTCTATGTTCTAGTTCACCCATATTGCGTATTAATATTGTATGGGAAACATCAATTACAAAATGAATTAGGGCTGCAAGAATTCCTACAACAGGATTTAAGAAAACTATTGAAACAACTACAAAATGAAATCCGGCTTCCATTATTTCATGTGCAAGCCATGTTTGCCAAGTTGTTTTGGTGGTTTGTTGGATGAGGCCACCTAAAATAATGTAAAAGTTATTCAAAACCTTCCACATTAATTGTGTGTGCAATACATCGCTCATAGCCAATACAATAGCCACATAAAACCATAATAATTCCATTTTTACACAGTCCTTTTATAGATTGATAATATTATTATTCTATTTCTTTAATATAATATACTTAACTATATATTTTACTTAATATTTTTAAATAATAAACTACATATTTAATAATATTATTTTTACTTAATTATTTAGGAGAAAATATATGTCAAAAGAAGAAATTCCTAAAGACTATGATTTTAAAAAAGAAAAAGAATGGGAGGCAAAATGGGAAGATGAAAACATCTACAAATACATTGGAGATGGTTCTCGTCCTAGATATGTTATTGATACTCCTCCACCATACCCAACAGGTTCTATTCACTTAGGCCATGTACTTAACTGGGTTTACATTGATATGAATGCAAGATACAGAAGACAAAAAGGCCATGATGTACTGTTTACCCAGGGATGGGATTGTCACGGCCTTCCAACTGAAGTAAAGGTTGAAGAAACTCATGGAATTAAGAAAAATGGTGTTTCAAGAACTAAATTCAGAGAGTATTGTGTCGACCTGACAACTGACAACATTGCAAAAATGAAAGCGCAAATGCAGGCAATGGGTTACTCACAGGATTGGACTCGTGAATTCGTAACCATGACTCCTGAGTATATGAAAAAAACCCAATATTCATTTTTAAAAATGTATGAGGATGGATTAATCTATCAGGGCAAACACCCTGTTAACTGGTGTCCTCGTTGCGAAACAGCTATTGCTTTTGCAGAAGTCGAATACTCAGACAACACCACATTTTTAAATTACGTTAACTTCCCGCCTGCCGTTGAAGATTCATATGATGATATTGCATCATCACAGTCATCCGGCAAACAGGCTGACCCTAAAGAGGAAGGAATTTTAATTGCAACTACCCGTCCTGAATTAATGTCTGCTTGTGTGGCAGTTGTAATTCATCCGGAAGATGAAAGATATGCTCATCTTTTGGGAAAATATGTTGAAGTTCCTCTATCACATCAGAAAGTAAAAATCATTGCAGATGAAGAAGTAGACCCTGAATTCGGTACAGGTGCAGTAATGATTTGTACCTTCGGGGATAAAACTGACGTAAGTTGGGTTCAAAAATATGATTTGGAAGTAATTGATGTCATTGATGATACAGGTACATTAACAAGTGCTGCTGGAAGATATGAAGGAATGGACTTACAAAGCTGTAAAAAACAAACAATTGAAGATCTGGATGCTGAAGGATATTTATTAAAACAGGAAGAAGTTGACCAGAATGTGGGTCAATGCTGGAGATGTAAAACTCCTGTTGAAATTCTTCTTAAAGAGCAATGGTTTGTTGCAGTACGTGAGTTAATTGAAAAAACAAAAGTCGCAGCAGATGAGATGAGATGGGTGCCTGACCACATGAAATCCCGTATGGTAAACTGGGCAGATTCCATGGAATGGGACTGGTGTATCTCAAGACAAAGAATATTTGCAACTCCAATTCCAGTATGGTATTGTAAGGAATGTGGTACGGTAATATTGCCGGATGAAGAAGATTTACCAATTGATCCGACAGTTGATAAGCCAAAACATGCATGTGAATGCGGTTGTGAAGAGTTCATACCTGAAGTGGATGTTTTAGACACTTGGATGGATTCATCAATTTCACCATTATCCATTGCAGGATGGCCTGATGAAGATTATATAAATCATTTCCCATCAGATATTCGTCCGCAAGGACACGACATTATCCGTACATGGGCATTTTACACAACTTTAAGATGCATTGCCCTAACTGGCCAAAAACCATTTGATGATATAGTAATTAACGGTATGGTATTTGGAGAAGACGGAAATAAAATGTCCAAATCAAGACCTGAATTTGTTGTCGGACCTGAAGAGGTCATTGAACAATACGGTGCTGATTCATTAAGAACCTGGGCTGCAAACAGTGTTCCTGGATCTGATGTAATATTTGACTGGAAAGACATAAAGCACGGATATAGGTTCCTCAGAAAATTCTGGAATGCATTCAGATTCATTAGCATGCAAATTTTCGATGAGGAAATTTCATATGAAGATGTTAAAGATAACTTGGGACCGGTTGATTTATGGATTTTATCCAAATTAAACAATCTCAATAAAACAGTTGATGAAGCTTTCGCAGATTATAACTTTGCCGAAACAATCACATCAATCGAAAGATTCTTCTGGCATGATTTCTGTGATGAATATATTGAAGCTGTAAAATACAGATT
>NZ_CAMVTE010000035.1 GCF_947170395.1 uncultured Methanobrevibacter sp. | reverse complement strand
GATTAGGTTACGGTACTGTTGTAGAAGCAGCTATGCCTCCTCTTGAAGCAAAACATACTCACGAAGAAATTGCAACTATTCCACAATTGGATATTCCAGCTTTACCATTATTCGGTAACAACTGGTTTGTAATGGAATATGCAAAAGATAACAATATTGAAGACATTGCAGCATTTATTGCAGCATGGTTAAAAATCTCAAAAGGTTACGGTGTAAAAATTGTAAACCCATGTGGAAGTGAAGCATGGGGATGGGGTATGAACGTACACGGTTTCAATGATAAAGCACCATACTTCGATGTAACTTCCAAAGAAGTTGTAATCGCTTTAGCAAAAGCTAACGAAATGTTAAACTTGCCTCACTCTATACACATTCACCCTAACGACTTAGGTCACCCAGGTAACGTACCTACAACCTTGCAAACCATGGATGCTATGGACGGCATTAAAAAAGGTAAAGGCGCTGCTGAAATCAGAGACCAAGTCATGCACATGACTCACTTGCAATTCCACTCTTACTTAGGTAACAGTTGGAAAGATGTAACATCCGGTGCTGAAGAAGTAGCTAAACATTTCAACAAAAAAGACAACATTACCTGTGATATCGGTCAAGTAACTTTCGACGAAACCACTACAATGACTGCAGATGCTCCTATGGAATACGACTTATTCAGATTATCTGGTCTTAAATGGACCAACAAAGATATCGAATGTGAAACTGCAGCAGGTATCATTCCATGTATTTACTCCAAGAAAAGTCCTGTTAGTACCTTACAATGGGCTATCGGTCTTGAATTGTTCTTGTTAATTGAAGATCCATGGAGAGTATGTTTAACTACTGACCACCCTAACGCAGGACCATTTACCAGATATCCTAGAATTATCTCCTGGTTGATGAGTAATGAGAAAAGGTTAGACATGTGTGAAAACGAAGTTCACAAATGGGTTAACAAAAGAACTCTTCTCCCAACTCTTGAAAGAGAATACGATTTCTACGATATTGCAACTATTACAAGAGCTGCTCCAGCTAAAATCTACGGATTCACCGATAAAGGTGCTCTTACTCCTGGATACAGAGCAGACATTGCAGTATACGACATAAATCCTAATGAAATTGACCCATCCAAACAGCCTGATGAAATCGAAAAAGGTTTCAACGTAGCTGAATACACTATTAAAGATGGTCAAATTTTAGTTAAAGATAAAGAAATTGTTAAAGTTAAAGAAAGTCAAAACGTTTGGGTTAACGTAAAAGGATGGGAACAACAAGAACAAAAAGTTATCGACAACATTATGCCGTTCTTCACCCAATACTACTCAGTTAAATGGGAAAACTATCCAGTACACGACCACTATGTATCTAACCCAATAAGAATAGATGTTGATGGTAAATAGGGGTGTTTAGTTTGAAAACAATAACTTTTGATCAAATAAAAACTTCTTCAATCGCTTTAGAATTCGATGAATTAATTCCTGATGAAATTTATTCATGGACCGAAGCTGATTTCGCAAAATACCAAGTCCCTATAGGAAACTCCAGATTCCCAATTACAGATTTCTTTGAAATCACTGTAGAAGGTGAAGCTAACGGACCTGGTGAAGTAGAAATGATTCTCAACGGTGATTTAAACAGAGTTAAATACATCGGTTGTAAAATGAGTGATGGAAACATCGTATGTAACAGCAGTGTAGATTTACACGTTGGTGCTGAAATGTCTGGTGGATCCATTCTCGTTAAAGGTGATGCAGCTGCTCACGCTGGAAGAGAAATGTCTGGTGGATACCTTGAAATCGAAGGAAATACCAAAGAATTCACTGGTGCTTCTTACATTGGTGAATGGAGAGGTATGACCGGAGGACAAATCGTTGTAGGCGGTAACGCTGGAAAACAATGTGGTGAATGTTTAACTGGTGGAAGAATTCACGTTAAAGGTAACTGTGATATCTTAGCTGGTATTCACATGACCAAAGGTTTAATTGAAATTGACGGTGACGTAAACCGTTGGCCTGGTGGTCAAATGAAAAACGGTAACATTGTTATCCACGGATTCCTTGGAAGATTACTCGAAGGATTCGTTCTTAATGGTATCGTAGTAGATCCTGAAATTGAAGGATCTGTCTTTGAAGGTAAATATATCCACTATACTGGAGATATTGGTCTTAACGGTAAAGGTAACCTTTACTTGGATGCTGAAGCTAACAAAGAAAAATTAGCTACTTACGGCGAATTAGACGACGAATATACTTCAATCAGAGAATACAGGAATTTATAATTCCTTCTCTTTTTTTCTTTTTTTTAAAAAATTAAGGCGATATTATGGTAAAAGAAGTTGAAATGACCTTTGATGAAGTAGTTGAGTTTGTAAGAAATAATGTTTATGTTGGAGATGTTTTTGAAATTTCTTATAATCGTATTTTTGCTCCCGGTGAAGTGTTAGGAATCACTGAGGAGGATGATGTGACTGGCGAAGGTCTTAGAGTTGGTTTACAGTTAACCGGTGAAATTTTAAATCAGTCCGTTGAAGTTGACTTGCATGAGATTGCCGATGACTTATTGGAAATACGCCATATTCATGATGGTGATGAAACAGTCATCGAAGTTTTATAATTCTCTTTTTTATTTATTATTTTTTTTGTTTGGTTTTTCAGCGAAAATTAATTTTGTTCGATATTATACAAACAAGTTTATATATGATGACATATAATTATATGTTAGTGAGGTTGATTGTCATGAAAGAATTAGAATTAACCACAAAAGAAGCCGTAAATTACTTAAAAGAAAATGTAAAAATGCATGATGGAATTGAAATTTCTTATAATAGGGTTTTTGCAGAAGGTGAAGTCTTAAATGTAGATTTTTCTGAATATTATGGCAAACCAGGCTTTAAATTATTAATTTCTTTAGATGAAAGTGATTTAGGTTCTGTTATTGAACTTGATGTTTATGAATTTGAAGAAGATATCATTGAATTTGTCCATTACCCTAAAAATGGTGAAGAAGTGGAAGTAACTGTAATTTAGTTACAATCTGTCCATTTCTTCAAATGGAATTAATTTTTCAATAGCTTTGACTTCGATATCTATTCCGTTTTCTTTTATTGCACCGATGGTATTAAGTCCGCTTCCGGCCACAATACCGAAGTTGTAGTTATCCGCTTTTGCATTGTATGTTACTTCTCTAGGTTTTCCTATTTTATAAATTGAAAATCCTGTACTTTTTAAAATTTCGAGTAAATAAACTGCGTGGTCACGTGCAATGTATGGAACTTCCTTAAAACTGGCCAATATTTTTTTAGTTCCAATGTTTGGTGATATTGAAGTCATATTTTTTGATAAAAATATTTTATGAGGGTCTATTGTTGTACCATTATATGATATCAAATCAATGAATAATGGCGGTTCAGTTAACTCAAGTAACCCTCCGTAAATAGGATTTGACATTATCCCATTGTTTATTAACAATCCGTCAATACTTAAACTGCAAATGGTGGCGATGCCCAGTTTATCTTCATCAGTTGGATGGTTTACAAGATTATAATAAGGATTAATGTATTTTGGATTTGAGTTGTAGGTTTCTGCCATTATGTTTAAAGCAGCATCTAAATCATCTTCATTAATGTAAGATACATTGGCAATAATGTCTCCTTTTCTTTTTTCAACATCAAAATTAACCTGTTGAATTAAATTCCAGGATTTTGAAAGTAGGAATGGTATTTTTTGCTGGTTATTATCTTTTATTTGTGTAAGTGTTTTGTTAATTGTGGATGTAATCGGTGCCAATGTTTTAAAATCTATGATTTCTTCTGCGATTTTTATGTCAATTTCTTCTCCCAACTCTTTTATTGCGCAAAATGGAGTTACTCCTCCAACAATTGTTATTCCAACCATTCCTTCAGGTACATGTACTCCTAAAGTATCTTTGCCTTCTTCAGAAATGTTTATTATTCCGCCGATGCCTATTTTATTCAGTTGGCTAATAATGTCAATGGCTTTTTTTCTGCCGATTCCAGGAATTAATCTGAAGTTTGCAGGAATCATTCCACTGCCTTTTGTAATCACGTCCAAAACTGATGTTTGGTTGGTGTTTGAAAATGCGTCAAGGGGAGTTACGGATGTTTTCTTATATGATATTAGTTCTGTAAATTTTATGGGATGGAAGTCTTCAATTTTTAGAAGTCCGCCGTATTCGGGTTGTGAAGGAATTCCCTCATTTAAAAGTATGCCGTCGATAGTTGTTCCGCATAATGCAGTCACTTCAATTTCATCTTTGTTTCCAACTCTGTTTAAATTAACGTAAGGACTTACACAAAGACCACTTTCAATAATATCTTTCATTATATTGATTGACTCTTCATTATAAACGGTTGATGTATTGACAACCACATTTCCGCTTTGTGTCATATAGTTAAAGTCAGCCAAATATATCATTTCTTCAAATTTTGAATGGATAAAATCAACCTGATCATAAATCAGTCCCTTTTCCAATTTTTCACGGCCGAGGTCTGTAATCTGTCTTCCGGAATAACCCATTCTTTCGGTATATCCCTTTTCATCCAATATTTGCATATGATATCTGACTGCACGTTCACCCAAGTTAAATCCTTTGTTTCTTAACTCATCAGCTATCAATTTGGAGCCTGTTGGTTTATCTTGGGCACTAAGTATTCTCAGTATCTCTATCATTCTGTGTTCGGACTCTGACATGGCAATACTCCATATTCCAAATTTAATCAGCTAATTAAATTTCAAAATAAAAAAGTAATATTTAGATTTAGATATCTAAATATTTTCTTTGTTCGTATCCGAATACTTGAACACGGTATTCGTCCCATTCTTGATATTTGAGCTCTAAGAATTTTTCTGAAATGTGGTCTCCTAAAGCACCTAATATAAGTGGGTCTTCTTCAAGAGAATGGTAAGCTTCCCATAGACTGGATGGTAAGACTTTAATTCCTTTTGCTTCTCTTTCTTCTTCAGTCATTGTGTAGATATTCTCTTCTATTGGGTCGCCCGGATCAATCTTGTTTTGAATACCGTCAATACCGGCTTCCAGCATTACTGCAAATGCTAAGTATGGATTACATGCTGGGTCAGGTGATCTGTATTCAATACGGGTTGCTTTACCACGTGCTGCAGGAACTCTGATTAAAGCAGATCTGTTTTTAAGGCCGTATGCTCTGTATACTGGAGCTTCGTAACCGGGTACTAAACGTTTGTATGAATTTACAATAGGGTTTGTAATTGCAGTTACTGCAGGAGCGTGTTTTAATAGTCCGCCCATGAAATGAAGAGCATCTTTTGAAAGGCCGTTTTCTGAGTCGGGATCTGAAAATAAGTTTTTATCACCTTTAAACACTGACTGGTGACAGTGCATTCCACTACCGTTAACGCCAAAGAACGGTTTAGGCATGAATGTTACTCTGTAGTCCATTTGGTCAAATGTAGCCATATTATCTACAATAGCTTTGATAGCCTGTTTGAATGTAATTACTGCATCTGCAGTTTTTAGTGCATCTTTGAATTTAAATGCAATTTCGTTTTGACCAGGGGCAACCTCGTGGTGGGAAGCTTCTACTTCAAAATCAAGTTCTTCTAAGTTTAGGGTTAATTCTCTTCTGAAGTCTGGTCCTTTGTCCAATGGTTCAACATCAAAGTAGCCTGCTTCATCGTATGGCATTGGGTATCCGTTTTCATCAATGTCCACAATAAAGAATTCCGGTTCTGGACCGATGTTGTATTGAAGGCCCATTTTTCCAATTTTTGCCAATGATTTTTTAAGAACGCTTCTTGGGTCCCCAACAAACGGTTCATGTTCTGGAGTCCATACATCACAGATAAATCTGCATACAGCGGATTCCTCAGGTCTCCAGGATAGTCTGGAGTATGTGTTGATGTCCGGTTTTAAAACAAGGTCACTTTCATTGATTCCAACAAATCCTGCTATTGAGGATCCGTCAAATAACATTCCTTCATTAAATAAATCTTCCATATCTTCTTTATTGAATGGAATAACAATATTTTTAACAGTACCGTTGATATCAACAAATTGCAGACGAATAAATTTAATGTTGTCTTCTACCATTTGTTCGATAACTCTTTCCATTTTTTCTTCGTTAATGTCGCTCATAGAATCATGCTCCAATAATCTTAAATTAATTATTGAGTTAATAAAAATTAGTCGGAAAATATATTCCTACTTAAAAATATATTCCATATTATTGTATATAAATGTTTTGAAAAAAATAGTAATTAATATCCATTATCTAAATTTTCATATATTAATGTATAATTATTTTGTGTTTTAATAGATATTATAATATTAATTTTAAAAAACAATAGTATTTTGTTTAAATTTGGATAAAAAATAAATTGCAATTTGATTTTTTGTTTAGATTTCCTCAATGCAAAATGATGCAAAGTCCAACAAATCAAATGTTAATATTTTTGGTGCGACAGTGACTTTGCCTATGCCTGTGATAATTTTAAAGGCTTCCATTGCTTCAAGACAGCCAACCAAATTTGGGGTTGGTCCAATGACTGGTGGAACTCCTGAGGTAAGGCTGTTCAGCTCGTCAATAACTTCTTTGCTGAGGTCTTTACCGGCTGAAGGCAGGTTGAACATTTCTTCATAACTTATTGTATTTGCTAAAAAAACACTAACCTGGCCCAATGTTCCATGAATGGCGCCATGAACAAAGGGAATGGATTTGTCCCTTGCAAGTCTTGTGGTGATTACTCGGGTTATGATGTTATCCAGAGCATCAACAACGATATCTGAATCGGAAATGATTTTTTCAATGTTTGTTGCATCCGCATGTTCATTAAAATTAGTTACTTTGACATTCGGATTAATTGATTTAACCTTTTTGGCTGCAATATCACTTTTGGACTGACCAATGTTGTCTGCGGTTGCAAAAGTTTGTCTGTTGAGATTTGAAACGTCAAATGAATCTTCATCAACCAAAACAAGTTCTCCAATACCCATTCTTGCAAGCATTTCAATGGTTTGGCCTCCAATTCCACCGCAGCCGATAACTGTAATTTTTGCATTTTTGAATTTTTCCTGTTCCTCTTTTGTAACCAGGCTCATTTGTCGAGTTAAGATTTCCCAATAGTCCATCATTTCACCATTAAAAGTGGTCAAACTCACTTCCAAAGTATTCGTAAACTTTTTGAAGCTCTTCTGGAATGTTTAACATTTGAGTACAGAAGGGTATACATTTTTCACATTGTATACAGCTGTCCGCTCTTGAATCTTCATCGATTAATGAGAAATATTGCATTGCGCTGGCTTTAGGATCTCTCATCATTTGGGCTATGTTGTATTCAGTTAAGCAGTTAATGATGTCCACCCCTTCCGGACAAGGCATGCAATAGCCGCATCTTGTACAGTCGTTTCCATTGGATGAATTTCTGTATTCCCTTGCAACTTCTCTTATGATTTCCTGATCATATTCGTTGATGATATCTTCAGTTGAAGCGATTCTGACATTATCTTTAACCTGTTCCATGGAACTCATACCGCTTAAGACGCAATCAACATCATCACGATTCCATAGGTATTGAAATGCCCATTCGACAGGTGTTCTTTTAACTTCCGCTATTTCCCACCATGCCTTTACTTCCTCGGGAATATTATTTACCAGTCTGCCTCCGCGCAACGGTTCCATAATCATGCTTCCAACATTAAGTTCTTTGAGATAATTAAGACCCATAATGCCTGACTGATAGTATTCGTCAAGGTAATTCATTTGTGTCAGAGCAACTTCCCATTTAGGGTATTCATCCAATATTTCGATTAAATAGTCAACTTCAATATGTGATGAAAATCCGACATGTTTCACTTTGCCTGAGCTGAGACAATCATCCAAAAAGTCCAAAACGTTCAAATCCCTAACTTTGGTCCAATCAGGTACGGTCAGTGAGTGCAACAGGTATATGTCGATATAGTCGGTTTGCAGCTTTTCAAGCTGTTCATCAAGGAATCTGTTAAAGTCTTCTTCCTTTTCCACTGCCCAGCTGGGGGATTTGGTTGACAGTATAATGTCATCTCTATAGTTGTTTTCACTTAAAAAATTGCCTAAAAATCGTTCACTGTTTCCGCTTCCGGATAATGTTGCATTATGGTATGGATAAGCGGTGTCAATAAGATTTATTCCATTTTCAATCCCATAAGTGAGCATTTCAGTTGCTTCTTCTTCAACAATCTGGTCATTGGAACCTTTTGTTGGAAGCCTCATAGTTCCAAAGCCCAGTCTTGAAACTTTCAGGTTTGTTTTTCCAAGGGTATTATATAACATTTCCAACTCCTCAATAATATTTTAATTAGCGGAATATAAAATTGTTATGTTTTGAAAAAGAAGATTTTAAAAAATAGTTTGGATGGTAAATTCCTGGGATATAGGATGCCGGGGGCGGGATTCGAACCCGCGATCTCACGGTATCCCAGGAATAAGTCAGAGCACTGCTTTATTACCCTATGAGCCGTGCGCTCTAACCAGCTGAGCCACCCCGGCATCTAACAAATATATTTATTTTTATCATTACATTTAAAGTTTTTGTTTTTTTTCAATATTTGGTATTTTTTTTAAAATTTTGAGATATATTTAATAACTTGTAATCATATAATTATATTATTAATAATTATTATCATGGTGATTTATTATGAGTAAAGTTAAGGACATGTCACTTGCACCTGAAGGTGTTAGAAAAATCGAATGGGTTCAAAAACACATGCCTGTTTTGGAATCTATTAAAGCTGAATATGAAGAAACTCAACCTTTTAAAGGCATTACTATTGGGTCCTGTTTGCATTTAGAGCCTAAAACCATTAATTTAGGTTTGACTTTGATGGCAGGTGGAGCTGAAGTTGCAATGACTGGTTGTAACCCATTGTCCACCCATGACGATGCAGTTGCAGGAGCAGCTGATTTGGGCCTAAACGTTTACGGTTGGAGAGAACAAGATGATGAGGAATATTACCAAACCATTAATATGGTGCTTGACCACAAACCGGACATAATCATTGATGACGGAGCAGACATGATTATGGTTCTTCACAATGAAAGAACAGAGTTATTAAGCCACATTAAAGGGGCTTGTGAAGAAACCACAACTGGTGTTCACAGATTACAAGCTATGCATGCTGACGGAGCACTAAAATTCCCAGTAATTGCTGTAAACGATGCTTACACTAAATATTTATTTGATAACAGATATGGTACCGGTCAGTCAAGTTTCGATGCAATTATGGGAACAACCAATATGGTTATTGCAGGAAAAACTGTAGTCGTATGCGGATACGGATGGTGTGGTCGTGGACTAGCACTCAGAGCAGCTGGTTTAGGTGCCGATGTCATCGTTACAGAAGTAGATCCAATCAGAGCACTTGAAGCAAGAATGGATGGATACCGTGTCATGACCATCAGAGAAGCAGTAAAACAGGCTGACTTAATCATAACCGTAACCGGTAATGCTGATATTATTTGTGGTGATGACTTCAAATACATGAAAGACGGATGTATGCTTGCAAACTCCGGACATTTCAATGTAGAAATCAACCGTCCTGATTTGGAAGCGATTTCAACAGAAGTAAAAGAAGTGCGTGAAAGTATTGAAGAGTTCACCACTAAAGACGGTAGAAAAATCTATCTTTTAGCTGATGGTCGTTTGGTAAACTTATCTGCAGCTCGTGGACAAGGACACCCTGCTGAAATCATGGACATGAGTTTTGCTGTACAGGCATTGTCAGCCAAACACATTCTTGAAAACGATTTGCCTGTTGGTGTAACCAAAGCACCTGATGAAATCGACTACAATGTCGCCAGCATGAAACTAAAAGCAATGGGCATTGAAATCGACTCACTAACAGACAAACAAAAAGCTTATATGGCAAACTGGCAAGAAGGAACATAGATTCCTTCCAATTTTTTCTTTTTTTATGTCTTATTTTAGATATATTGACAATGGCGAGGGCCCTACCAAATTATTCATTGGTGGAGTTCATGGAAATGAGGGTGCCACTTCTTTAAGATTCATTGAGAAAATCGATGTTGACGATTTATCGCCGGGACAGTTCTATTTTTATAATTTTGATAAATCAGAGTATATTTCAACAATTAAAAAAGAATATTATGATTCTGAGGTTGGCAAGAAGATTTTAAATCTGATTGAATATTTTGAACCAGACTTTTACACAGAACTTCACTGCTATAATCTTAGGAATTATGAAAAATTGACTTCAATGGAGAGGTATAGAAAAACTGGTGTTCCTCCTTTGATTAAATTGGGAAATCATGTTCTGGTATCATCGGTTTCACCATTGATTAGAATGACATACTTTTCAACAGAAACTGTCTGTAAAACATTGGAGTTTCCCTGCTTTGAAAAGTTAACTCCTGAAATTGTTGAAAAATATGATTTTAATGAGGATTTGGCTATTCAAACTTACGTTAAACTTCTAAAACTTATTTTAAAATCTCCCTCCCGTGAACATTTTGAAAGGCAAATGTTAATAGATTATGCTCCTCAGGTTGATTTGGCTGTTAAATATGCAAAAAAAGTGTTTGGTGAGGATTTCCCACCTTATTAAAACCATGCATCAAGGCTTCCCTGGGATGAACTTAAATTTTTAAGCTTATCTGAGGCTTTGGTTACACGATCTTCGGAAAAACCATGTTCATAGCATAAAAATTCGATTAGTTTATCCTGTTTTGGCTTTTCCCATTTAATTTTATAATCGGTATTGACATTGTGGTTTAAAAATAGTTCTCTTACTTCATCCAAATCATGGGTTGATTGCTGTTGGAGTTCAGCAAGTTTTTCTTTGAGTTGGCCTTTTTTGGCTAATTTAAGAGCAGTTTTTGCGCCAACTCCTTTAAGGCCTTCACAAAAATCGGTTCCAATAAGAATTCCCATGTCAATTAGTTCTTCACGGGTTATATCCAATTCTCTTAAAACCCTGTTCAACTCATAATATTCTAAGTTGCCTAAGTTTGAACTTACTGCCAGATTTCTAACTACTCTTTTTGCTCCAAAAAGTAGACAGTCATAGTCCTGTGAAGCTACTGCATATGCATCTCCTTTTTGGACAAGATATGCTGCCTGCGCTTCGCCTTCTCCTTTAGCTTCAACGTAAGGTATTCCCATTAGGGTCAGTAATTTTTTGGATGATTCAATGATTTCAGGAGATAATTTAGAGGATCTCATTGCAAATTTACGTGCTTTTTCGGTGTCTCCCTCTTTAAGGGCTTCTTTATAGATTTTTTCAGATTCTTCTCTTATCTCTCTTCTTTTGGCTTGAGTGTCACTTTTAAGTTCAGAAGACCTTCCGTCAAAAACATAAATAGGCTTTATGTCCTTTTCAACCATTGAAGAATTTCTGTATAATATTCCGCTTAAATGAGAAGTAATATTTCCGTTCTCATCAGTTAACGGCCTTCCATCTCTTTGTCTTATTGTTGATAAGAACTGATATAAGGTGTTGAATGCGTCAATGGATACTGCTCTTCCTTCCAGGTCTTTAAATGTAATTGATTCAGGTTCGATAATGTCTTTTAACTTAACACCCATACTATCACTTATTCTTTAAAATAACTTATAGGGTATGCTTCTTTTGCCCATATAACAACATTTTTCTTGTGGATAAGCACATATTCACGTACCAATAAGTCTTCATTAGTGTGGAATAGATTTGTTATTGTTGCTGTAGGTTTTCTAACATCGATGTTTTTAATTTTGGTTATTGTTTCAATTTCATGTTCCAGCAGGATTCTGCCGGTTGTTTGTTTTTCGCTAAGCAATTTTTCAACAACGGTATTGCTGCATCTGTCTTTTGGAATGTAAGTCAGTCCGTAAATTAGTGGACGGCCGTTTTTGTGTATAATGACCTCCCTTATGTCCACTTCATCGCCAACATCTATTTCAAGCTTTTCAGCAATGTCTTCATCTGCTTTTTCAATCTTCTGTTCCAATACAAATAATCCTACATCACCGTATAAAACATCTAAAAGTGTAACAACCTGCCCTTCTATTGCACATAATATTTTCTGCGGTGTTGAGAGTTTTATATCGTACTCCTCTTCAATCTCTTTTATTCTTGCCCTAATTTTTTGCGATAATGTTTCGCTTTCAGAACTCATTTTAGCACCTCTAAATTTGTGTAAAATGGCTTACTGGGAAGACTTCTTTAATCCACATTAAAATAGCATCAGAATTGATAATTACATATTCTCTTGCCAACATGTCCTCGTCAGTTTCGAATATTTCTTTCAATCTATCGTTCGGCTTTTCAATGTAAATTTCATTGATTTCCCTTCTTGATTCAATATCATAGTTCTTTAAGATTCTGCCGATAGGAATGTCTGCTCTGATTAAATCGGAACAGATTCCATCATTGCATCTGGATAATGGAATGTGTGAGATTGCATATATCAGGGGTTTGCCGTCCTTGTGCATTATAACTTCTCTGAAGTTAATTTTCTCACCTGTTGGCACATTAACCAGTTTTGCATGAGGCTGATCGGCTTCTTCGATGTGTTGATCTATTGTTTTAAGTGTGATTTTCCCATATAAAACATCCAATATTGCGGTAATTGATCCGTCTGTTGTTAAAAGAATTTTTTGCGTGTTTGAAAATGTTGTATTGTATTCTTTTTCAACATCACCTATCTTATCAATAAGTGCTCTATTTGCTTCGTTTTTATCTTTTGCCATTTAAATCACTATAAATCTTTTGGATTTGTAATAACTCCGGTAATTGCAGATGCTGCAACTACTTTTGAGTTAGATAAGTATACTGATGAAGCAGGGTCTCCCATCCTGCCTTTGAAATTCCTGTTTGTAGTGGATATGCATGATTCTCCTTCTGATAACACTCCCATATGTCCTCCGAGACATGGTCCGCAACCAGGATTGCAGATAATTGCTCCTGCATCGATGAATGTGTCAATGTAGCCCAAATGCATGGCCTGTTTATAGATTTCCCTTGAAGCAGGCAGTATCAGTAATCTTATTGAATCATCGATTTTATTATCTTTTAAGATTTCGGCGGCATCTTTCAGGTCGGATAGTCTTCCATTGGTGCATGAACCTATTAGACATTGGTCAATTGAGGTCCCTTCAATTTCTGAGATGTTGCAGACATTATCAACATCATTTGGACAGGCTATTTGTGGTTCCATATCTGTAATGTCAAAGTGAAGTTCCTTTGAGTATTCGGCATCACTGTCCGATTTGACAATGTTCAGTTCGGACTCTTTTTTGCCGGTTCTTTTGCAGATATAATCGATAACTTCTTTGTTAGGTTCCATTATTCCGTTTTTGGCACCCATTTCAATTGCCATATTGCACATTGTCGCCCTTCCTTCAACACCCATGTTCTCTATGGTCTGCCCACAGAACTCGGCAGTCTTGTAGGTTGCACCGGCAATTCCAATTTCTCCAATGATATTTAATATGATGTCTTTAGGTGCAATGTAGGAGTTCAAATCTCCTTCAACGGTCATTTTGATGGCTTCTGGAACCATAAACCAGGTTTTGCCTGTTGCCCAAACCATTGCAAGGTCAGTTGCACCCATTCCTGTCGAAAATGCTCCAAAAGCACCATAGGTACAGGTATGTGAATCAGCACCAACAATAACCTTTCCAGGTTCCACCAGTCCCATTTCAGGAACTACCTGGTGGCAGATGCCCTCTCCATGAATATAATTTTTTGTGATATTTTGAGTTTTAATAAAATTTCTGCAAACCTTTTGAAACTCGGCAGATCCGATGGTATTTGCAGGGATGTTGTGATCAAAGATAATAGCAATCTTTTCTGAGTCCCATACCTTATCGGCCAGTTTTTCAAAAGTTTTAATTGCAGGAGGAGATGTTCCGTCATGTGACATGGCAAGGTCAACCGGAATTTCAATTATCTCTCCAGGTGTTACCTCATGGCCTGCTTTTGCAGATAATATTTTTTCAGTAATATTCATAAATATAACCTATTTTTTAGTCTTTTTAACGATTTCCTTAAATACCTGATCGTTAATGTATTTTCCTTCTTCTCTTGACTTTTTAACCTGTCTTACGATTTCGATAAGTTCATCATCGGTCACATCAAGTTCGCATTCATTCAATTTGGCCCTTACAGCTCTGCACCCAGAGTGTTTTCCCAAAACAAGCTGTCTTTTCTGACCAACAAGTTCAGGAACATAAGGTTCGTAACATAACGGCTCTTCAATAACTGCATCAACATGAATTCCGGATTCGTGTCTGAACACGTTATTTCCTACAACAGGTTTATTGTATGGAACTTCCAAACCACTTGCTTTTGAAACGATATCGGATAATTCTTTAATGTATTTTGTCTTAAAGCCATAATCCTTTCCATATAATATTTTTAATGCCATTACAAGCTCTTCTAGGGATGCATTACCTGCTCTTTCACCAAGTCCGTTGACTGTAGTTGAAATGCCTCTTGCACCTGCCAGAACTCCTGTAATTGAGTTTATAACTGCAAGACCGAAGTCATTGTGGCAGTGAAGCGCAAGCATAACTTTCAGGTCTTTTACAAGCTCGCTGACTAAGTATTTAATCCCTTCGGGTGTAATAGCACCTGTGGTGTCTGCAATATGTACTCTGTCAGCACCGCATTCCTCTGCCTTTGAATATATTCTTTTTAAAAAGTCAATATCTGTTCTTGTAGCGTCTTCTGCTGAAAATGCCACATATAATCCATGATCTTTAGCATAATCCACAGCTGTTTCACAGAGGTTTATTGCATCCTGGCGTGTAATATGCATCTTATGGTCTAAGTGAATGTCTGAAGTCCCGACAAATGTAATGATTCCGTCTACATCACAGTCAAGTGCAACGTCAATATCTCCAGGTTTTGTTCTTGTAAGTGCAATAATGTCTGCATTCAATCCTTCACTCGCTATTGCTTTAACGGTTTCCTTTTCTTTTTCTGAAACAATCGGAAAACCAGCTTCAATTTGATGAATTTTGAATTGATCAAGCTTTCTGGCTATTTCTAACTTCTCATCAAAACTAAAACAAACACCGGGAGTTTGTTCGCCGTCTCTAAGGGTTGTATCATATATTATTAAATCATCAGGAAATTTCAGTTCTGATTCTTTGTTATAATGACTTATAAAATATTGCAAAATATCACTTCGTTATGTAATTATAATATAATTATATATTATTATTGTTATATTATTATAAGTTTTCTAAAAGTTCCAAATATGATGTTCTCTCAAAACCATCTGTGATGCCAATATGTTCAAATAATTTGAAGATTTTATTTTGGGCATCACTATAATCCTGCCCATCTTCCAGAGCGATTTCTATTTCCATATAGGGGTCAAGGCCTTCGATATCATCCAGTGAGATTTCAAAGTTTTTGTAGGCGTAATACTGACGGTTTTTTCTAACAGTTCTTACTTTTTTAAATCCGATTGCTTCAAAAATATCTGAACACTGCTGGGAGTTGGTAATGCCCATTTCTATTTCTTTTCTGGTTTTTGATTTTTTATCTATTTTAGGACCTTTGTATGTGATAAAGATATTTATTTTTTCATCTTCTTTTGTGGTTCTGATTCTCAATGCTTCATCTGTTTTTGCAAAATCAACAACTGGGCTGTTAAAGTATATATCTTCCTGGAATTCTTTTTTGGTTTTAACAGCACCAATTTGTTTGAGTTTTTGCTCGATTTCTTTGAAACTTTTAATTTTTGCTTTCACTTCAACTTCAATCATATTATCTAGTAATATATATTGATTTTTTAAGTTAAATATTAGTCGATTGTATATTATTTTGAGTAATTTTTTGTTATGAAATCTAAATTTCATCTGTTTTCAATTCAATTATTTGGCTTGACTTTAATTGATTGTAGGTGTCATTTTAATTGTAATTTAAATCATAGCTTAATACTCTATTGAAATATTATTAAAAAATTAATGTCATTATCTATTTTTCATGAATTAATACTAAAAAGTAGTAACATTTATAAATAACTATTATCTTATTAGTTCTAAACATTTGATATATAAATATTCGGTATTTCTGAAATTTAATTATTTTTAATTTTTTTCAATTTTTTGATGTCATTTATATATAAACAAAACTTTATATAGTATTTAAATAAAATATTTATTATAGTAAAAATTTAATACATTTTTTTTGTTTTCTTAAATTTTACTAACTACTTTTAATAACTTATGGAGGTTTTAAATTGACCGATGTTGATATAAAAATTGAAAACATTGTTGCTTCTGCAAGCATTGGTAAAGACATAGTTCTTACTGAAGTGTCCCAAGCTTTAGAAGGGGTTAATTTTAATCGTGAACAGTTTCCGGGATTAGTATTTAAACTTAAAGATCCTAAAACAGCAGCATTAATTTTTAGCTCTGGTAAGCTTGTTTGTACTGGAGCAAAATCTATAGATGATTCCAAATTGGCAATCAAAAAAACTGTAGATTTAATGAGGACTGTCGATACAGACATTCCGGAAGAATTTGAAATCAAAATTCAAAACATTGTGGCTTCTGCAAACTTGGAATCCACATTAAACTTGGAAGCAGTAGCTTTAGAACTTGAGGATACAGAATACGAACCTGAACAATTCCCAGGTTTAGTATACAGATTATCTGATCCTAAAGTTGTTTTATTATTGTTTGGTTCTGGTAAAGTTGTATGTACTGGAGCTAAAACACGTAGCGACGCTAAATTGGGCGTCGAAAGAGCTTACGATAGATTAAGTGAGCTAGATTTAATATAATTTGGTGGTATTATTGATTAAACTTGTAGTATTTGACTTAGATAACGTTATTATTGATGGTGAAGCGATAGATGAGATAGGAAAATTAGCAAATGTTGAAGAGGACATAGCTGCAATTACTGAAAAAGCTATGCAAGGTGAAATAGACTTTGAAACTTCTATTAAAGACAGAGTACAACTTCTCGAAGGAACTTCCATTGAAGATATTGAGAAAGTTGCTGATGATCTTCCTTTAATGGCTGGTGCGGAAAAAACCATCAATTGTTTAAAAGAAAAAGATGTTGATGTAGCTATCATTAGTGGTAGTTTTGATGTAGTAGCTGAGAAAGTAAAAGATAAACTTGGAGTAGAGACAGTTTATACTAATAGTTTCACAGTCGAAGATGGTAAATTAACTGGTGAAGTGACTGGTCCTTTAGTATCTGGTTCCAAATTAGATGTATTAAAAGACCATGTTGAAGAAGCAGGAATTACTTTGGATGAAGTAGTTGCTGTTGGAGATGGCGCTAACGACATTTCCATGATTGAATCAGCAGGTTGCGGAATTGCATTCAATGCAAAAGATTCTGTAAAAGAAATTGCTGATGTTGTAGTAGAAGAAAAAGACTTGTGCAAAGTCTTGTGTGAAATTCTTAATCAATTAACCACTGAAGAAGAAACTGAAACTGTTGACGACGAAGAAGCTGTTGAAGAAGAAGCAGAAGAAACTGCTTCTGAAGAAGTGGCTGAAGAAGCTACCGAAGAAGAAGTAGTTGAAGAAGCTGAAGTTGAAGAAGAACCTGCTGAAGATGCTGAAGCAGAAGAAGCTACTGAAGATGCTGCTGAAAAAGTAGCTGAAGATGCTGAAGCTAAAGAAGAAAAAACTGAAGGCAAAAAAGATAAAAAAGAACTTCCTAAATCTGATTTTGTTCTCGCTGACACTATGGAAGGTGTAAGAAAACAAAAAGATGAAAAAGAAGCTGAAATCTCCAAAGTTGCTGAAGAAAGGGAAGAATTCAACAAAATAGCTAAAGAACAACGTAAAATCCGTGATGAATTAAACGCATCATTAAAAGAAAACTTAAATAAAGCTATTGAATTCAGAAACGAGCGTAATGAAATCAACAAAGAAGTTGAAGCTGCTAAAAAAGCTCGTAACGAAGCTAATAACAAAATCAAAAATCTCGAATGGTCTTCAGGTAAACGCGATAAAATCAAAATAGAAAATGAAATCAAAAAGATTGATAAAATCATTGAAACTCGCGTTTTAGACATCAAAAAAGAAAATCAACTTGTTAAAAATGCAAATGATTTAAGAAAACAGTTAATGGAAATTCATGAAGATGAATCCGTAAAAACTGAAGCTCAAGAACTTAAAAAATTATCTGAAGAAGAGCACGAAAAAGTTATTACTCTTTCCGAAAAAGCTCAAGAAGCTCACGAAGAAATGCTTACTTACTTCAGAAAAACCGACGACATTAGAACCGCAGCTGACGAAGCTCACAAAAAATTCATCGAAGCACGTAAAAACGCTTCCGCTAAACATGAAGAATTTAAAGCTATCTTAAGCGACATCCATGTTATCAACAAAAAATTAGGTTCCAACAAACCTAAGAAAAGGAAATCCGATAACAAAGGCGGTGCTGGTGCTAACAAAAACCGTGAAGAAAAAGAAAGAGCTGAAGAAATCTTTGCTAAATTTAAACAAGGTGGAAAAGTTTCCACTGAAGAGATTTTACTCTTGCAAAAATATAATATAGGTTAAATTTTTTAACCTCTATTTTTTTATTTTTTAAGGTAATATTATGTCTGAAGAGATAATCGAAACTTGTTTTATTTGCGGTCAAAAATTCGACATGGCCAAGGCTGATTTAGCTTATTACAGAAATGGCAAATATCCTATTTGTGATTTTTGTGCTGATTTTTACCGTTTTTACAATGAAGATATGGATGCTAAAGACATATCTCCTAAAAAAGAATAATTTTACTTTTTTTATTTAATAAGTAATTTTTGAATTCATGCAAAATACAAAACAAATCTTGTTGAAATATTGGAAAATGAATAATGAAATTCCATTTTTCAGTCATTTTTTTTCAATTTTTGTCAATAGAAATATTTTTATATTATTAATTTTATTAAAATAATTTATTAAAAAATTTGGTTGGGGAGTACATTAATGCATGAAGTAATCATTTGCGAAAAACCTAGTTCTGCTGAAAAAATAGCTAAAGCATTGTCACCAGGTGCTAAAAAGAAAGTATACAATAAGAAAGTTAAATATTGGGAACTTACAAGGGATTCTAAAGACATTACTGTTGTTTCCGGTGTTGGTCATTTATATTCATTGGTACCTGAAAAGTCAAAAAGGTATAATATTGCTTTTGATCTTCATTGGGCTCCTTCTCATGAGGTTAATAAAAGCAGTGCATTTACCCGTGATTACCTAAGAGCAATTAAAAAGGTGGGAAAAAATGCAGACTCATACATTCATGCCTGCGATTACGATGTGGAAGGTACTTTAATAGGATACAATGCTCTGAAATACGCATGCGGTGAAGATTCTCTAAACAAATCATCAAGGATGAAGTTTTCCACACTGACAAAAAAGGACATCATCGATGCCTATGAAAACAGGATAGACATTGATATGCATCAGGTGGATAACGGTATTGCCCGCCATATCCTTGATTATTACTTCGGAATGAACATTTCAATAGCCCTTTCCAACTCAGTTAGAAAAACCAAACACAGATTTCTGAAATTGTCAGTTGGAAGAGTTCAAACACCAACCCTGTCCATTTTAGTCAAACGTGAAAAGGAAATTAGGGAATTTGTTCCCGAGCCTTATTGGGTTATAAGAGCCATTCTAGACTTTGAAGACATTGAAATTAAGCATGTCGCAGGCAATATCTTTGACAGGGAGCTTGCAGAAGAGATTTTCAACAAGTGCAACGGCAAGGGTGCGACCGTTGATGAAATCAAATTCACAGAATCCAAAACAAAAACACCTGTTCCATTTAATTTAAGCGGTCTTCAGGCTGAAGCATATAGTGTTTTTGGATTTTCACCTAAACGAACTCAGGTTGCTGCTCAAAACCTTTATAGTGCAGGTTATACTTCCTATCCACGTACTTCATCTCAGAAATTGCCTGAAAGTTTAGGTTTTGATAATATTTTCAGACAGCTTGCTGCAAATCCGGAGTTCAAAAAGCATATTGACCAGCTTCCGTCCAAGCTTAAACCTCACAACGGAAGAAAAGATGATGCTGCTCACCCTCCAATCCATCCGACAGGAATTTTACCTAACAAACTGAACAGCGATGAACAGAAGATTTACAATTTAATCGTTTACCGATTCATTGCAGTATTTTTCGAAGCTGCCAAATTCGAGACAATGAGCACAACCCTGGACATTGAAGGCGAAAAGTTCCGCTTCAAACGCAGAAGGGTTACCCACAAAGGATGGATGGAACACTATCCATTTAAAAAGATTGATGATGAAAAGTTCCCTGATGTTGAGGAAGGGGATGTTATGAGCGTTAAAGAATTGATTTCCGATGAAAAGGAAACTAAACCTCCTGCACGTTATAATCAGGCTTCATTAATCAAGGAACTTGAAAAGAAAAATCTTGGAACCAAGGCTACTCGTGCAGACATCATCGATAAGCTGTATGACAGAAAATATATAGACGGAACAAAAATTGAGGTAAACCAGCTTGGTGAAAACCTGATAGACACTTTAAACACCTACTGTAATAACTTGACTTCCGAAGAGCTTACCAGAGATTTGGAAAACAAGCTTGAAGGTATCAATCAGGACAAAACCACCAAGGAAAGCGTAATCGATGAAGGAGAAAAGGACGTTAAGGAAATTTTAAAAGACATTGACAAGAACATCAAGGGAATCGGATCAAAACTTTACGAAGCGTATCAGGCAAGTAACATTGTCGGTGACTGCAGCTGCGGAGGAAAACTCGTTAAAAGATCCGGACGTTATGGAAGCTTTGTCGGATGTACAAACTATCCTGACTGCAAGGTCACATATTCCCTTCCAAGAAATGCTCATGTTCTTAAAACTGTCTGTGAAAAATGCGGCCTTCCAATGATTGTCGCCGGAAAAGGCAAAAACAGACAGGAAATGTGTCTTGACCCTGACTGCGGAAAAGAAAAAAACACTAAGGTTCATGACCCAAAAGTCGTTGGGGAGTGTCCTAAATGTGGAAAAGATTTATTAAAACGTTCCGGAAGATTTGGGGACTTTGTAGGATGCAGCGGATTTCCGAAGTGCAATTTCACATGTTCCTTTGCGGAACTTGAAAGCAAGCTGAAACAATAATTTGAGGATTGGGGAAAATGGCAACAAAAAAGGAAAGAATATTTTATTATGATTTTTTAAGGGCATTTGCTATAATTGCCGTTTTGATATGTCATGTTGATATGTTTTTCGGACCTTTGGTCACTCCTTTTGAGGTCATCTCCCAAATGACTTTCCACGATATAGGAAGGATAGGTGTTCCCATATTCTTAATGATTAGTGGGGCGCTGCTTTTGAACAGGGATTATGAACTGTCCGATTTTTTAAAGAGAAGATTTACCAGAATCATTTATCCGTTCATATTTTGGATTATTATCATAGTTGCAGGAATTATTTTTACAACAGGCCAATATTCCTTTGCCTGGAACACTTTCATTGGAAATCCTTCAATTACATGGTATTTCTGGATGCTTTTGGGAATTTATCTTTTCATTCCAATAATCAACGCATTCATTAAGATGTATGGTGACGATGCATTGAAGTATTTCCTCATAATCTGGTTTGCAACAATGATTCTAAAGACATTAGGAGTTTATCCGTTGTTTCCTGACTTTAATTTGGATTATTTTGCAGGTTATGTGGGATATCCCGTATTGGGTTACTATTTGGATAAAAAGGAATTTAAACTATCTGATAAAAAAATGTGCATCATAGGATTTGTAGTTCTGATAATATCCCTTGCGGCATTTGTCTATTGCGATTATACAGAGTTAAGTTATGTCAGTTCAATTTATCTAAATGTCATCATGGTATTCATGGGTAGCGGAATGTATCTGTTTGTCAGGTATCTTGATAGGATTACTTCATTTAAACACATCAAAAATAACATTATCGGATCAATAATAGTTTCAATAAGTCTTTACAGTTACGGAATGTACTTTTCACATGTGATTGCTCTTAAGCTTTTGGTAAAATTCAATCCGCACTCCACTTTACTGTTCCCGGTTATGTTTGCTCTGGTAATTTTCCTTTCATGGCTAATGCCATATGTTGTCAGCAAAATTCCATATCTTAAAAAATTCAGCGGTGCTTAATGTATTTTTTGAGCTATTGAACCATTGGGCTGGCAAACCGATATAATATAAGTTAACCATAATTGATTTTTATTAAATAATTTATGAGATTTAATTATGGGGATAAACCGGCAATATAAATTATTTTTTTTAAAAATTTGATTTTTCAAAGACTTTACCTCAATAAGGGCCACGTTGAAATCCTATGATTTTTTCAGTTGAAATTGCACATCGATGATTTTA
>NZ_CAMVTE010000034.1 GCF_947170395.1 uncultured Methanobrevibacter sp. | reverse complement strand
ATAGCCTAGAAAATACTCAATAAACCGATTGAGTGAAAAATAATCTAGGAATCCTCGCCTTCTATAAGGCGAGGTTGTTCAAGGGGATATATATCCTAGGCTAAAATCACATCAGTTTTTAACATTGCGGATGTTAAAGTGCTTTTTAAAAATAGTTTCTGGCTGTGGGTAACATTTCATTTATGAGGGATTCCATCAATAATCTGTAAAATCCCTTTAGGCGTTATCCTGCTTTAGCCGAAGCGGTATTTTGCTGTAATTATCTTTTTAGATGGCGCTTCAATTAATGGGTATTAACTGTTTACAGAATACTTTAAATTTATTTCAGAGGTATGTTTTGATTTTGTAATTTCTTTTTTAAGGCTCTTTCAAAAACTTAAGTGATTTTTAGTAATTCGCATTGTTCACATCCCAATACATTAATTTCAAATCAAATCTTTTCAAAATACCTTCATCTGATTTAAAAATCTTTTTAATGTATTTTGGAAAGTTTTTTAGGAAACAATTTTCAATTTTATTCGATGTTAGCACGATATTTTTGTCTGTTAGGTGATTTGTGATCTTTTTAAATTCAGGAATTATTAATTTCCATGCTAAATCTTTAATAATCATTGGAAAAGATGTATTAACTTCATATAATTTATCTCTAATTTCTATAGCATCATCTATTGAATTAGAATTAATTATATCAAACATCACGCTTTTGTAGTCATAAATTAACCCTATTTCTTCATCAGAATAGTCATTTTTATCAATAGATTTCTTAATTTCCCTATTTATTAATTGTTTAATGTGAAATTTGCAGAATTGTTGTTTTATTTTTAATCTATCAATTGCAACCCTATATTCGGGTTTTAAATCGGTTATTATACATTTCTTTTCTTGATTGGCTAGTGATCTATTTAAAAATGAATATGCATTTTCTATAGTCTCTGAATCGACTAATTCTTTGGAAACTATTGTATTTAATTTTAGGTCGAATAAAGCCAAAAAATATTTCCATCTTCCATTTTGTTTTACCCAGAGACTATCAAATAAGTAATATCCAGAATAAGTCATATTTTCATGGTTAACTTCATAATTAGAGCCCAATATGATATTTTCTATGCTCTGATGTGAAATTTCAATGTTATGCTCTTTTTTTAATGAATCTTGTATTCTATGGAGGCTACCACTAAAAATACTATATAAATACTCTATATGTTCAATAACTGGTAATGTAATATAGAATTTCCATTAACAATACTAGATAAGTCAGTGTAAATGATTTTACCACAATCATTGCATTTATACTTCTGAACAATACAATTTTGCTTCCCAATCCTTAAAAAAATTAATTTTCTATTAAATGTACCATTTTTGACAACATTGCGAGACTTGCATTCTGGACAATGAACATTAGTACTTTTAAAATACATTTCATCTTTTCTTGATGATACAAATAAAGAATCAGCAATGGAATCACATCCAAAACGAGATTTATCATCGGAACTACGGAATTCATTAAACTCTGGAAAAAAATCGCAAAGTATAAATTGTTTATCATACATAGTACTATTTGAAGCTTTTATATTTGTTTTAGTTATATTAATATATTAGCTTCACCTATTATATTAATTTTCCTATTTTTAAATTTAAAATAAAGAAAAAATAAGAAGAAAAAATATCAAGGCTCAAAAATTATTAAAAATCGAAATCACTTAAGTTTTTGAAAGAGCCGTTAATTAAATTTGTGGATAATTTTGTGATATTTTAGTTGGTATATTATTTTTTTCATTGATTAAATAATGATCAAAAACTTATTTTTCTTTTTTTATTCTATTTTTAACAAATTTTTAAATATTATAAAAACCCTACTATTTATAATTAACTTATTCGGTATTTAAGGAAATTTTTATGATAGTGAAAGATTGGTGTTCATTCTGCGGAGAATGTGCAGGAGTATGTCCAAGAAATTTGATTCAAGTTAGAGAATATTCATTAGTCTTTAACGATGACGACTGTAAAGATTGTGATACATGCATTAAAGCATGTCCTATTGATGCTTTAGAAAAAGAGGAATGATTATATGATTGAAACTGATGTAATAGTAGTTGGTTCTGGACCTGCAGGTTCCAGCGCAGCAAAACACGCTGCATTAGGCGGTGCAAAAGTTATTTTAATGGATAAAAAATCTGAAATAGGTTCACCAAAAAGATGTGCTGAAGAGGTACCGGTTAAAGGTCTTGAAAAATTGGGAATCGAACTTTCTCCTCGTTGGATTGCCAAAAGAATTGATGGTATGAGAATTCTAACACCGGACGGAACAGACATATGGTTAACAAAAGATGAAGTAAATCTTTCTGGAGCAGATTGTGTCCTTGAAAGAAAAGTATTCGATAAACACATGGCTATGGATGCTGCAAGAGCAGGTGCCGAAATCAGAATTAAAACTTTAGTAACTGGTATCGAAAAAATTGAAAACGGTTTTATTGTTGAAACAGAATCCATGGGTAAAAAAGAGGATTTCAAATGTAAAATACTGATTGCAGCTGACGGTCCTGAAGGACATGTCGCAAGATGGGCAGGTCTTCTACCGGCTGCAAAAGCAAATGAAATGGGGTCCTGTGTACAATATGAAATGTGTAATGTTGAATTCGAAAAACCAGGTATCAGTGAATTTCATTTCGGATCATGTGCTCCTGGAGGATTCGTATGGATTTTCCCTAAAGGAGATGATATTGCAAATGTCGGTTTAGGGATTATTCCTCACAAAGCAGAAAAATCACCTAAAGAATACTTAGATGATTTCATCGCCAAGTCTCCATACTTAAAAAATGCTCAAGCTGTTGAATTAAATGTTGGAGGAGATCCAGCTGGAGGAATGACCAAAAAACTTTATGACGACAATATTATGGTTGTCGGAGCTGCGGCAGGTCAGGTAAACCCATTAACCGGTGAAGGAATTATTCCGGGCATGATTGGTGGAATGTATGCTGGTCAGGTAGCGGCTCAGGCTATTAAAGAGGATTGCTCTAAAAAATTCTTAAAATTATATGATAAAATGGTTCGTGAAGAACTTGACTATGAAAGTAAAGGATATAAAGAAGTGCAGGATTATATATATTCCCTGTCTGATGAAGAATTAAATGAGCTTGGTCATGCACTTCATGAAGAAAGTTTTGATGAGATTTCCGCTAATGAAGTACTTAAAAAAATAATTAAAATATCCCCAAAAGCTTCACTCAAATTAGGAAAATTAGTAATGTGAAAAAGCATTGCAATCATGGATTTTTTCAAATGGCCGGTATAAATATGGATTTGTTTATCTCATCCGTTTTTAAAGTTTTGCAATATATATTTCAAATCTAATTTTCAAGATTATTGTTTTAGAACCATAATAATGTGAGATATGGCTAATTTAGGTTACTCTCTATGCTTTTTTTAGAACTCATGATAATTAAACATGTTCATCACCATTTCATTAATCGTTATTCAATGTTCATAAAAATATTTAAATATTATAAATATGAGATAGGATATTATATATAATGTATTTAGATTATTTAGCATTGTTGACTAATCTATAAATATTTGTGGTTAAGATGACATTGAAAAAATTAAATAACGGATCAATGGAGAATATTTTGGGTAAAATATCCATTATTCTTGTTTGTTTGGCCGTGCTTTTATTTATATATACATTTATGTTTTATAGCGTCCCTGAAGACATTGAATGGAATGACATGTTTATTCAAATTCCAAAAGACAGTGAGTATAATATGACTGATACAATCCTTACAGTTAAAGGGAAGTATAGTTCCCAAGATTTTGAGCTTAAAATTACAAACAACTCGGATAATTTTAATAAATATATGGGAAATTCAATGCATTCAGAAATTCGAATTAACGCTACTCATAATCTTTATATTGATGATAGTAATAATATAGGATTTATAGTTCCAAAGGATAGTGTCAAATCAGACTCAAAAGGATTGAGCATAAGTGGCAGTCCTAGGATAATTGAAGCAACCGCTAATGATTCAAATATGTTAACTTATCTGATGGTTAAGTGATGATATGGCACATGATGTTTTTATAAGCTATTCAACAAAAGATAAAGTCGTGGCAGATGCAATTTGTCATGTTCTTGAAGAAAATGGCATTCCTTGTTGGATTGCACCAAGAAATATTACTTCTGGCAAACATTATGCTGAAGAGATTTCAAATGCAATTAAGAGTACTGAACTGGTTGTTTTGGTTTTCTCAGAAAATTCACAAAACTCCCAATTTGTACAAAATGAAATTAAATTAGCTTTTTCAAAAAATAAAACAGTTATTTCATTTGGAATTGATGAATCATTACCTAAGGATGATTTGGAATATTATTTAAAAACTACTCATTGGTTAATAGCATTTCCAAAACCTGAAGAAGTTTTCGGAGATTTAGTAAATGATGCATCTAAATTACTTGGTAAAGAGAAAATAAATCCTTTTGTGGACAGTAATGTAATAGAAAGAGCGCAAAACGGAGAATTCAACCAACCAAATTTGAAAAATGAGTGGAAATCATTAATCTTAATGTTCACTCCATTCTATTCCCTTGCACTATTGTATATGGGATATTCATCAAGAATGAAAAAATTAGTCAAACAGGGAGTGTTATGCCTTATTCCTTTGGTTTTCTATGTGAACATGTTTTTTTTCGGACCATATTTCATAGAAGCAAGATTCATACAGGCCATTTTTATAATACTATTGTGGATTGTTTCCCTAGTATATTTCTTTATAATTCGAAAAGAGTATTTATTTAGAAAAACCATTATTAAAAGCGTCAGTGATGATAACAAATTGTTCGATGCATTGATTAATGAATATGGTAATGTTTAAGGGTTATTTATGCAATACGATGTTTTTATTTGTTATGATATTGAAGATGAAAATGTTGCAAGTGAAATTTGTGAACTTTTCAAGGAAAATGATATTAAGTGCTGGTTTAAAAAACGGGATTTCCTAGAAACAGATTCTGTTTCCAAAATATCAAAAGCAATTAGAAATTCAAAGAGTTTTGTGTTGGTTTATTCAAAAGATAGATGTAAATCAAATGAAATCAGAACAGAAATTGATATTGCGTTTTCATCTAATATTCCTATTCTAATTTTTAATATTGACAATTCAGATATCTGCAGTCAATTAGAATTATACCTGAAAGAAAAGCCTTCAATTAATGTCACCGGCAACGTCAAGGACGAATATAATCATTTATTAACTGATATTTCTTATATCTTAAACAATTCATCTCATTCGGATGATTTAAATGCAAAGGAATTTGAAAATGAGGTTTATATTTGCTTTAGCGAAGAAGATGTTCAAATAGCCAATGCCATTTGTCATGTCTTAGAGCAAAACAATATCAGATGTTGGATTAAAAATAGGGATCTCTCCATCAACGATTCCATTTCAAAATTAACCGAAGTGATTAAAAAGTCCAGATGTTTCCTTTTAGTTTTTTCTGATAATGCAAAAAAATCTAATTACGTTAAAGCTGATTTAAAAATCGCTTCTTCTGCAGACATTCCCATTTTATCATTTAATATTGATGAAAACTACTCCTCTGATAACTCTGACATTAGTTTAAATGGAGGCAATTGGCTGCAGGCTTTCCCACATCCTGAAAATCAGTTTAAGGAATTAGTAATCGGCGCTTCAAATCTAGTGGGAAATCCTATTGAAGAGCCTAAAATTACTGGAAACTATAAAATTATATTGCCTAAAAAAGAACTTAGTGAAAAAGACACCAAAATCAACAACGAAGTGCCACATGAGAAAAAATCTAATAAGCTGTTAATTATAATCTTAATTTTGTTGTTTTTCATTATATTTTTATTCATTAGTGGCATCATTTCAGTTGAAATATCTTAAAAAATTGATTTGTTATTGTGCAGCTCCCATGTGCTGTTAGATTATTGTTTTGTGATGAAACTTAGTTATTAAAAAAGAAAATAATAAAGACAATTTCTAATCGAAATTGTCATGGTCTGTAGTGTGTGGACATCGGCTCGAAAGTATTAACATTTAGCTCACTAATAGCATGTTGATTTAATCGTGAATCCCCAACTTCTTAAAAGTTGGCGAAGTCAACACTACTTGAAAATCTGTCCTTGGAATCGGTACACGTCACAGCTTTCATCCATCCAGCTGTCTGCACTGATTCCTGCCTTCATACAGGTATGTTCTAAAAAGTCTTCAATCGTAAATGCATTTTCTGTAGCTACTTGTGGAAGTAAAAGGCCTCTTGAATATCCTTTTTGAATTATCAGTCCGTCCCTGCCGATTTCAATTTCGTCAAAGTATTGGTCAGGGTGTGCTACAATAATCATTTCAGGTTTTGTGAGAACTGTCACTTCCAGATCAAGGATTGGAAATTCGTCCTTGGTTACTGCACTGAATCTCGGATCATTGAATGCGGCTGCAATTGCCACTTCGATTGTTGCTTTTATTGCAGGTTCGATAGGTTCTGCATATCCGATACATCCTCTTAATGCATTGTTTTTGTTTAATGTTACGAAAACCCCTAATTTTTCATCCAGTTCAATAGGATAATCTTCTGGAATTTCCAGTTTCTCCTTTGTTTCGATATAATGTTCAATGCTTTTCTTTGCTATGTCTACTAAATATTGTCCTGCTCTGTCACTTATCATTATCCCATTCCTCCAACTAATGCATTCAATATTCTTGTGTGTGGTCCTCCGTCACCTACAGGGGCTGTCTGACCGTCCTTTCCACAAAATCCAACGCTTAATTTAAAATCATTTCCGATAGCATCAATGTTTTTCAATGTTTCAAGGATATTTCCGGAAAGTGAAACATCCCTAAGTGGGGTTTTCAGTTCTCCGTTTTCTATAAGATATCCTTCAGCGGCATTGAACTGGAAAATTCCCTTACCTGTGTCCACCTGGCCTCCTCTTGAACCTTTAAGATAGATTCCATTTGGAATGTCTTCAATCAGCTCTTCAAAGGTATTGTCTCCCGGCTGCAGATAGGTATTGCTCATTCTAACGATTGGTTTGTCGCTGATGATTGACCTGGCATTTCCTGAGGAGTTCATGCCAAGCTGAGAGGCTGTTTCCCTTGAATTTAAAAGTGAAATCAGTTTTCCGTCCTTGACTAGCTGATTAGGTTTTGTTTTGACTCCTTCAACGTCATATGGATAATATCCAAAGCCGTCCTTTAGACTTGCATCATCAAAGATATTTACAATATCGGATGCAATCATCTCGCCTACCTTGTCCTTTAGGATAGAATCGTTTTGCAAAATCAAATCCCCTTCAACCGCATGGCCCAGGGCTTCGTGAATAAGCACTCCTGTCAGTTCCGGATCTGCAATTACCGGGAACTGTCCTGAAGGTGCAGGCTTTGCGTCAAGTAACCTTACTGCCTTTTCACCTATAGTTCTTCCAAACTCTTCAATGTCTCTTTCAGCTATCACTTCAAAACCTTTTACTCCTCCAAGGCTTCCATGGCCGAATTGGATTATCTCACCGTCGGTTGCTGATGCGTTCAAGGCCATTCTGACTCTTGATGTTTTGACTTGGATTTCACTGCCGTCACTGTTCATGAACAGTTCATTAATTTCACTGTCCGCATAGCTGGCGGTTGTACTGTTTACCTTGTCGATTGTAGCTGCATCAGCTGCGGTTTTCATGATTTCCTTTTTCTCTTCAATGGATATGTCCTTGAATGGTATTTTAACGTCAACTGCTGTTTTGTCCTTAATCACTTCGCTTTCACTTAATTTCACATCTCCCTTAAGTGATGCTGAGAGTTTTATTGCAGTTTCGGTTATGTCATTAATTTTGGATAAGTCTGTAGTATATGCAAAACCCCAAGCTCCATTATTCAACACTCTGATTCTTGCACCAAGGCTCATTCCGGTGTTGATTTCATCCACGTCTCCATCCTTCATCAATATGGAGGTGTTTTCACTTTTTCCTGAGCGAATATCAATGTAATCTACTTTTTGGGAAGTTTTTGCAATAACCTTTTCAAATAAATCAATATAATCTTGCATAAAATCACTCACATAGATTAATCTAATATTTATTTTGCATTACATGTTTAATAAACGTTTTTTTAAATCATTTTCTTTAATTTTTTCACATGTGAATATCATGTTATGTAAGCTATTCTGGACATTTCAAGTTTAGGTTAAATTTTATTAACATTATTCATTAATATTAAAATATTTTAAAATTAATCTAAAATTTAGGCATATTTTTTAAATTTATTAAAAAATAATAAGTTTTTTATATGATTAAATTCAATATAACCATAAGTGTATTTTATTATTTGGTGATTAAATGTTTGTAATTGTTGGTGCAGGTGCAGGTGGGGGACTTCTAGCTCGTGAACTTGCAAAAAACGGAAAGAATGTTACCATCATAGAAAAGGGACCATATATAGACTCAAAGGATGCATTTAATTATTATAATGAGTATGTTCCTGATGTTGACTTGCTTGCAACAACATGTGTCGGAGGTTCGACAATAGTGTCCATGGCAAATATGGTAAGGGCATTGGACAGTGAACTTCATGAATACGGTATTGACTTGTCAAATGAATATGAATATGTTGAAGAGTTGGTTGGAGTTCATGAACTTGACGATTCACATATCGGTAAAGGTACACAACTGTTTTTAGATGCTGCCCGTGAATTGGGTTTGGATGTTCAAAAAATGCCGAAAGCCATCAGGGAAGAGGAATGCATACAATGCGGAAAATGTGCATTTGGATGTCCTGTTGATGCAAAATGGACTGCAAAGGATTTTGTTGATGAGGCAGTCGAGGCAGGAGCCACACTAATAACGGATGCTGTTGTAACTGACATAATATTGTGCAATCTTGAAGCATGCGGTGTTAAATATGTAAAGGATGGCGAAGAGTTTCTCATTAAATCCAAAAAAATAATTTTATGTGCAGGAGCCATTGAATCTGCAGTAATCCTAAAAAGTTCAGGACTTACAGGAATTGGTCGTGAGCTATTTATGGATCCGTTCGTAACCGTTGGAGGATATCTGAAAGATATCAATTTCAACACGGAAGTTCAGATGGCAGGTCTGGTTATAGGCAAAAACTTTGTTTTGTCTCCTCATTTTTCAACATTCATCTATGAAGACGGTGAAAGCATAGACGCCAAGGATACCCTGTCAATAATGGTCAAGACCCCTGATGATGCAAAGGGTTACGTTCACAGTGACGGTTTCATTCAAAAGGTAAATACAATCAATGATATAAGATATCTTGCACAGGGTGTTGCCACTGCGGGAATGATTTTGGAAAAGGCTGGCGTTGACCCTAAAACCATAAGTTCAACAGTCTATAGGGGAGCCCATCCTGGAGGAACAGCGGCCATTGGAAAAGTGGTTGACAGTAACCTTGAAACTGAAATCCCTAATTTGTATGTGTGTGATGCAAGCGTATTGCCGGTAGCGCCTGGAAAACCGCCTATATTAACAATACTTGCACTTTCAAAAAGACTGGCGGATTATTTGATTAGGGGATACTGAGATTATTCGAATTGCTTTTCGATTTCTTCAGTTTTTATTAATTTTTCACAATAATGGCACCTGACGACCGGAGGATATTTTTCAATAACATTGAATTTAGGTGTAATAGGTTCGTTTTCGTAATTTGTAATGCATTTTGGATTTGTGCATTTAAGAATTGATGTAATCTTGTCCGGAAGCCTAATTTTGTCTTTTTTAACAGGTTCAAAGTTTCTGATAATGTTAATGGTAGCTTGAGGAGCAATTAAAGCAACCTGATTGAGTTCCCTGTGGTCCAATTCTCTGTTTTCGATTTTCAATATGTCCTTTCTTCCGATTTCGGATGATGAAACGTTCATGGCCACTGTAACGTTTTGTGTTTTACAGTCCGGAAGGCCTAAAACCTTGAGAATATGCAGGGATTTTGTTGCAGTAATGTGGTCGATTACTGTACCGTTTTCAATTGCCTTAATTTTTAATTCTGATTTGTCTTTTTTAGCCATTTAATCTACCTTTTATACATTTTCAAGTCTTTCATTTCGATAACCGCTTCGGTATCTTTAACAATTTGTTCCGGGCTTTTGCCTTTGGTTGCAAGAGTGAAGTTTTCAATAACTCTGGCCCCTCTCATTTTAACTTTCTCTTCAAGTCTGCTGACATTTGAATCTCCACGGTTGCTGTCCATTGTGGCAAATACAATAACGTCTTTTCCGGTTAGATTGCATCTGTCAATTATGGTCAGTATTGCAGGTGTTGGATTTCCAGCCCATGTCGGTGTTCCAAAGTATATTGTATCGAATTCACTTATGTCAACATTGGATGGGGTGATTTTGGTTTTGTTTTCCCTAAATGCATTTATTGAAGATAAAAATTTGTTTCCAAATCCGTCACGTTTTTTCAAATCGTGGATTCTAACAAAACTTGCATTTAAGTTTTTAGCTAGCGTTTTAGCTACCAAATCCGTTTTTCCTCCCTGAGAGTAATAGATTATTAATGTTGCCATTTCAATCCCCCTTTTTTTCTAATCTCTTAAGGATGAAGTCCGAAGTGTGTCAATCCGGCTGTTTCGTCAATGCCTAAAAGGATGTTCATGTTCTGTATGGCCTGACCTGATGCACCTTTAACAAGATTGTCAATTGCTGAAAGCATTACAAGTCTTCCAGTATCATCTATTTCAAATCCGCCAATGTGTACGAAGTTGGATCCTCTAACAGCACTTAAATGAGGTATTTCCCCTTCATCCATAAGTTTTATGAAGAATTCCTCTCCATATTCTTTTTCGTATAATTTTCTGATTTCGTCTGCTGTAATATCTATATTATCATCATTTAAAAAACTGTGGCTTGTAGTTTGAATTCCTCTGATGACAGGCACCAGATGAGGTGTGAATGAAACTTTAACGCCTTCAAAGCCTTTTAATTCCTGTTGAATTTCAGACATGTGTCTGTGTGAAGAAATTTTATAAGGATTAACATTATCTGCAATATTCGGATAATGTGTTGTAGCAGATGGGTTGACTCCTGCTCCGCTAACGCCTGTTTTTGAATCGATGATGATTCTTTCAACCAGATTGTTTTTAACCAGTGGGTATGATGACAATATCGCACCTGTTGGAAAACACCCAGGGTTTGCAACAAGGTTGGCTTTTTTGATTTCGTCCCTGTATAATTCAGGAAGTCCGAAAGCACCCTTATTTTCGCTGTCGGTGTGTTCCATGCCATACCATTTTTCGTAAACTGCAGTGTCCCTGTATCTGTAGTCTCCACTTAAGTCAACTACTTTTTCACCGGTTTCTAATATTTCAGGCACGATTTTCATTGATGCACCGTGCGGAGTTGCGGTAAATACGACATCCGCATCCAAATCTGCAGGACTTTTGTTTTTGAATTCAAGTCCTGAATCTCTTATGTGTGGGTGGATTTTATGTGCTGGAGTTCCATCGTACTGTCTTGATGTAATGTCAGTAATTTCCACTTCAGGGTGGTTTAAAAGCATTCTTAAAAGTTCTCCACCAGTATATCCACTTGCTCCTATGATTGCTACATTAAACATTTTAATAATCTCCTAATCTTCACAGTTATCTAATATTTTTCCTTCGAAATTTGTATTCTGAATTTTTTTGATAATCTTACAGCTACTGTCGAGTTCGCAATCCCTGTATTTTTCAACACGAATTGCTTTTGCCTTCAGGCCTCTTTTGTCAATAGCTGCCTGTAATTTTGATATGTCATGGTTTTGATCCGCACCGACAGTAATGATGTCGGGGTCAATTTCATAAACTATTTTAAACACGTCTCCATTTGCATCTCCAAGATATGCTTCGTCCACGGGTTTTAACATCTTAATTAATTCCAAACGTTGGTCCTCTCCAACGATAGGGACTCTTTTTCTTCTCTCAACAGTGGAATCACGCGCCACAACAACATAAAGTTTAGCATTTTCTCCACCTAATTTCTTTGACTCTTCCAAATAAACGCCATGTCCAGGGTGGAGTATGTCGAATGTTCCGGTTGCCATTACCTTTTTCATTTAATTACCTCTTCTGGTATTTTAAAGCTTCAGTTAAATCAATTTTATCCTTATACAGTGCAGAACCTATTACAACTCCTTCCACACCGCTTTCATTTAATAGTTTAATATCGTCAATTGTTGTTACTCCTCCGGAATATACTATCGGAATATCAACGGATTTCTTAAGTTTTTCAACAGGTTCTGTGTAAAAACCACCTAAAAGACCTTCAACGTCAACGTTTGTAAACAGAATGCTTCCTGCGCCATGGTCTTTAAATTCCTGTGAAAGTTCTACAGGGCTTTTATCAATCTTTTCCTGCCATCCTTTAATGACTACTTTGTTGTCCTTGCTGTCAAGGGAAATCATTATTCTATCTGACCCGTATTCATCTGAAAGCTGTTCAATAGTTTCGGGGTGTTTGATTCCCATTGTTCCAATGATAATCCTTTCGATATCCAAGTCAAGGAGCTGTTTTGCATATTCAATGCTTCTTATTCCTCCTCCGAGTTGGATTGGAACTGAAACTTCATTCAGGATTTTTTCAATAACGTCAAAGCTGGCAACTCCATTTATTGTTCCATCCAGATCAATAACATGAATGTTTTTAGCTCCCAAATCCTCCCAATGCTTTGCAACAAGCTCTGGATTTTCAATTTCTACCATTTCACTTCCAGGTTCTCCTTGAACTAGCTGTACACATTTTCCGTTCTTAATGTCTACCGCAGGCATTATTAACATTTCATCTTCATTAAATGACATTTGCATTTTTCCTGTACATTTTTATTATAATATAATTATATGTTTTGAAATGTTTTATATGTTTCTTTGTTTGCGAAATGTTTGTGGAAAATTTGAAAATTAAGTATATAATTTTAATTTTAGAATGTTATGGTTAATTTATTCACACCATATATTTAGGCATACCTAAATTTTATATACTATTTTTTACAAAATTAAATTTAACTAGTTAAAGAAGGAATGTAAATGAGTACAATCATAGAATTTAAAAATGTTAATAAGGAATATCGATCAGGAGATCACATTTTAAAAGCTATGGATAACGTTAATTTCACAATTGATGAAGGTGAATTTGTTGTAATTCTTGGACCGTCTGGTGCGGGAAAATCAACACTTTTAAACCTCCTGGGGGGCCTTGATTCAGTAACCTCTGGTCAAATCATTGTAAAAGGACAAAATGTTGAAAGCTTTAATGACAATCAGCTAACAGAATACAGGGCAAGAAATGTCGGTTTTATTTTTCAGTTCTACAATCTGATTCCCAACCTCACATCCCTTGAAAATGTCGAGCTGATGAAGGATATAGTTGATGTGAATATTGATGGATTAAACGTTCTGGACTCTGTAGGTCTTAAAGATCATGCAAATCAGTTTCCAGCACAATTGTCCGGTGGGGAACAGCAAAGGGTATCCATTGCAAGGGCAGTGGCCAAACAGCCAGCAATGCTTTTATGTGATGAACCGACAGGGGCGCTTGATTCCAAAACAGGGGTGTTGATATTAAACCTATTGCAGGAAATGAGCAATAACAAAAACACAACCGTAGTAATTGTAACTCACAATGCAATACTTGCAGAGGCTGCCGATAAGGTCATAAGAATTAAAAACGGTCAGATTGAAAGTATTGCTGTTAATGAAAATCCGAAAAAGGTCACTGATTTGGAATGGTGATGGCATGCTTTTCAAAAAGATGTTAAGGGACATCTTAAAGCATAAAACTCAGTTTTTATCTATTTTTCTAATGGCATTTCTGGGTGTTTTTGTCTTTGCAGGTGTCGGTGGAGAATCAGTGGGTCTTGAAGTCAATATTGACAAGTATTATGAGGACACCAACCTTGCAGACGGTTGGATATATTCAGCCAATCTGGATGATGATTTTGTAGACAAGGTAAATAATCTAAGCCCGACCCTACAGTCAGAGCGACAGCTGGTGGTCGATTCGGTGGGGGACTTTTCAAACGATCCTGATATTACACTGCATTTCGTTGAAAACAATACTCTATCGAAGTTCTATTTGATTGATGGGGAACCGTTAAATATCAGTGATGATGATGGAGTATGGCTTGACAAGAGTTTTGCCGATGCAAAGGGTTTGAAAGTCGGAGACAATATCACATTTGAATTCAACGGCATTGAAATTGAAAGGCAAATCAGAGGAATCGGTTATTCTCCTGAATATGTTTATCATGCATCAACATCATCAATAATACCTGATTTCAACAAGATTGGTTTTGCATATATGTCATATGAAGCATTTCCGGGTGATAATGTACCATATAATGTAATGCAGGTCAAATTCAACGGTACAGCATCTGCATACAATGATTTGTTGTCAGATAAGAGGGATGGTGATTACAATTCATTTGTAGAGCAATCAGAACACTCAAGTGTAAATCAGTTTTCAGAGGAAATGGACCAGCACAAGATGATGGGAGATATTTTCCCGGTTGTATTCATCCTGATTGCAATGCTGATTTTGCTTACAACAATGACAAGGATTATTGCACACCAGAGAACACAAATCGGTATTTTGAAAGCCAGCGGATTTTCAAACAGGTCAATAATGATTCACTATATATCCTATGGGTTCTGGCTTGTTTTTGCAGGTTCCATTTTAGGTCTGATTGTAGGTCCTTTGACATTGCCTCAATTGTTTTATCCTTCGATGAGTGCAACCTATAAGATGCCATCCTGGGACCCTGCATGGAGCATGGACTTCGTTTATGTTGCGGCATTGATGATTGTGATGTCACTTGTTGTTTCATTCATTGCGGTTAGAAGCATTTCAAAAGAAAAACCTGCCGATACAATAAGGCCAAAAGCACCTAAGATTACTACAACAGGTCTTTTGGAAAAATTCGGCTTTTGGAAAAGGCTGTCATTCAATGCACGTTGGAACTATCGTGATGCAAAAAGAAACAAATTTAGGGCAGTCATGACAATTGTGGGTGTAATCGGATGCAGCGCACTGCTTGTATCTGCATTTGGAATGTATGATGGAATGAATGACCTGAAGGAATGGGAATACAATCAGATTAACCATTATGACTCAAAACTTGTAATTGATGAGGAAGCTGTGATGTCTGAAATTGATGATGTTGCAGATGAGGTGAATGGTGATAAACTGATGGAATCTGCCATTGAAATCGAATCGGGGTCAACTAAAAAGTCCGGTTCGCTATTGGTTTTAAACGATACTGATTTGGTCACACCAACAGATTATGATTGGAATAAGGTTGAAATCGGTGATGATGAAGTTTCAATTTCACAAAAAATGGCTAATCTGTTGGGTGTTGGTGTAGGCGATACTGTCAGATGGCATATTATGGGCTCAGATAAATGGGTAAATACAACAATCGATAAAATCCATTCTGATCCGACTTCACAGGGGTTAATAATGTCTGCAGATAAGCTGGAGGATTTGGATTTAAACTACACTCCAACAAGCATTGTAACTGCAGAGCATGTCGATAAAAACTACTCTGCAATCAAGGCATCAAACTCCATGAAGGAAATGACTTCAAGCTGGGATGAGCTGACAGAATCAATGTGGCTTTTAATATACATATTAATATTCTTCGCTTCACTGTTGGCTGTTGTTGTACTTTATAACTTGGGTCTGTTGTCATTTACTGAAATCGAGAGGGAAATTGCAACTCTTAAAGTGTTGGGTTTCAAAACAGGCGCCTTAAGAAAGTTATTGTTAACCCAAAACCTGTGGTTTACAGCTATCGGATTCATATTGGGCCTTCCTGTAGGTTATTATATTCTGGCGATTATGTGGGAGTCTTCAGGGGACTCATTTTATATACTTCCTTCAATTTCTCCTTTAAACCTCCTGCTGACTGCTGCAATAACATTTTCCCTGTCCATACTTGTAAACCTTATGTTTTCAAGGAAAATCAAAAGGTTGGACATGGTCGAATCACTGAAGGGTGTTGAATAGGTTTTAACCTATTCACCCTTATTTGGTGACAAAATATTTAAAAATAATAAATTTCAACTATTATTCAGGTGATATGATGGTTGAAGTTACATCCAAATCAAAATATATGGATTTGCTGAATGCATATCCTCTTTTAAAAACAGACCTTGTTCGAAAAAACCACAAATTCAAATTTCTGGTAACTCCGATGGGAAAAATTTCTCTCTGGGAAGCTGATCTTGAAGAAGTTAGTGAAAATACAGATTTAAGTGTGAATGAGACTGTTAAATTATTTAAAGAGTTGATTAACTCTTATTAATCTTTTTTTCTATTTTTTGCATAAAGCTTTTGCTTTCATTTATTTATATAAAATTAAAATGTAACTACTATTTAAGAAAAATTTAATAAGAATTGTAATGAGTAGTGATAAAAAATGGTTAGCAAAATTCGTAATGTCAAAATGATTAAAAGGTCTTTAAATTTAAGGCCGCTTGCTCTTTGTTTGGTTTTAGCACATGACGATTTGCTATCCGGTCTGTTGTCATGAATGCTGTTTTTGTATTGACTGAATAATGGAATCTTTAGCTTGATTATTGATTGATTTTCCATTAGCCTATGCTATCGTTGAATTTTAAGGATTAGGCATGTGCCCGAGTGGTCAAAGGGGCTGACTTAATTCGGTGTTAAGTCTGCACAGGTTCGAATCCTGTCATGCCTTTTTTAAAATTTCATGGGTGTGTACTTAAGTGGTCAACGAGGACGGACTCAAAATCCGTTGGTTAGTCCTACGTGGGTTCGAATCCCACCGCACCTATTTGGTTTTCATGGGGATGTGATTCCGAGTCGGGTCCAAGGATGCTGGATTAAATCCAGTGCCCAGTGCATCGTAGGTTCAAATCCTACCATCCTTATTTTGTTGTATAGGAGCGTTTCCAAGTCTGGTCAAAGGAGGGGGACTTAAAATCCCCTGCTTAGTGCTTCGTGGGTTCGAATCCCACCGCTCCTATTTTATATATCTAGCTGTGTTTTCCGAGTCTGGTCAAAGGAGGGGGGTTTAGAACCCTCTGCTTAGTGCTTCGTGGGTTCGAATCCCACCACAGCTACTCAATAATATGCCCTGTTGGCTCAGCCTGGTCTACAGTGATTGCCTTGAAAGCAAGTATCTAAGGATATCAGAGGTTCAAATCCTCTACAGGGCGTTTAAAGGTACAGTATTACAAGTCCGGTCTAAGTTGCTCGTCTGGAGAGCGAGTGCATCATGTGATGTCGGGGGTTCAAATCCCTCCTGTACCGCTCATTTTAAATCTTATTTATTTCATATACATTATTATGTCACTTACCCAAAAGATGCTGAGAGATATTAAAATCAATAGGACGCAGTTTATTGCAATATTTCTAATGGCATTTTTAGGTATTTTTGCTTACTGCGGAATTTATGGGGAGTATTATGGTCTGGTTCAAACTTCCGATGAATATTACGCACAAACCAACATGGCAGACGGTTGGATTTACAATACTGATTTTGATGATTCTGCAGTAGAAAAGGTAAGTGAATTTTCAACCCAAACCGACCGGCAGGCGGTTGTTCAATCGCAGGCGGACATGGAAAACAATCCGGACATCAAGCTGCATTTCATTGAAAACGGAACGATTTCGAAGTTTCATGTCACTGAAGGTAAGGATTTTGATCCTCAGGACGAGTCTGGAGTTTGGCTGGATAAGCGTTTTGCCGACAAAAGACATTTGAGTGTTGGGGATAACATCACTTTCAAGTTTGATGATGTTGAAATAACCAAAGAGATTAAAGGTTTGGGATATTCTCCGGAATACATTTACGAATCTTCCCCTAATTCACTGACTCCCGATTTTTCACAAATAGGTTTTGCTTACTTGTCCGGCAAAGCATATCCTGGAGATTTGCAGTATGATACGCTGCTTGTCAAATACGACTGTTCTGATAGCGAATTTACACAAAAATTGGATGATTCGATAGATTATCTGTCATTTACCAAAAAGGCGGACCAGATTAGTGTCGCCAAATTTTCAGAGGAAATGACACAGCACAAAATGATTGGGGATGTTTTTCCGATTGTATTTATCTTGGTTTCATTTTTAACTCTCCTAACGACAATGACCAGGATTGTGACTCATCAGCGAACTCAGATTGGGGTTTTAAAGGCTGTCGGGTATAAGGATAAAACGATAATTCTGCATTACATCTCATATGGATTCTGGCCGGTTTTGGCAGGAGCTATTTTGGGAGTGATTGCAGGACCTATGATAATTCCTAGAATGTTTTATCCGACAATGAGTTCGATTTATAGCATGCCAAGCTGGAATCCTGGTTTTGAGATGAGTTTTGTTTATGTAGCAGTGTTAATGGTTGTATCTTCGGTTTTTGTTACATATCTGTCATGTAGGAAAATATCCGGTGAAAATCCTGCAAATACTCTACGTCCAAAAGCTCCGAATATGTCATCAAATTCGTTCATTGAAAATTCCGGCATTTGGAGGCGTTTAAGCTTTAATCTTAGATGGAACTGGCGTGATGCAAGGAGAAATAAATTCAGGGCATTGATGGCAATTGTTGGGGTGATGGGATGTGTGGCCTTGCTGATTGCAGCATTCGGTATGAATGATTGTATGAATGAGTTAAAAACATGGGAATATGATGACATAAATCATTTCGAATCAAAACTGCTTCTTTCAAGTGAAGCGAATCCGATGGAACTGTATTATATTCTAAACTATACCAACGGAAGTTTTATCATGCAGCAGTCCATTGAAATTAAAACGGGCGATATGGAAGATACGGTAATGCTTTTGGTATCGAATAACACTGATTTGATATCCTATACTGACAGTAATCGTGAACCTCTTGAAATTGACGAGGGAGATGTTTCAATATCAGTTAAGCTTGCTGAGAGGTTAAACTTAACCAAGGGCGATGAAATCCGATGGCATATTGTTGGAAGTGACGAATGGGTAACGTCAAAAATAGGTCAAATTCATGCAGAACCCGTTTCACAGGGTCTTATAATGTCTCCTGATACTTTAGAAGATCAGGGATTGAATTTTACACCAACAAATATTATAACTCCTGACAAATTCAGTGAAAACTATGATTCAATCAAATCTGTTTCAAGCATTGGCCAGCTTGAAAAAAGCTGGGATCAGATAACTCATTCGGTAATGGAAATGGTGTATATAGTTACTGTAGTTGCAGTTGCAATGGCTATTCTGGTTTTATATAATTTGGGTATTCTGTCATTTACCGAAATGGAAAGGGAAATTGCAACATTAAAGGTTTTAGGTTTCAAAACAAATGTTTTAAGAAAGTTGCTTTTAACACAAAACCTGATTTTCACAGCTATAGGATTTGTTTTAGGAATTCCTTTAGGATTTTACTTCATGACGCTGATGATGGGTGCTGCTGGAGATTCCCTTTATTATATTCCGACATTAACATGGGGAAATATATTGCTGTCAGCTCTGATAACATTTGCAATATCAATTGGAGTTAACCTGTTGTTTTCAGATAAGATTGGTGATTTAAATATGGTTGAAGCTCTAAAGGATGTTGAGTAGTTTAAATTCGGATTTGTTTTCATCATGAATTGACAAATCATTTTTAAAACTTTTCAATTTTGATTTTTCTTTTTTAAATCTCTTGTTTTTTTATAATTCTTTTTATTTTTCTTTTTTTTCTTTATTTTCAGATGCAAGTGAGCACTTACATTCGAAAAACTTTATATATGTCCTTATTCATATATTTACTTGTGCAGAGAGGTCTTAAATCCTAAAAATAACTCGGTACATTTCAAATTAATAAAAATTCATAAAAAACATTAAGGTGATATGCATGGAATTCAAAAATACAATATTTGCAATACTTGCAGTTTTCTGCGTAATATTTTCAGCATGCGCAGTAAGTGCAACAACAGATGTCTCAGATTATAGTAACGATTATTATTTGGATGGAAGCCACGACGGACACGACGGTTTAATCATTCCTCCTGACAACACTCACGATGAAGCACAACACGCTGCTGGCGGAGACCCATACTTAGATGCAAGCGAAGACGGCCACAACGGTACTATTGTTCCTCCTGATGCAAACCACAGTGAAGCAGCATCAAACATAACCGCAAACGCTCCTGCTCACGCTGCTGGTGGAAATACAAACTCAACCAATGCAACTGCAACCCACACAATGCCTGCAACCGGTAATCCAATAGTATTATTGTTAGTTGCTGGCGCTCTTGTCGGCGGTTACGCGGTAATCAGAAGAAAATAAACCTTATTTTCACTTCATTTTTCTTTTTATTCATTTTAAAAGCATGATTTTTTTCATGCTTTTAATTTCTCTCTGTTTTTTGTTATTAAAGTTTAATTCATAAATGATGTTTAGTTTTATTTTTTCAATATAATATATCACAATATCATGATATGAAAACATTTAAATACATAAACATATCATAATATGTAAATATATAATATATGTGATGACTATGGAAAATAATAATCTTGAAAATGCAAAAGATGATATGTGTGAAGTATTCAACTCCCATGGAGATGCAGTTGCCCGTGTAAAGGAGAGAATGCCTTCAGAAGATGAATACTCAGATTTATCAGAATTCTTTAAAATATTTGGAAATCCAACAAGATTAAAAATTATTTCCCTGCTTTGTGTTGAAGATTTATGCGTATGTGATATCTGTGACGCTCTTGAATTGAATCAGACTACAGTTTCAAATCAGCTCAGGATATTGCGTGCAAATAATATTGTGAAATATCAAAAAGAAGGAAAGATGGCAAGATACTCTCTTACAGACCTTCACATTGAAATGATTTACAAAGTGGGCCTAGAACATATATTAGAATAATTTTTAATTGGTGATAATATGGTAGCAAATAGGTGTTATGATTCTGATTGTTTAGAAGAAATTTGTCTAAACCCTAAACATTATAATTACATCTGTTTTGACCCGAATTGTGAAGATATTCACTGTGAAAATTCTAATCATTATGATAAAAAGCTTTTAAGAGATTTTCAAAAGAATACAGATTTAAGCGTATATGATCACAGAGAAGAAATAGACTATGATGAAGATGTTGAAATAAACCTTTGCGGTTGTCCTGATTGTGCAGATGATGATCATGACCACGAGCATCATCATGACCATAATCACGAGCATGACCATGAGCATGAGCATCATCATGACCATAATCACGAGCATGACCATGAGCATGAGCATCATCATGACCATAATCACGAGCATGAGCATCATCATGACCATGTGGGGGCTGATGTTTGTGTGGATGATGATTGTGGTTGTCATGACCACGATCATGAGCATCATCATGAAGAAGATTCATGTTCAGATCCTGATTGTGACTGCCATGACCATGATGACGTTGATATAAGTCTTTGTGGGTGTCCTGATTGTGATGACGATGACCATGAACACAATCACGACCATGATGGAGAATTATTGGCTGAAGGAAAACCTCTGATAGCTAATAGGCCAATTCAAATCATCGTTGCAAGTGGTGTTCTGTTTGCAGCAGGTCACATCCTTGAATTTTTATCTTTCTCACCAACTCTTGTAACTGTTATATATATGGCTGCTGCTTTGATTGCAGGTTATGAAATAGCCATAATGGCATATAACTCTCTTGTGAAAAGACACACTATTGGTCCTGCAATGCTGATGTGTATTGCATGTGTTGCTTCATTCATTATAGGCCATCCTGAAGAGGGTGCAGCAGTAACATTTCTTTACTATATTGCAGAATTTTTAGAAGATTATGCTGAACACCGGGCAAAACGTTCAATCAAATCACTTGTTGAAATTGCGCCTGAAACCGCAAGAGTTAAAGTTGGGGATTCTGAAGAGCTTAGAAACGTTGATGATGTTAATATTGGTGAAGTCGTTATCGTAAAACCTGGAGATAAGATTCCTTTGGACGGTCAGGTCATTTCAGGTTCATCATCCATTAATCAGGCTTCAATTACAGGTGAAAGCGTTCCGGTCTTAAAGCAAATCGGTGATAATGTCTTTTCAGGTACTGTTAATGAGGATGGTTATCTGGAAGTTGTCGTAACCAAAAAAGCAAAAGATTCTGTCATTTCAAAAATCGTAACTCTGGTTAAAAGGTCACAGCTTAACCGCTCTGAAACTGAATCATTGGTTGAAAAGGTTGCAAAGTACTATACTCCTGTAATGATGGTTGCAGCAGCATGTGTTGCATTCATTCCGCCATTATTGTTCGGCCAGCCATTGGTTGACTGGGTTTATAAGGCTCTTTCACTATTGGTAATTTCATGCCCATGCGCATTTTTAATCTCAACACCTGTAGGTATGGTATCTGCTATTACTGCAGCTACTAAAAATGGTGTATTGATTAAGGGCAGTACATATGTTGAAGAGATGCGTGGCGTAAAAGCAGTAATCTTTGATAAGACCGGTACTTTAACAGAGGGAAAACTTGAATTAAGCGAAGTTATTGTTTTGGATGAAAACTACTCTGAAAATGAAATTGTCAAGATTGCCGCTTCACTTGAACATCAGTCTTCACACCCGATTGCACAGGCTATTGTAAACTATGCGGATTTAAATGACATTGAATTTGAAGAAATCGATGAGTTTAAAAACGTTCCTGGAAAAGGTATAGTTGGAAACATCGGTAGTGAACAGTTCTATGCTGCAAATGAGGCTTTAATTGAAGGATCTGAATTCAATATGTCTCGTGAAGAGATAAATAACTTCTCAGCTGATGGTAAGACAATAATATTTGTTGGTGATTCTTCAAAAGTGTTAGGCATCATCACAGTGTCTGATAAGATTAGAAAAAATGCTTCTGAAGTAATCGAAGACTTGAACAGCCAGGGTGTTCAGACCATTATGCTTACCGGAGACAATAAAGTTGCTGCAAAAAGTGTGGCCGATAAAATTGGAATCAACTATGTGTATTCAAACTTGCTTCCTGAAGATAAATTAAATATTCTTGATACAATCAGAAATAAGTTTGGAGATGTTGCCATGGTTGGAGACGGAATCAATGACGCTCCTGCACTGGCACGTGCAAACATAGGTATTGCTATGGGTGCTGCAGGTTCTGATGTAGCTATTGAGACAGCGGATGTTGCACTGATGCAGGATGATATCTCAAAACTACCTTATCTGTTCTCATTAAGCCGTAAAACAATGGGAATCATTAAACAGAATATTACTTTGGCAATTGCAGTTAAATTATTGTGTGTAATATTGGCAATTTTAGGTATAATTACATTAATGATGTCTGTTGGTTTTGGTGATTTGGGATTGACTCTGGTTGTTATCCTAAACTCTTTAAGAATTGGACTGGTGAAAGATCCAATATTCTAATTCTTTTATTTTTTTATTTTTACTCTTTTTTATCTTAAAAATGCAAGAATACCACGACTTCTTTTAAGTCGTGGATGAAT
>NZ_CAMVTE010000033.1 GCF_947170395.1 uncultured Methanobrevibacter sp. | reverse complement strand
CATGAACGAAAATTTCTTCTTCCTGAGGAGGAATATCCTCTTTAACAGGTTCTTCATGAACGAAAATTTCTTCTTCCTGAGGAGGAATATCCTCTTTAACAGGTTCTTCCGGAACTGGAATATCCTCTTTAACAGGTTCTTCAGGAATAGGAATGTCTTCTTCAACAGGTTCATCCTTAAAATCAAAATCAACATTTGATTTGAAATTGACCTTGTCTGCAGATGTGGATTTTTTATCCTCAACAAATTCTCTTGGAGTTTCCTCAGGAGTCACCTCTTCATGAGAAACGTAATCTTCAACATTGAATTCTTCTTCGACATCCTCAGCTATTTCATCATTGCTGTGGTCAACATAAATATAATCATCATCAGAACCTAAATCAACCTTATCTTCCTTAACTGATGTTTCTTTAGGTTTATCTTCTGGTTCATCATTAATAATATCCTCATTAAAATCAGCATTTTTACCCAAATCCTTACCGAATTTGATAGCTGATAAAATTGATGCTTTTGCGGAAACATCTTCGGAATCGTGTTTGAAATGTGATTTTATCTTATCCTTCAATGACATTGAAGCGGATTCATCATCATCCGCATAATCCTTTTCATCTTCCCAAACTTCTGCATTGTCTTCCGGAGACACACCTTCATCAGATTCCCATATCTCCTCATCTTCATTGATTACGGCAGGTTCTTCATCTCCAATACTTTCAGATTCAGGATTTACATCAACATCAGAAGAATCATCCATATCAGTAGCATTGACATTTTCAAATTCCGGCTCATCTACAACCGGAGACTCTGTTTTAACATCAGCAGCAGAATTTTCCTCCACACCAGAAACATTAACATCATCAACAGAATTTTCCTCTACACCAGAAACATTAACATCCTCAGTTTCACTATTAGAAGGTTCATCTATACCGGAACCGCCGACATCAGGATTAATAATTTCCTCTTCAGCATCATTCAGTGAATCTTCACCTACAAATTCTGAAGAGTCCTGTTTATATTCAAATCCCTTTTCTTCCTCTTCAACTGTTACGAATTCCGATGGAGCTGACTTTTGTGTATTTTCCTCATTTTGTACCTTGTCTGCTTTTTCAGCATCATCTTCAAAGAATTCTGATGGGTCAATTTCACTTACATCAATCGGTTTTTCCAAAATGTCTCCATCATCAACTTTTTCGACTTCGACAAAATCGCTTGGACCAATATCTTCAGGATTTACTTCATTTTCAGCTTCTTCTTTTGCTTTTCTTTCGGCCTCTTCCTTTTCACGTGCCAAACGCAATTCTTCAGCTTTTTTCTCAGCTTCCAATCTTCTCTTCTCAGCCAGCTTTTTCTCCTCTTCGGATCTGCGTTTTTCCTCTTCACGGGTTTCGCGGATTGATTTTTCTACAAAGCTCAATAGCTTTTTACGGCCAAGGTCTCTGTTTCTATACCAGTCAGTAGACCATAAATGATAAAGTTTCCATCCAAGACCAGTCAGTACCTGTTCACGAAGTCTGTCCCTGTCACGGGCTACCTTACTTGATGAATACATTTTTCCGTCAGTTGTGATTCCCAAAATATACTTTCCGGGATTTTCATCATCGACAATTGCCAAATCCACTCTAAATCCTGCACATCCTATCTGTCTGTCAACCTGATATCCGTTTTCTTCAAGATAACTTGCAATTGCATCTTCAAACGGTTCTTTGGAGTGTGCTTCATTATGCTGTGTTCCCAATGTGAGGTTTTCAGCATATTCCAAAAACTCCTTAAGTGATTTTACACCGTAAGGCGGATTGGCGGTTAAATTCATGTCATAAGCTTTAAAGTTTGAAAATACTACACATTTTTCTCTTGCACGTGTAATCAGTACGTTCAGTCTTCTTTCACCTCCATCCTGGTTGAGCGGACCGAAGTTCAAGGACATCTTTCTGTCCTGGTCATAACCGTAACCTACACTGATTAAAATAACGTCCCTTTCATCTCCCTGTATTGTTTCAAGGTTTTTAACAAAGAAACGTTCCTCTTTACTGTCTGAGAACAAAGGTTCAAATTCAGGCCTTTCCTTACGCTTGACCTCCAACGCTTCGAGAATTGCATTCTTTTGTGCAACGGAAAATGTTCCCACACCCAAACTTTTTGTATCGCCGTATTTTTCAAAGTGGTTGAATATCTCTTCTGCCACATCTTCCGCTTCAAGAGGGTTGGCAGATGATGCACCCCTGTGATATGCGGTATTCGGATTATAACGGAACTTCAATCCCAATTCAGGGTCTGAATGTGAAGGTGAAGGATAAACCAGCAAATCATCATCATAGAATTCCCTGTTGGAAACTGTAATCAGTGATTCATGGCGTGAACGGTAGTGCCATTTAAGCATTTTAACCGGGAATGACAGTTTGCATAAATGCAGGATACTTTCCATATCCAGTGATGTTGCCTCTTCCTCATCGCTGTCGGCATCTGACATCTGGTCGAAAAATGAAGTTGGAGGCAATTGCTGGGTATCTCCCATAACGACGGCTGTTTTTCCCCTCATGAATGCCCCAAGTGCATCTTCCGGTTTAACCTGACTTGCTTCGTCAAAAATAACCACGTCAAATTGGAGTTCCTCATTTGTAGGGTCGAGATATTGGGCAATGGATAGAGGACTCATCATAAAACAAGGTTTAATTTGCTTTATCATACCTCCTGCCTTTTCCAAAAGCTTTCTGACAGGCATGTGTCCGCTTTTTCTTGTAAATTCTCCTGCAAGGATTTTTGCCTGAGGGTTTTCGGTTCCTCCGAATATTTTTGGGATGTTGCTGTTCAGTTTATGAAAGATTCTTTTTCTGTTTAATGTTAAAATCTTTTTATCCAAATCCTTGAATTCACGAATCCTGTTTTCGTGAAGCTCACCGACAAAGGTGGCCAGCTCATGGTTTTCTACAAATAATATGTTTAAAAGTGAATCTGCAAAGTTTCCTTCAACCAGTGCTTCAATGTCATATTTTTTGATGTTTCTCTTTTCGATTGAATCAACAAACATTTTGGCATTTGAAGTCTTGAGCGCATTTTTGGTATTTAAGTATTGAGACCATAAGTGAAGGCTTGAAAGCTGTCCTCTCCAATTGTATAACTGTTCCTGCCATGCTTCAAAGCTTACATCACCTGTTTCTCTTTTAAAGATAAGTTTGCTTCTTGGGTTCAGTTTGTCCTTAAGTCTTGAAAGTACACGGACAAATTCCTCTCCTGCCTCGATATACTCGGCAAGGTCCCTTTCAGGTTTGATGTCGAATAGATCCTTGCTCATAAGGTCAATGGTGTTTTGTGAAAATGTTCCTTCACGAACCAGGGCGCTGAACTCATGCATCCATCTTGCAATGGCTTTCAGGTCATTAATATCTGCATTGAGATGCCAGTATCCTCCATAATATTTCTGACCCAGCGCATTGTTGGCCTCAAGAGTCTTTCTCATTTTGATTACTGCCTTTGCTTCCTGAAGGTCCCTTATGATATCGTCGATATTTCCGGGTACGGGAACTGCATAGTACCTTTCAACAAGTTCAATGTGCTGCTTGTTGTTGAAGAATCTGAACTTTTTGTTGGAAATGTTTCTTAACTCATATATCAGGCGGTCAATATCTGCCTGGAAAATACTTTGATTGAATTTATTTAAAAGTGGAGCGTATTTCTGATACCTTTCAAGCTCCTGAATTAATTTAAATGCATCGTCATTGTTATTATTCCATGCCCCTGATTTGATGATGCTTCCGTCTATCAGTTCGGCATTCTGTGACTTGATGATTTCAAACGCTGAAAGTGAATTTTGAAACTCATTTAAAGTGTCGGGTTTTTTTATTCCGTAAATGTCATAAACCCTTCCACGTTCCACAAGGAAATTATCCAGACTGTGAAGGGAATCGTTAATCAGCATTTCAATTTCCCTTAAATCTGCCGGAAGCAGACTTTTAGGAGCGCATTTGCTCCACGGATTTTCCTTTGAAATTGTCTGATAAAGCTCAGCCAGGTTTTCCAAAGCTATTTTCATGTCATCCAAATCCTTTAGGGTGACACTTTCTGGATTTTCAAATCTTACCAGAGGCATTATTGCATTTTTTCTTGCAAAATGATCATCGGCTGATTCCTTCATTCCATATAGCTGGAACGGAGAAAGATTAACTGCAAATGCGGGTTTGTGAATGATTTGAGAGTAATCATCAAGCTGACGGCGCAGGGTTTCCAGTTTACGGATCGTCTGGTCAATATTCAACGGCTCCTGAGCGCGAACGTTGGTTGCCTTCTGCAGGTCTTTGAGGAACTTTTTACGCCTTGTCTTGTGGGAATGCAGTTCAAGTACAAATTTCCCCAATCCGACACCGGTAAGCCTGTCCTTTACAACGTCCAAAGCAGCCATCTTTTCTGATACGAATAAAACTGATTTGCCTTCAGCGAGAAGCTCAGCTATCAGATTCACAATTGTCTGGGATTTACCTGTTCCCGGCGGTCCTTCCACAACCAGGTTACGTCCTGCCTTAACGTCCTGAATAGCTGCAATCTGTGATGAATCAGCATCCAGAACCTGATACATGCTTCTGTATTCAAGCTGAGTGTCAATGTCTTCTTCCCTGAATGCTTCCTGATCATTTTTGGCGGGATTGAAAATGGCCTGAATCAGTTCATTTTTGGTCAAATCCACATTGTCTGCCCATGCATCAGGGTTCAGGTCATTATACATTACGAATTTTGTAAAACTAAAGAAACCTAAAGCCACATCACTGTTTACGTTCCAGCCATCCATTCTGCTGACTGCACGGCGGACACTGGCAATGTAATGGTCAATGACTTCCCCATATCTTTTGAATTCGAAATTAGGAAGTTCAATGCCTGCATCCAACAATTTGGCCTTAAGTGAAATGTTGGTTTGAATATCTTCTCCGGTCCATTCAAGATTGAATGATTCACCAACCTTTTTCCTTTCCATTGAAACCGGAATCAACACCAAAGGAGCCTTGTTTTTCTGTTTTGGTTTGGATTTGTCTTTCCATTCCAAAAATCCTATTGCCAGATACAAAATGTTATAACCCTGCTCCTGGAGCATTGTCTTTGCCTGGTTATTTATGTAATATAATCTTTTCTGGAGCTCTTTTGGAGTCAAATCAGTGGCCAGTTTCTTATCCCCTTCAGAAAACTTGGAAAAATCAAATGGAATGTGGTCCCAAACTGATGACTTGTCCTCTTTTTTGTCCTTTTTGTTGGCCACAAAATACATTTTGTTTTCCTGAAGAACCAAAGTCTGGAAAAGATTTATAGGGGACTGATTTACTATAGTGATAGTTTTTGCTCTTGATTTGAAGTTAAGAAGCTGGTTTCTTAAGGTTAAATCCAATAGCTCCTTACGTAAATTTTTAAATTCCTTTTCGATTATATTAGATGATTTGTTTAACATGATGACCCTTTGTAGTGTTTAAAAATAATTTAAGATACATATATAATTATAAAATAATTTATTAATAAAGTTTTCTGAAAGTTATTAAAAATCATTATTCAAGTGAAAAATAGACTTAAATAACCCTAAATTAATTTAAATTAAAAAAATATAAAATCATGGAAAAATCAGGGCGATTTTCTTGCCCGGTATGGTCCCTGATATTGCGTTTTTTCACTGGCTATTTGAGAGGCGAAATTGGCTGCCTGCACGGACGTATAGCCCTCCAGTTTAAGAACAATATATGCCGCCATGAAGGTGTCACCGCATCCTGTTGTATCCACCACATTATCGGATGGAATTGCATCTATCCTTATTTCGCTTTCGCCAAGAATTCTTGAACCTTTACTTCCGTTTGTAATGATGATTTCACCCACGTTCAGCTCATCCAAAGGAACATATTCCGCTTCGCCTTCATCCAAAAATATGGCTTCTGCTCCATCCACAATTTCCTTAATGTGTCTGTTGGGCCTCAATCCTAAAGACTTATCGCTTTTATATCTTAAAAATCCCTGAAGGGACATGTAAATCGGCACATTGAATGACTTTAAATATTCTATTGTTTCAAGCGGAAAATCACGGGGATTCAGCGGATTGACGATGAATGCATCAACATCAAGACCTGAAATGAAACCCTGAATTTGAGGTACTGTTATTGGGATTTTAGGAAAATTCGAGGACTGGATTCTTATGTCGGGATTATCCTTGTCGGGATATTCATTGGTAAATATATGGTGAGCCTCAGTTATTACAGAGCATACCCTCATACCCGGCGGAAATACATTTAAAAAATGCGCCGGCATATGACAGATTACAAGAAAATCATTATAGCCCAACTCCCTAAACACATGAGCCTGATAATAGCTCGGTCCGCCTATTTCATATGACTTTTCACCAGCAATGATTATCTCATCACGACATGGATGGCCAAGAATAACTACAACCATAATAAAACCTCACATTTAGTCTAATCCAGTTCAATCGTAATATCTACAACATGATATCGGCCTGAAATATCGTAAATCTCCTTTTTTATCTCTTCAACATTTTTTTCAAAATCAACATCGACTTTAAGTGTCATTACAGAATCTATGCCGTCAAGTGACCATATATGAAAATCCTCAATTGCATTTACACCGTCAATTGATGAAATCAGGTTTTTAAACTCGCCAACATCAAAATAATCAGGGGTTTTCTGAAGCAATACTTCAACTGATTTGTAGAGATTTCTTCCAAGGTTAAATATCAGCCATATAGCTATTCCTATTGAAACGAAAGGATCCAAATACGGCGCACCGTCCCAAAACATCAGTACAAGACTCAATATCAATATTGCAATCCATTCAAATACGTCCCCAAGCTGGTGGAATAGAATCGCCTTTTCATTGAATGTTTCACCATCGTGAAGCCTGTAAACTGAAATTGATTTAAATATTATGCCTACAACAGCCACAAGAAGCATTCCCCTGGCATCAACGCTTTCGGGAGCAAACAGTCTCGGAATGGCTTCCCGAAGTATTACAAAAGCCATGATGATTACAAAAACAGAGATTATCACCGCTCCAAGAATGGAAAATCTCTGATATCCGTATGAATATTTTTCTGTCGAGTCCTTCTGGGCAACCTTTTCCAGAGCCCATGCAAGAGCTATTGAAATCGTATCGGACAGATCATGAATACAGTCAGCAAGAATAGCCATACTGTTAGTTGCAAGACCTCCAACGATTACCAATATATTAAACGCCAAATTCATGAAAAACACAAACGCCAGGTTTTCACCGGCCTTTTTGTGATGATGATGAGTGTCAATTCTCATATCATTTATTATGTATTTTGAATATTAAAAAGATTCTTTTTTCAAAAAACATTGATTTTTAAGTTATGTTTAAATAATTTGAAAATTAAAATTTAAGTAGTGATATAAAATGGCGATAGTTGGAACAACAATTTTTTCACATATTCTTCCAGTAATTTTCGGATTTTTGGGAGTGCTGTTGATAATTTCAGGATCTTTAGATGAAGACAAACCTAAATTAGGTTTAGGCATTGCATTATTTATTATAGCTTGCGTATTCCCATATGTGGTTTTAAGCGTTTTAGTCTAAACTGTAAGTGTTTTTGACTAATATTCCATCAATTTTCGATAACTTTTTTTTCCATGAAAAATAAAATAAAAATAAATCTAACAAGACTTATTCATTGTAATAAAATTTATATATCTTATATTTATTATCAAAGGATGTATGGTCAACTAATTTTAATCATATCCATAATCAATCTAACAACATCAATGCACGAAAATAATAAATTGCATCATAAACATATAGATATAAATTTTTCTACCAATTTTCAGCCTCAATTATAGATTTTTCCGTAGCCCATTTTCTATCATCTCAATTGGAATATCAAAATGGGACTTAATTTCATCTGTGAGTCGTAAATCTGACACCCAAGTATCGTTTTCATGCTCCAATTAACATCCCAAGTAGATACATCCAGTTCACCTTCAATAAGCCCTTCTTTAACTAAGCTCCCATATAGCACGCCTTTGAATGATAACTTATTCTAAGAATGCATAATTAATTGCATTTTTAAAGCTAGGATTGTCTAAAATAGATGAATAGTTAAACAACACATATCTTGGAATAAAATACTCTTCTAAATTAGGATTAATAATAATTCCTCGCATATCTTGTCTTAAAACGAAATCAATGAATTCTGATAAAACTGTTATCTGATAAACATAATAATTACTATCATCGACACTTACAGTATCAAGAATAGCCTTTTTACTTGTAAATAAGATTCCAAATTCAGCATCTTCAGTAGATATAGTTGATAATGCACATCTTTCAACATCATCTAATAATAAAATACCATTTGTTGCATAAATTCCAAAATCTTCATCACTTACAAACTCATTTAATAATGTAGCTTTAGATAATTCTAACATCAAACCATCAAAATTATCTTCATTAGACGGATTTCTAATAAAACTAACTAAAGAATCATTAGTAGTAGTTTCAGCAATATTTTTTAACTGTTCCGGACTATATCCACCATTAAAATTATCCTTAAAAGTAATTCCTGATTTTAATGGAAAATTATTCAATAAATCAATAGGAATAGTAAAACCTTCAGTTGCAGGATTGATTACAACCCCATCACCACCATTATTATTTAAGATATCGACATAGTCTAAAATATCATTAGGAACAGGGTCATATTGGTCATCCACATTATCATCTTTAATATATTCAACATCATCAGTGTATAACGGTATAACAGTTGCCCCATCATCTAATACAATATTCTCTGAAATAAAATCTTCACCTTCAAAAAGACCAGGTATTAATAATCTAGAAAATTTTAATTCATTAATAAAGTCAGCAAATAATTCTTCAGGGGGCTCTTCACCTCTTTCTAAAAAGTCTCCCATTTCATTTAACACCATTCTAAAATGATTATTTGTTACATACGATTTTTGCATTGTAAACACCTCATTAATCAGTATTTAAATTAATTAAACTTTTTAATCCTATCTGAAAATACATCATATAGTCTAGAAGCTTTATCTAATTGCCATTTAATTGATTTATCCCAATTACCCTCATCACGAATATTAACATTATAAATAACACTAATATATGATGCTTTTTTATTATCAAGTCGACCCCAATTTAATTCGAAACCCAATTCTTCTTCTATTTTATTTTTAGATTCAAATAAATTATCAAATAATGGCTTACTATCTTTAATCCATATTTGAGATTTTATTTCTGATTTTTGAGTGTTAATTGTCAAAGATATATGTGCTAAACTACTACCAATGGCTATATCATACCAATTTTGACCTTGAGGTTTTCTTGAATTAAACATAGCATAATTTTTATCAATTTCCCCAGTTAATTTAGCCCAATAATTATATTGTAACATCTTAGTTGAAGTCCACTCATTGTCTAAACTTCTTTTAATAGTTTTTGTCCAATTATTAGGACTAGAAACAACCTGAAACTTAGGAGCAATAGCAGAATCACCAATCTTCCATAACTCAATCCTACATAAAAATATATTGATTTCTTCATCAGTATGCTCATTCAACCAATCGATAGCTTGACGATGTTCCTCACGAGCTTCCTTAACAATCCAAATAATAGTTTTAGCATCATGACCTGAAGCATAAGTGATAATTTTGCCCAAGTGGTCATGATTAGTTTGTTCTAATTGGTTTTCAATAATAATTTTATTATCAGTGTTAGCTTCAACAGCTAAAATATCCGTACTAAAAGAACCTGTTTTAGCTTCGGTAGACCTCAATTCAATATCAATACCAATTTCATCACCTAAAGTAGCTAAATTTTCTTCTTTTGCTAACCATTTAGTAAAATCATTAGCTTCATGTGGCCAAACAGATCGTAAATCCTTAACTTTCACTAACTTACCTAATTGCATCATCATCAATCCATTAAACTATCTTCAATAATCTTTATTTCATCATCAGTTAAATCATATAATTTATATACGCTATTATTAATTTCTTCATCAATTTTATCAATTTGAATTTTAAGTAATTTCTCTTCCTGAGGAGTTTTTACAAGCTGAAGCCCTTTATTTAAATTTATCATTTTATCTACCAATTCAACTAACTCCATATCAACTAAATCTTCAGAAGGTAATGGAAAATGCTCAAAAGAGTTCTTACCAAATGAAAAATACCCTCCCCTAAAAGAAGAAGCAACTTTAGAAATGAAAAATGTAGTTACATTTGAATTTAAAATACCCAACAAATATTTCAATTCATTAATATCATTTGACTCTGTTGTTATAGAATAACCTCCCGCAGTACCACCACCAACATAACAAAACTCACCATACTCATCTAAAGTAAATGAACCTCGACGACTCAATACTTGGTAAATAATCTTAGGTTTATCCATTACCAATAAATTTTTAGGATAAGGATACAACCACCAATTATAAGAATCAACACTACTTCTATTTAACAACTTTTCTTTTGTTAAATTTAAATAATCAAAAGCTAAAGGATATTCCTTAATTTTACTTCTTGAAAAAGGAATTAAATCATTTCCATTAATTGAATATGGAAATATTAATAAATTATTTACAATTGGTTGTTGATATCTCTTTATTTCAGCACCTTTCAATAATGGTTTTAAAATCCCATTTTCAATACGAAATTCTTCTTCTAAGAATTTAGATTTTACAGCAGAAAAGTCATCAAAACTTTCAATTAATGGCAATATATATACCTTATCAGCACTTGTTTGAAGACCTACAGAAACATTAACAAAATTCAGTAATTTAAAAGGCATATTGTATAATTTATAAAATAAAGAACCTTCTTTTCCAGAAACAAATACCCATTCCTCAGAAGAAACATTATCAAAACTCAAATAATTCTCAACATCATCATGATAATTTGATTTGAATTTATTTAGATTATTTATCTTTTCGAAATAAAACTTATTATTATCCTGTTTATCTAAAAATAATAGACAAGTATATGTAGTTGCACTATTAAAGACTTGCTGATCGCCAAAATGAATTACCTTCTTTAAATTCTTATTTTCAGAAATCATTTTTCTTAAGGACATCCCATATTTAGCTGTAAAAAACTTATGGGGCAAAATATATCCCATTATCCCATCTGTATTTAAAAGTTGTAATGCTTTTTCTACAAAAACTATGTAAATATCATAATTTCCTTTTGAAGATGATAGATAATTATTCTTGTAATACTTAATTGATAGTTTATCCATTGTTTGAGTACGAATATATGGAGGATTACCTACTACTGCATCAAATCCACCATTTGCGAATACTAATGGAAATTCATGTTCCCAATTAAATGGATTTAATTTTAGAACATCTTCATGTTCTAAGTCTTCTTGGACTAAAATATCAGTTCCTATTAAACTGTTTCCACATTTAATGTTATAAGATAAGTTAGGCAACACTTTCTCTTGATATAATTTCTGCTGTTGCTCTAAAACATCTTTATTTTCATCTTCTAATACTTTTAGAAGGAGCGATAGTTTTGTTACTTCAACAGCATTTACATCAATGTCTACGCCATAAATGTTATTGGTAAGTATTCTTTTTTTCTCACGAATAGTTAATCTAGGCACATTGTCCTTACCAACATAATAAACTTCTTTAGGTGGTTTTTTAAGACCAATATAATATTCCAAATGATAATCCAATAATTTTTGATAAGCTCTTAGTAAAAAAGATCCACTACCACAAGCAGGATCAAGTATTCTTAGTTTTGCTATTTGATTTGGAGTTTTACCTTTAATTAATTCACCAACAGTATTTTCAACAATATAATCAACAATGTATTGCGGCGTATAAAAGACACCACCTGCCTTTTTTACTTCAGGTTTTTGTTCTATTTTTGCCTGGTGTGACGGGGTTAATCTAATAATACTGCCTAAGAAGTTTTCATAAATATTGCCTAATATTTCAGGACTGATTACTGAAAACTCATATGGGCTTTTTGGATAATATAAATCAGCAAATATCTCTTTGAATACTCCATCATCAATGTTTAAGTGCAATGTGATGTTATCTACAAATTCAGAGTAATCTGGAGTAAAACTAAAATGGAATAAACCACTGTTATATTTTAAATCAGCTTTTTTGAATACTTCACATAATTGTTTGTAGATATTTTCAGATTCCGCTAGTTTGTATAGTGTCTGATATCTTTCTATTCCCCGATCTTCAGCCATTCTAAAGAAGACGATACGGTCAATAATCAACTGCACTGCCAAATTAAGTTCAGATAATGATAAATCTTTATTTCTTAAAGCAATGTTTCTAGCTAATATTAATCTCCATTTTTCAATGTCTTTTAAGAATTCATCATCGATTGATTGTGTGCCCCTTTTAGTTTTGGAAGTGTTGTCATCGACAAATTTTTGAAATAGTTCTTTTTGAACAGCTTCTTTACTGAATAAACTGTAAATTTCATCCCATTTGTCTAAATACTCATCATAAGTGTAGTACAATACCCTATCAGTACTTGCTCGCTCACTTTCTTTTGGTTTTGAAGTTGTTTCGTATATTGCAAGTTCTTCAAAATCAGTTAATATTACAATTGGTATTTTTGCACTCCAACCATAACGTCTTGCCTGATATGCTGGACTTCTGTCATCTTTAATATTGACACTAGGTTTTTTTGCTTCAAGATAATAAATCAATTGACCCCCTAATCTAAATGAATAATCAGGAGCCCTTGTTTCTTTTCCAACAGCTAATGATTCCTCAAAAACAACCTCTTTAAAATTAGGGCCTAAACCTTGTTTGTTATGTACATCCCATCCTAACGCTTCCATCATAGGATTTATAAATTCTACTTTAGTTTCTTCTTCCTTGTAAAGCTTAGAAGTTGTATAAAAACTTTTATTACTGTCAAATCTTGCAACTAAATCAGCAATGATTTTTCTACCTTTTTCAATATTATCTTGATTAAGTACGGCTTCAACCATAAGAACACAACACAAACATCCCTAACAAAATATTTGTAAATTATAAAATAAATATCTTCACAACTTTATCAAAACATTTATACAAAATAAGATACTTTTTGTTTTGATAAAAATATTATATGTAAATATACATTTTTTAGATGTTAGACAATTAATAATTAATTTAATGCTTCAGAAATGAAATTTGCTTGCTTAATCATACGACTATCATCAAATTTACTAATTTCAGATAAAAGAATTCTATGGAACTCTTCGACATCTTTAACATTTTCAAAAACACAGTCTTCAACTTGAGAAGTAATTTTTATAGTTCCATATCCAAACATGTTTCCGAATATCCCCTTTTCATAATATACAGTATTAATCATATTTAATGGAATCTGCATTTGTTCTGAACTCACAACACCCGCTTTACCAATCAAATGTTTATTAGTTATAATTAATTCTGCATTAGCTGCTTTAAAGTAAAATATAATAGCTAAAAATATAAAGAAAAGACCTATGAGAAATATTAATGTTATTAAACCAACAACCAACGGTATAAGGTAAATTGCTCTACTAATCTCTGCTTTTTTAACAATACGTTCTTCAACTTCAACTTTTACAGCATTATTATCAATAACAACATTATTATCTTTTATCTCAATATTCAAAGATGAACCGCATTCAGGGCAAAATTTAGTGCCTTCTACAACTTATTCCCGCATTCAGGACAATATTTAACCATATAAACCACATTTTTTCAATAATTATACATTATGTTAATAAATCTATTAAATCTTTTATTATATTATTCTAAAATTATAACCATATTATTTTTTGTATTTCCATAAAACACATTACAAAATACCTAATTCAACAAGAGACTAATATTCACTCATTATTTTTTTACCTTTGTTCAATCTCCTAAACCCACATTTTACTCACGAAATTTACTGTATATGCTAAAATTTCTTCTAAGGACGATTTAATATTAAAATATATATTTATAAAAAATAATAGGAGATTAAATTATATTTTTTAATCCTCCTCCTAAGTATCCGCCATGTGAATCATAAAATTCAATAGAAAACCCATTATAACCTTCAGTACTTGATACAACCATACGTATTTGATACTTAGCATATTTATATCCATTTTTAACTTTAACATTTTTAGTTACTTGCTTTTTAAATTTGGAATAATACTTATAGACATGACCTCCATTTTCTTTAGTGGTTGTTGAACCGTACCAAGTCCAACCATTCGCCCAATATTTGTCTATGTTATACTCATATGAGGTATAATCGCTCCAATCACTACTCCAAACATCTTCATATTGTAAAACTTTTTTATAAACCCATACTTTCTTTTTTACATTTTTATATTTTGGAACTTTGTATGTATTGTATTTACCTGTGTTGACACTAATCTCCTTATATTTTCCATTATTATATGCATTCAATATATCTGTGTATTGTTTATAAGATATTTTACCGATAAGTTTTCCATATTTGAAGGTGTAAAACTTTTTAGTTGGTTTTACGATTACTTTTGAGGATACTGTTTTGGAGTTATAATTTGCACTTGAAAATGTTGCTTTATATGTGTATGTTTTAGATTTTTTGAGTTTGAGTTTTTTTGTTGCAATTCCATTTTTTACATTTATCTTGTAAGTTTTACCATCTATAGTAAATTTTACTGATCCTTCATTAATTTTATTACCCAAAGTATCTTTTACAATTATTTTTAAAGTAGTGTATTCTTTTGTTGTGGAAATCCATTTATATGCTGTTAATTTAACATTTGCTTTATTAATTACAACATTAAAATAAGTCTCATTAGAATAACAATTTTCACCAAAATAGGTAGCATTACATTCATATGTTCCTTTTGCAAGTTTAACTTGTTTAATTGCTACACCATCTTTAACATTAACTGTATATGAGTTACCATTTATTGTAAAGATTACAGTCCCATTATTAACGATATTTCCCAAAGTATCTCTAACATTGACTTTTAAAGTAGTATATGTAGATACAGTACTTGTAATTTGGTTTGAAATTAATTTAATTGGTTTTTTATCTATAGACATGTTAAAAATAGCAGTATTGGATCTATAATAAGTGTCAACTAAACTAACTGCCATTTTATAATTTCCCGGAGCATTATCTATAGTTCCTTCGTATATTCCATTGTTATCTATGTAAAATAAGATGTTGTGTATTGATTGGGTTCGGTGTAAAATAAAACTTTAATCTTTTTATTTGAGATTCCTTTATTAGTATAAGAGTTAGTTACTTTAATTTGATATTTTTCACCAGATTGGTAAAATGAATTAAAATTTTCGGCGGATACCACTGCATTGCCCATTACAGTTAATTTGCATGTTGTTTTGCTACTTAAAAATTTATAAGTAGTTCCTCCAGATGTAGTTGATCCACCAGTATAAGATGCAGTCCAAGTGTATGTTCCTGGAGGCAAAGTTCCTCTATATGTGATTTTAGCAGATCCTTTGTTTAAAACTTTTGAAAATTCATTGCCATATTTAAAAGTTACATTTCCAGGAACAGTCATACCATTACTTGCCCTAACATAAGCTGTAAATGTGAAAGAATCCCCTTCATTAGCAGTTACAGAGCTCATTGTAATGGTTGTCGAAATTGATTTAGTTGTTTCAAGTTTATATGAGTCATTTACACTTACACCAAGTAATTCATCATTTTCATAATAAATAATATTTTCATTACTTATATTATCAATAGGCTGTGTTGTTTGTTCTAAAAAATTAACATCACTTTCAACACCAGTAATGTTTCCGTTAGCCGATACTACCGATATACACATTAACATAAGTAAACATAACACCAAATGGAAAAACATCTTTTTCATAGATTCACCTTTAATAATTATACCAATAATAATGTTTATCACATAACTAATAAATAACTTGTGTATAAATTACCTGTACAAGAATCTATGAATACAGACATAAATGAGCAACATTCACCATATATCTGAAACTATGAGTATTTGTGACTGAAATTTTTGTAGTAATAATTAGTTACATCAAAAAATCATTTATTTAACTCTTAAAGCAACATTTATGGATAGTGACAAAATAGATGTAATCATGATGTTTTGCATAGTTAAGTCAAAAGTTGCTTTCCGATTAGTTTTTGGGAATAATGAATAACAGTAAATAAAAATAAAATTACTCCTCATACCCCATTTCTTTTAATTCTTTATTATTGAATTTACTTTCGTCAATTTTAATCCATGGCTGATGAGTTATACAATAATATATTTCTTCAGCTGAATATTGAGAATTATTTTTACATATAACTTCAAATTCTTCAGGAGTGAAGTTTGATGGTTCAAATTTAAACCAGTACACAGAATATTTCTCTAAAAATTTTTCACCTTTTTTAGTAAGAACATAAATACCTTTAGGACTATTTTCTGGAAATACTTCTTCTATTTGTTCAATAGAAAGATTTTCTTCAATTCTAGAAATTAATTCGCTTTTTCTTCCAGATACTTTCAAATCATAAGTTTTCAGTATTTTTTGCAAATCAACAACAAGTAAGTTATGATGTATCGTATCAATACAATCATATTTAATATGGCCTGACCTTTTAGCTAATTTGGCAGCTTCATTCCAAGTAGTAGCATAATATTCTTTAGCATATATTAAAATTTCAACATAATCTGATATGCTCCCCTTACTGTCTCCAATATCTTCAATGTCTTCAATTTTAGCATAATCAACAAATGGCCCCTCGTCAAATTTATATTCATCTAATTGAGTAAGGTATTCCCTAATTTCATAATAATCATAAATATTATTAATTTCAAAATATTTTTTAGAAAAATCAAACCCTTTTAATTCGCTTAAATCAGTTAACATGATAATCTTACCTATTCAGTTAATCATTTCTTCCTTTCATCAACAAGCCGTGGCCTATCGCTGACTTATCCCAGTACTTCTTTAATTCCATTCCACAGTTAATGCATCGTGTTGCATTGTCTTTGTTTGGGTAGATGTAGTAAAAGCATTGTTTAGTCATTGTATCACAAATTTAATTGCTTTTAATTAGATTTTTTTAATTTTTAAAATGATATCCACAATTAAAACACTTCTCTGCTCTACGAACAAGATTAGTACTGCATTTTGGACATTTCTTAAATTTTGATAATAAAAAACTATTTACAAAATGATGTCCGCAGTTAAAACATTTTTCAGCCCTATAAACAAGTTTAGTGTTGCATTTTGGGCATTTCTTATATTTTGAAGATATATCTTTTTCTTTATTATTGTTTAAATCATATAAATTTGTCTGATTACGAGCATCATAAAAATTATATGATCCACCTTCCCATTCATCAGTATATTTGGCTTTATTGCAATCTTCACATAATGTTTGGAGGTTGCTTAAGTCATTAGTTCCGCCTTTTGCTACTGGTTTGATATGATCCACATGTAATCTTGTTTGCTTGTTTGTAGCACCACATTCTCTGCAGCGATACCCGTCTCTTTGAAATACCTGGTGGCGAAGTTTACGTGGAATCGGTTGTCTGCCAGTTCTTGTAGATAATTGCTTGCCGCAGTATGGACAAATTCTAAAGTCTGAATCTTTAAAGACTCTTCCACAGGATTTGCAGTATTTTTCCATAAGTTAAACACCTAATATTTTAATATTTTTGCTTCCACAATGAGGACAAGCACCATATACCTTTAAAATTTGACGTCCGCAGTTTTTACATATATTATATCGGTTTTTGTCAATGTTCTTATCATGAATTTTTAATTTATTAAATTTAATTTTTGAACAGGAATTCAATCTAGATAAGTCTTTACTATTACAATGTGGACAAGCACCATAAATTGATAGAATTTTACGACCACAATTATTACAGCGTTTATATGATTGTTTCTTCTTGCTTTTTACATTATTGCTTGAATGTTTATTGTAACTTGAGTTATTATTGGATTTATAATTTGAATACCCTATTGAATTCTGATTAATCCTAGCTTGTTGTTTTGACATTTCAACTAACATGCGCATTGCAAAATTAAAATATTTCCCCATTTTATCCCTCTATCAACTTCTTCTTCATCGCTGCAAACTCTTCATCTGTCAGCAAACCTTTCTCATACAGATTAGCGAGTCTTTCAAGTTCATCCATCAAGTTGCTTTCTTGCTTGGTTTCATGTTGTGGTGTTTCATTAGTTGCGTGTTCAAGGCCCCAACCTGCTTCTTCGTATTGAGCACCGCAAGCTCGTTCGTTGATGATGTTCGCAATATGATTTATAAAATAAGATTTAGAATATAAAGTTAAATTATCTATATTTATTACAATTTCCTGATTTTTTAACAATAATATTTTAAATGCATAAGGTTTAGGTTTGCTAGATCTAGTTCTAGAATTGATTGATCTAACTTTTAAATGACTACGTTTTAATAACTCTACTTTGATTATATTTTCATATGGGATTCTTAAGTCTTCACCATTTTCTGTTGCTTTTTTAAATACTATTCCTTTTTCAACTATTTGAAATGTAGTTATTATTTTTCTCTTCTTTTCTTCATGTTTTACACCACTTGTTGCGGCTAAACCAATTAAACCAAAAGCTAATGTTGCAACACCTTTTTTCAAACCACTTGAAGTTGCAATTTGTAATTGTTTATTTGGAAAAATAGCTTCACATTTTATTCCTTCGAAGACATTGTTATCCGCTAACATTTCTTCAAGATAATCTTCTTTTGTTTTATTGTCAAACAATCCCATATCAATCAATTATAGTGTATGTTTCACAAAGATAATATAAATTGTGTTTAAAATTAGTGTTTGATATATGTGTTATTTCCAGTATAGTTTTCATTTCCACCATAACTTACAGTGACATTATACTTGCCTTTCTTTAAATCCAAATCCAGTTTTGCTTTACCTTTAGAATCAGTTTTAACCACATCATCAACAACCACATCACCTGAGCTGTTAGTTATTGTAATGTTAACTATTTCCTTTGATATTGGTGTTTTATTCAAATCAGTTAATTGAATTGATAATTTACCGCCTTCATATTATGTTTTATTGCTTGTTATTTTGATTTTAGTTGGTTCTTTTCAGATGCCGAATTTGAAAACATTCCAACTGTCGCTGCAAGAACAACAATTATTAATAGCAGGATTATGATTATGTTTTTGTCTTCCATTAGGAGGTCTTCGCGAAGAAAAAGAAGGATTATCAAAATTTGTTAACATCATCAGGACGGTTATTTTCAAAAGTACAATTATTTGACTCATATTTATCCGAAGAGCGATAAAAATAGATTGCTCCACCATGCCCTTTTCGTGCGATGTTTCTATTGAGTTTGGATTCTGATATATTTAAGGTACCTCCCTTTAAATATTGTCCGATAACCTCAAATAAAACAAAACCTATGCAAATTGCTCCACCGTTCGTAGCCATATTTTGACTCAGTATCGAATCTGCAATATCAATCCCACCGTTTCCATCACCAAATATTGCACCACCCTCCCTAGCCACATTTTCAGTGAGTGTTGAATCCATTATAATTAACTCACCATTATTAAATATTGCCCCTCCAATAGCATTTAACTCATCTTCATCTTTGAAATAATCAAATAAACCCTCTTCATCTATATTTAAAATAAACTTATCATAATCCATTTCTAGAATATCCTTTGCCATATTTTTTTCAATTAAAGATTTAGAAATAGATAATTTAGTAGAATTAAATATGGCTCCACCAAGTGATGATATGTTTTCATTGAATGATGAATCTGATATAGTTAACTCACCCCTATTAAATATTGCTCCTCCAAGTGGTGCTTCGTTTTTATTAAAATTAGAGTTTAAGATATTTAACTCGCCGGTGTTAGCAATTGACCCCCCATAAAAAGCATGGTTATTTTTGAAATCAACCCCACTTATAGTTAACCTATCATCATTAAATACTGCTCCAGCGAAACCTTTTGCCAGGTTCCCCTTGAATTTGGATTTAGATATTGTTAAATTTCCTTTAAAGTAATATATTGCCCCACCATTTTCTTCTGATACATTATTAATGAATTTACAGTTTTCTAATGTTAATTTTAAATTAGAATTGATTTTTATTGCTCCTCCATTACTATTTAGAATGTTATCATAGTTTTTGTGAGAGTGTCCATTTTTAAATATGATGTTTTTCAATGTGATATTATTTCCAGTAATTAAAAAAATACGTGATTTATCAGCCCCATCAATAGTTCTACCTTTACCATCAATAGTTAAATTATCCCTCTCTAATTCAATTCCGCCTTCATAAAAATCTCTTTCATAATCTTCTAAACATATATCTTCGTCTAAAATGATTTCATTTGTTGTGTCCTCATGTATTATTTTATCCAAATATCCAAAATCAAATTTTTCACTATTGGGAATTAAATCCATATCCATTTGGATTGTGCCATTACCATTAATTTTTCTTAAAAAATCTTGTGAAAAGTTTTTTATATGTATGTGTCCTTTATTTAAAACAGTTTTGCCGTCATCTTTAATTATTGGACTTATTAAAGTTAGATTTGATTTATTAATTATATTTTTTGAATCATTTTTGAATATATATTTTTTAAAAATCGTTTTTAATAGATTTTGCGAATTATTCTCACAAATTTTGTTTTCAAAAATACTTTTTTCAATTAAGCAATTCTTTCCACTGTTAAAAATAATAGACTTGAAAATAATATTGTCTTTGAATTTCCCATTAATAACACTGAGTGAAGATCTGTTATTCTCATTTACAATGATATTTTCAGCTTGGTTACTTAAAAAAGCAGAATTATATATTTCTAAAGAATCCTTATTGTTAATAATATTTTTTTGAGAAGATATGTTTGAAAATTCACAATTAAAAATTTTCAAATTGCCTTCATAATTATTTATAGCACCACCATCACAGTCGGCTACATCCTGAGTGATTGTAGATTCTTCAATTGTTAATTCACCACCATAATTAAATATGAATCCTCCATCTTCTGCATATCCATTTTTTAATGTGATATTTTTAATAGTAATATTTTTACTTGTGCAGTAAAATATACGTGTTTTTCCTTGTGCATCGATAGTGTGTCCATTTCCATCAATGACTAAATTATCACGATTTAATTTAATGCCCCCAGACTCATAATTGTCATCAAAAATTATATCTGAATCTAAAAATATCCTTTTTTTCGTGTAATAAACATTAGATGGGAAGTATTTAATATTGGAGTGCATAATCTTAACTAAATTATAAAAATCAGATTCCGATTCACAGGCATCAATCCAAATAGCATCACTCAATAAATCTTTGATTTCATCGACAGGCTTCGAATTATCGACATTAATAGAAATTATTTTTCTACCCCATCTAATTGCATGGTGTATTTCATTATATACATATTTTGACTCTTGAGAAAATTGTGAAAAAAGTAATAATACGCATTTTGTTGATTTGATTGCATTACTTATTGCATCTAAATAATGTTCACCTGAAGTAACATTGCGAGGTGCAATCCAACATTTCAAATTATTTTGCTCTAAAATATAACAAATCTTAAATGCCCTTTCTTGGTCCTCTGGCGAATAAGAAATAAAAACATCATGATGATTCTCAAAATTATTTATTCCATTTAAAATATGGCCTTTAGGAATTAATTTTTCAAATTCCGTGAAATTCATAAAAAAACACCTATTAATTAAGATTATATTAATACTATTTATTAAATATAATCTCTAAATTATAGACCCACATTGATTAAAAATAATATACCGATAATATAACTTGTGTATAACTCCATTACTATACTGGTTAACTATTTTTTATAATATACTTACTAATTGATTTGCTTGAGGTATGCCATTACGTTTTAATTGTGAAAAACCAGTTGGAGACACCATTAGCCATCAAAAAAAGTGCATGCCTTGACAACTACCACAACAATAATTATCAGCAGGACCAATGGCCCAAGATTATCCATTACAAGAGAAACAATGTCCCAGTGATGCAAATAAAGAGACACAAAAACAGCAACTACTATAGCGCCCAATAAGAATAAACCCGCAAGCATATCTAAAACATCACCATCTGAATTTTCTGGAGATTTAATGTGTTCTCCATGAATATATGGTTTATTTGAAGACCTATAACCTCCATAACTCCAGTTTCCCATGTCATAATCTGGATCAAAACCACAATTCTCACAGTAAGGTTCATTATCTGCAAGTATTGAACCGCAATTTGGACAAATTTTCATAAGTATTCACCAATTCCATTAATTCATCAACAATCCTTGGCCTGTCGCCACTATAGTACTTGTTTATTTCCATTCCACAGCTGATACATTGTCTTTGTTTGGCTATGAGCAGTAACCCTTTAGTCCAGAAGTCTAACTTCACCTGAATGCAGGCTTGTGCCTATCAGTACTTTTTTTATTCCTAGGGATTCCAACTCCCCGATGGAATTCTTATTCAAACCGCCGGCCATGATTATTTTATCTTTCATATCCTCAAATTCACTCAGCAATTCCTCATTGTAACCTTTTTCAGTACCCACACCAGTAATATCCAAAAGAATTATTTCATTTGGATCCAAAATCTTCAATATTTCCTTAAACTCCTTAAGGGTCATGTCAAAGTTTTTGCTAAGCAATTCGTTATTTTTTACATCGACACTTACAACAATACGTTCCTTTGGAAATCTTTCAAATATCATTTCCATCTCTTCAATGTTTTTCAAGGTTTCAGTGGGAACGATTACCTTGTATGCGCACTCCAAAAAGAACTCGAATGATTCGGCGTCCTTTACTCCGCCGTCAAACATCACAGGCAGGATTGTGTTGACCATTTTTATGTCGTTTATGTTGTGGCCCTGTGATTCTATCAAATCCAAATCGGCGATATACATTTCATCCGCACCGTTCAGTTTCAGACCCTGTGCAATTTCGACAGGATTGGCGGAAGGTGCAAAAACAGTGTTTAATGGTGTGTATGTATCCCTCATACCGGATTTGCCGCTTACGGCCTGGTGCTGTTTTAAATCTATAACAGGAATTTTTTTAATCATAATAATAATTAGAATAACAAAGTATAAAAATATTTAAAAAAAATTATGGAGGAAATTAAGCTAAAAATGTTTTTTTAGCCTAATTCGAATAATAAAAATAATGATCAATTTCAGGTCAATTAAATTAACCTCTACTTATTAGTTTTAGTCACATAGTATATAAATGTTACTCTATTTTAGAAAAATTAAAGTAAACTTGAATAAATTATTTTTAAAAAAATATGTTAATTTATAGAAAACATTAAAAAAAATTGGCAATTAACGAATTAATGTTCATTAAAAAATGAAAATCATAAAACTATAATTTTTGAATGCCTAAAAGATGATAAAAATTAATAAAATTAGGTTGATAAAGTGCAACTGACAAAAGTCAGGCAAAATTAAACTACTCTCTGAAATTTTCATCAATGTAGGAATCAAATTTCACATAAGCCTCATCGATGGCCTTCATGATCTGGTCCTGGCTGATTTCGGAAAGTTCATCGAAAGTCACGCCGACATCAACGTCAACATCCAGCTGTTCGGCCTCATAGCTGATGGTGATATCCAAATCCAAATCCTCAACTTCCTTGGTGGAAATGTTTTTGGAAACTTCCCTCTCTAGTATTTCCCCAAAATCATCGGAAATGACAGATAAATCGCTTTTGGATAATTTTTTAAGTTTTGACATGTAAATCCAAAAAAAGAAAAGAAAGTATTAAGCCTATTGGCCCATACCTTGCATTGCATTTTGAATGGTAGCCTGCATTTCTTCGAGTTTTTTCATGACTCTTTCTTCCTGACGGGTCATGGTCTGTTTTCTTAACTCGAGAGTTTCCAATTTGTCTTCCATTTCTGATAATGCGTCTGCATATTCAACTTTAATAAGTAAAGTTCCAGCCTGTTTGAATACTTCAGTATTTTCATCGGTTTTTTTAAGTTCTTCTAATGCTTTTTCAGTTTCTTGAATTTGAATTTCAACATTCTGAACTTGCATAGTTACGGCCTGAGCCTGTTGTTGTAATTGTTGAAACTGATTTAACTGTTGTTGAATGTTTTCCGGAATATCCATAATATCACCTTTTAAATTATTTTATAAACATTATTCATTTGTCAGATTGTTAATTTCCAATGCCAGTTTAATCCATTTGATAGCTGAATTTACAGAAGCCCTGAAGGATGTTGAATCCTGAGCATCGATATTGATTAGAATTTTAGGGCCTTCCAGTTCCATTGTCATTGATGATCTGAAATCAGGAGCGGTTTCAAACTCCAGAACTATTGCGTCATAAATGATTTTTGCCTGGTTTTCGCTTTCAAATTCAACAGATATGTTACTTTTGACAGATTCAAGAGGAGTTTCATCAATCATGTGCCGCCTCTAAAATCTTTTTGACATTGATTTGGAAATTGAGTTTATCTCCAAACTTATTTAGGAAATTAATTTTTGCCACTAGATTCTCATCATCAGAGATAACTATACAGTTATCCTCTGCACTGTCCACTAAATCAAAATCCAAAATATCGCTTAAAACGTTAAGCCTTTCAATTTTTGATACTACCTTCAATTGAGACGGAGCCATGTTGAGCTTTTCGCTTTCCAGCACAACACTAATCATGATAACAAGCAAAACTTCCCCCTTATTTGAATAAAAAGTAATTTTACTTGGATTTCCTTTAGTCTCATTGACAATGGCCAAGTTAAATTCATCAACTTCCAGAGCTTTTAAGAGAAGTTCACGCATATTCATTTTTCCCCGGTTTACTGAGGTTGAATCGGTAACGCGTGCCAGGGTTTTACAGAATTTTCTAGTTTTTTGAGAAGGTTTTCTAGAAGTTGAAATTAACATTTAAATCAAAA
>NZ_CAMVTE010000032.1 GCF_947170395.1 uncultured Methanobrevibacter sp. | reverse complement strand
TCATCACTTACTCTTTGTGCACCAGCATTTTTTAAGATTCTTCCTACAGGAGCAATTGGTAATTCACTCATAATTTCACCTCATTAATTTGTTAATAGATAATTTAAATTTGCTTATATATAAATATATTGGTTTAATAGTGTTGATTTTAGTAAATTTCAACACTAAAAAGCAAATTGTTATAACCTATAAATTGCAAGTATTATCTGTGAAAATGTTTTTCATATAATAGTTTAAACAAAAAAAGTGTAAGTCTGATTACAAATTATAAGAAATAAAAAGCAAAATTAAAAATAAAATGGAAAATAAGATTATTTTTAAACAACCTTATTTGTTCATGAGAATTTTTCTTAAAGTGTCAATATCCGCATCCACTTGTGTAGGTTGTGTACAAGCGTCAATAGCAGTGTTAGGATCTTTAAGCAAGTGCCCTGTAACAACACAGGTTATTGTTTCACCTTTATCAACGACACCTGCATCCACAAGCTTTTTAAGACCTGCAATAGAAGCTGCTGAGGCCGGTTCAACACCAATACCCTCAGTTCTTGCAAGCAACTTTTGAGCATCGAGAATTTCTTCATCACTTACAGTTTCTGAATATCCGTTTGAATCATAAATTGCATTCAATGCTTTAATGTCACTTACAGGCGCACCAATACGGATAGCAGTAGCAATAGTTTCAGGATTTTCTACAGGAACTACCCTTTTGTCACCTTTTTTAAATGCATTTGTAACCGGACATGCTCCTTCAGCCTGAATACCAGTCATCATTGGCAAGTCCTTAATGAAACCTGCATCATAGAATTCCTTAACACCTTTCCAAATTGCAGAGATGTTACCTGCATTTCCAACAGGCAGAACAATTCTATCAGGAGCCTGCCAACCCAAATCACGGACAATCTCATAACCTATTGTTTTTTGTCCTTCCAATCTGTATGGGTTGATTGAATTTAATAAATAAAGATGTTTTTCTAAAGCAAGAGCAGTCATTGCCTCTAAAGCTTCATCAAAGTTTCCGTTAATGGACATCACTTCAGCACCATGGAACATTGCCTGAGCCAATTTTCCCAATGCAACTTTTCCAGAAGGTAAAAATACAATGCATCTTAAACCTGCACGGGCAGCGTAAGCTGACAGGGATGCAGAAGTATTACCAGTAGAAGCGCAACCAACGGTGTTAACACCCAATTCCATTGCTTTGGTCATTCCGACAGTCATTCCCCTGTCCTTAAAACTTCCAGTTGGGTTGGAACCTTCCACTTTAACATATAAGTTTACGCCAAGTTCTTCACCTAACTTATCGCATTTGCAAAATGGAGTTCCACCTTCATCAAGTGAAACGATTTTAGCCTCATCGACAGGAATGCATTCCTTAAACTTCCATAAATTATCTCTTCTACCGTCAAATATATCTTTAGAAACATCAATTTCATTGACGAGTTCAAGTACAGATCCACACTTTTCACAGGTGTAGATTACTTCATCGTCATCATATTCTTGTCCACATGAAACACATCTTATCATAAAATCACATTAATATTTTTCATTTAATTAATATATAAAATTTAACTTAAAACCGAAAGTACAAACTCGGCAATCGGAACTGTCAGATAGACTTCAACAAAACCTGCAATCACCATCAATAATGAAGCCACGACCAGTAAGATAATAGCCTGTTTCAGTTTATCAAAACTCTCATGAAAAGAATTTGACAAGCTTTTTAAAATGGCCTCATCATCATCCTGCATCCACAAAGCCCTTAAAAATTTATAGATGAAATTGAAAAGAACAAATCCGCTTGCACAGGCCAGAATGCATGATGAAAACTCAAATATCCCATGAGGAACAATCAAAAGCAAAGTGGCAAACAGATCGTTGGAACAGGCAATGTAGTAACCTGCAAAAAATCCGTTGAAAGCAAGCAGCAAAGCTGAAAAACAAAACCCCATCCCATAAATGAACATTTGAAATACGATGCCAATATTGTTAAGGAATATGTCTTTAAAGGTCAATTGAATAACGCCTGACTGAACCTGCTCAGTTATATCCTCAACTATTGGATTGAAATAACTGTAGAGATAAGGCTGTAAAGCATAGCCTAAAAATAAGGAGATGAAAAGGATGGCCACTGATGAAAAAATAGCCAGCCTATTTTCACTGAAAGCCGATTTAACTTCACCAAACATTATATCAATGTTTTAGCAATTTCACGAGCTTCGACCTGTTTGTCCTGCAAATCATTGAAGAACTCTTCCATTAGCTCTGCAGTTCTGACTTTACAGTCACCGCAGCGTAATGTTCCGTTTAAACATTCAGTTCTGATTTTCTTAAGTTCTTCATCATCATCAATCAAGTGATAAAGCAACATTTCATAAATGACACATTTATCGACTTCACCACCCAATTCTTTTTGCTCTTTAAGGGTTTCTCTTCCACCGGTTTTAGCAGTTTTGACTTTTTTGGCAGCGTCCTTTGGAGAATCATTCAAATAGATTGCTGTTGAAGGCTTTGAACTGCTCATCTTATCACCAGTCAGCCCTGTTAAAAATCTGTGATATGTAGAAGCGGGAGTTAAAAATCCCAAATCCTCATGAAGTTTTTGAGCGATGTCCCTGGTTAATCTTAAATGAGGGTCCTGATCTATTCCAACAGGTACAACAACCTTTTTTGGACCTCCAAACTCTTCGATTTGAGGAAGCAAAATATCTGCAACCTGAACTAAAGGTGCCTGAATGTGAGCGATATTTGTTGAAGGAGTAAAACCGTAAATTGCTTTTAGCTGATTGAAATTAGTTTTGCTTGAAGCCTTAAATGCCAAATCCTGCAACAGTTTGTTTTGAGATTGAAGATAAACATTAACATTATCTTTTTCCAAATCAAGACCTAATGCAATCCAGTTGGTTAAATATTCATCCACTGCTATTCGACGACCCTCTTCAAAGCTCATTCCCCTTGCAGCATAAGATTCCAAATCTGCAATAGGCAAGGACAGCATTGCCCCTTTTTCCTGATACCATATTAATTGGTCTACAACCATTTTATGACCTATATGCATTTGTCCACTTGGCATCATGCCTGTTACAACAGCAAAATCCTTGTTTTCATTGATTAATTTATTAATTTCATTGAATTCCCTATGACCAAAGATTACTCCCCTCTGCATTAGCTTTTGAGGATTTTTTATATCTCCAATAATATCTGAAACCTTACCTATTCCAAACTGGTTAACCAATTTATCATAATCCAGGCTGAATGATGCCCATGGATCGATTAAATTTTCCACATTATCACCTTCACATCCATTAAATTAAATATATGATTAATAATCGTAACATCAACTAAGAAATTATATTAAAATATAATGCATTTCTCTATTTAAAATTAAGGTCTTGTCCATTCGACATTATAGTATGTTATGTCAAAATCATCATCAACAATAGCCAAAAGGAGTTTTTTGTTAACCCCATGCGAAACTCTGACATAACTTGCAAAATCAAGTGCATCAATATCATAATTTTCAAAAATAATTTTAACCAAATAGTCGGAGTGACCTTGACCAGGAGCCCTGCCCCTATCGTAGAGTCTAAATTCAGAGCCGTATTTGAATCCTGTTTTTATAACATATCCACGGTCTTTTAAATCGCGATAAACAACATATTTGGCATAATTGTTCTGTTCCTTTAAAAGGTCAATCAGATAACCTATGCTGCATTCTATATCATCCTCATAAATATCCAATCGCTCTTTTTCCAATAAATAACAGGCTTCAATTAAAGAAAGATTTAAAGAGTCAGCTTCGATTTTACCGAATTTACTTTTTTCATGCAAAGCTATTGGTCTTTTACTACCCTCTTCAATTTTGACAGATACGATTTCATTTGATAAGTTTCCACGCATTAAAACACCGCAAAAAGAAATAAATTATATTTAATGCTATTAATTTTGAAATAAATATTATATAAATATTTGTAAAAAAAGAAAAAATGAGTTAATTCCTAATAAAAATGTTATTAGCCATTTCCATTGGAATATTTAACTCCTCACCCTCAATAGTAACCAGATAATGATTACCTACACGGTTTTCATTGAATTCATAGCTTAAATGGTCACCGATTTTAATGCCTCTTTCAGCAATGTCGTCCAGAAGTTGTGGACTTCCACGAATAAATGATATTGTTCCTTCAGAACTAGAAGTTAATTCGGATACAGATAATAAATTAAATTCCCTATAAATAACTTTATCAAAGTCTTTTTGAGAATAACATTCATTACAACTTTCAAAATTAAAATTACATGCTGGAATCACATTTTCATCAGGGCATAAGTCAGGATTCTGCAACATGTTACACAAAGACCTTTCAGCCTCATCAGATAATGAATGTTCCATTTCACAGGCCTGGTCATGGATATTCTCTTCTTTGATTTTTAAAATATCCTTCAAGAATTTTTCCAATATTCTGTGTTTTCTTGTGATTTTTTGAGCTATCTTCATTCCTTCATCAGTTAAAGTAGCTCCCTTATATGGAGTATATGCAATATAACCTAAATTTTCCAATTTTTTAAGCATTTGGGTTACACTTCCAGGAGCAATTCCAAGCTCTTTTGAAAGCATTGTTGTGGAAACCTGTTCTCCGTTACTGCCATTACGGTAGAGAACTTCCAAATATTCCTCAATATTATCACTTATTTTATCTGCAGCCATGAAATTCACCTAATAATTTATATCATTTAACAATATGTCATTAAAAGTATAAAAAAGTTTTGGTATGCCTAAATTTTGTAAAAAAATTATGTTAAAAAGAGTTCTTAATATTTATTAAGATTTATTGAATATTTAAACCTTTTTAAAAAATAAAAAAAAGAAGGAAAGTTAGAATGAAATACCTGAATAAATTCCATGAACAGAATAGGAATTTGTATTCCAATTAACTACATTTCCAAATGAATTTCTAGTACTTGTAGGATCTACAACATACCATTGGCCACCAACTAAAACCTGAGCCCAAACGTGACCGTATGTACTTCCGCTTGAGAATCTGCAGGTTCCGTGAACATATCTTGCTGCAATTCCGGCAGTCCTATACATTGAAATCAATAAATGGGCCTGGTCAACACAGTTACCTGTTTTTGCAGATAAAGTACCTGCAGCACCATATCTTGTATTGTAATAGAAACTGTATGATACAGAATCTCTTACATAGTTGTAAATAGCTTTAGCCTTATCCAAATCAGAAGTTAAACCGGAAGTAACAGAATCTACAACAGATTTAATAGCGCTATTTCCTACCGGACAATTAGTAGAGGATTTCAAGTAGTTAGATAAATCAGTTTCAGTATTTTTCTGATTTAAACCAGTACCGGAACCAGTTGTGATAGAAGTACTTGAACTACTGCTTGATCCGTATGTGATTACAACATAATTCGGCAATGCCCCATTGGTATTGTAATATGCTAAAACACGTGAGAATGCATCCACCAATTCTGAATAAATTATTTTTCCAACTGCTGAAGAAGCATAGTTAGGAGCCAATTTATTGGTAGATATGAATTTTGCCACATTATTAGCAACCTCTGTATAATTACCTTTAGTCAATTGTTGGGAATTAATTGTATCACCGGTAGGTGATTGAGGAGCATCTACACCACTGATATAAGATATATCTTTATTATTGGAGTTTCCAATCTGATAAATTGCCTGACTCATCAAATACAGGAATTCCGGTAATGTGAATGTTATTCCAGCTGCAGTAACAGTATTAGGAAGCGCATTATTATTTGAATAATAATTTTTCAAATTGGTAGCGCCAGTTAAAATATCCTTAATGGAGATTGTCTTAACTGCAGATGAACCAGGAGTAACTATAGTTGAAGATTTTGTAATTTTGCTTATTGTCACATAATTAGGCATTGCATTATTGGTTTTATAGTAAGCTAAAACTCTGGAAAATGCATCAACCAAGTTTTCATATTTAATGTTTCCCAAGGTTGAACTAGCATAATTTGGAGCCTGATTATTAGTTGAAATAAATGAAGCAACCCTATTAGCCACATCAACATAATCTGTTTTATTCAATTGCCCTTCAGAATCACCAGCAGAATTTGAAGGTGCGTTTGCAGATACAGGTGAAATTGCAGAAGTTTTACCTGAATTGATTTCACCAATTGCCTTTGCCATCATGTATAAAAATTGAGCTGTGGAATATGTTACACCGCCAACACTTACACTGGAAGGCACAGCACCAGTTGATGAAATAGTATTTTTCAAGGAAGTTGCTGCAGTCAAAATATTTGCAATAGTAACTGAACCAGCTGTAGATGAACTGGAACTTGAAGAACTAGAGCTAGATGAACTGGAACTAGATGAACTGGATGAAGATGGAACAGTTTTACCTGTTAATGAATTATAATTAACAAAGTTAGTTAATCCCCATCTGAATACCATTACACCAGTTGCCTTAGCATTAACCGCAGTCTGAGCATCTTTTTTAATTTCACTGGATGACAATTTTGCCACATTACTGTCTGAAGCATATCCCTGTAAACCTGCCCAAATTTGAGCTCCTTTAGAATTATCAACAAACCATTTTGTTACAGTACCAATCCAGGATGTAGACTGTTTGTAATTTCCTTTATACATCATAGGAACAACAACATCCATATATTGACTGATTGCAGCTAAGTCCTGACCATAATATTTTATATTGCTTGTGGTTTCAGGCATTACCGCACATGAAACGATAAGTTTTGAATTTAAAGCGTGAAGGGCTTCACTAGCTGATTTTGCAAATTGGGAAATTGCTGCAGTACCGCCGGAAGTTAAATAAGCGGTACCAGGATATCTCATATAATCAAAGTGAATACCGGATACACCTTTAATGGAAGCATATGTTTTTGCTTCAGAGATTACCTGATTGAAGTATGCGGTGTTTGGAGATCCGTTTTTAACAGGATTAATCCAATTACCATCATAGAAAGTTTGCATCCAAATATGAACCCTAATTCCATTATTATTTGCAGAAGCAATCCAAGACTCAACACTGGATTGACCCCATTTGGTAATTGCATAATAATTTAAAAATATGTCTGTAGTTCCCTGAGCAGCCAAACTGCTTAAGGAAACACTCTTCATGTCTCCACCGAAAAGCCAATATCCATAACCGTCCAAAGTGGACTTTTTATCAATAGTTATGGCTTTGCTGTAACTGCTTGGTGCATTATCATTGTCACCAATAGCTTCATAGTTAAATACTGCAGTATAGTTTCCGATGCCTAAATTTACATTAAAAGTCGCATATCCACCACTGGAAGTAGTTGCAGAATATGTTTTTGAGTTTACAGTTAATTTTACAGTTTTACTGGATAAACCCTTATTGCTTGAATCTTTCAATAAAACTTTAAAGGTTTGTGAACCCGGAGTGAAAGTGCCGCTACTCCAAGAAATAGTAGTCTTGGATCTGTCCTTAACAGTTATAGTTGAAGAAGCAGTTTTTGCACTTACTTTTGATTCACCATTGAATTTGTATGTAACAGTATATTTACCACTAGCCAAATCAATCGGCAATGAGACAATACCATTACTGTCAGTAGTTTTGGTATAAGACTTTCCACCTACAGTAAGTGTAACAGTTCTTTTTTCTAAAGGAACACTACCTGATGTTAAAGCAACTTTAAACTGGGTATTTGCACCTTTACCAAAAGTGGTTGTACTTTTTACGGTAAATGTTGGAGTCTTAGACGGAATAATATTAACTTTACTTGATGCGCTTGATGCCTTATAGAAACTATTTCCATCAAATGCATACTTTACAGTGTATACCCCATTATTTAAAGTAGGTAATTTCAATGAAGCAACACCATTACTATCAGTTTTAGAAGTATAAGATTTACCATTAATTGTGAATTTAATAGTTTTACCAGAACCTGGTGCATAACCTAAACCGTTAAGTAATGTAACTTTAATGGTTTTACTGTCACTTTTAAGGAAAGTATAATCGGTAGCTGTTAATTTGGAAGTAGTTGATCTAACTACTTTAACAGTATTGGTTTTGGTCAAACCGTCTGTATTATAACAAACCATATTATATGTACCTACCCCAAGAGTAGTCATTGCAAGGTTAGCTACACCATTTTTATTAGTTTTTACAGTATAAGTCTTACCATTAATCTTAAACTTAATATTCTTACTAACTAAACCTTTACCATTACTATCCATAAATGTTGCATAAAACCTTTTACCGTCAGTATAAACCTTAGTGACATCATTTGCCCTGATAGTACTCAATATCTTAAATTCAGTGGTTAACTGAAACTTGGTAACCGGGTTTGTTGCAACAACCTTATATGTTCCAGGTTTAAGATCAACAGCAACGGAAGCAACACCATTAGCATTGGTTTTTACGGTTTTGCTAACGCCATTTACAGTTATTTTGACATCTGTATTTTTCAAAACTTTTCCATTACCATCTGTAAATGTAGCTGTGTATTTTGTGCTTCCTTTATAATATTTAGAAATGTCTTTAGCTTTGACGGTATCTGAAATTTTTACAGTAGAAGAAACATCACCAGTTGCCCCGTAAACATCTATTTCGGAAGAAGATACAGCTAAACTAGTAACCCCATTTGTACCGTCAGTTGAATTCATCGTGTTAGTTGATAAAGTATTTGAATTTTCAGATCCTAAAACTTCTTCACTTGATAGAGAAACTTTAGATGAATCATTATCAACACTTGAATAACTATATACAGAACTTTCTGATGAATCAGCAGTTTTCTCTAATGGGACTGAAACATCTGATGTATCATCTACTAAGCTAGTAGCATATGAATCTGTAACATTTACTTCACTTGCAGAAATCGCACTGACAGAAAACAATACTATAAGTGCTAAAAAAACAGTGAGTAATAATTGTTTGTTCAAAATATTTTACCTCCATAACAATTTATTTAAACATCCGCGAGATAAGATTCTCGCTTCAACAATATTTATTGCAAATATGTTATATAAACCTTTTTATTTCCAAAATAGCATTATACTTATTTAATTTTTAAAAATAAAGCTAAAACTTTATGAAAATAAGGTATAAAGTAAAATTATACTTGAATAAGGTTCTAAAAGGATTAAATCATATGAATGTATTTTTAAAGTAACTTAATATTATTAAAATGTAAACCATGATGGGAATACTTATTATATAAAATAACATATAATTTAAAGCTTTTTAAACAAAAAACATTGAATAAAGTTTAGTTAGAATAAAAAACAATACATTTAATCGAGTATAAACAAAAATAAGAAAGAATAATGAAAAAAAGAAAAAAGATGTAAAAATTTTAAAAATTTACATCATTGGAGGCATTCCACCCATTCCGCCTGCACCAGGCATTGGTGGCATACCACTTGCATCATTACCAGACTCATCAGGTCCGGTTGAATTCAATGCATTTCTTGCAGCAATCATATCATCAATACGTAAAATCATTTCACAAGCTTCACCAGCTGATTGAAGTGCTTGGATTTTAACCCTTACAGGTTCAATGACACCAGCTTCTTTCATATCAACTACTTCACCAGTAAAGACGTTTATACCGATGAATTTGGAATCTTCATGAGCTGCTTTTAAATCTGCAATTAAGTTAATGGTATCCAAACCTGCGTTTTCAATTAAGGTTCTTGGGATAACTTCCAAAGCTTCAGCATATTTTAAAATAGCTAACTGTTCCCTTCCACTTACAGATTCACCATATTCTCTTAATTGTTTTACCAAATCAATTTCACAAGCTCCTCCACCGATGAGAACTTTTCCTTCTTTAATGGTGGATGCAACTACTCCTAAAGCATCATCAATAGCTCTGGAAATTTGTTCGGTTACATAACGGGTACTTCCTCTTAAAACAATGGAAGATGCTTTTGGATTTTCGCATTCTTCAATGAAAGTCAATTCATGGTCAAATATTTTATCAAGATATACATGACCTGCTTTACCTAATTTATCTTCTGATAAATCTTCAATATCTGATACAAATTTAGCGCCGGTAGCTTTGATAATCCTATCAATATCGGATTTTTTAACCCTTTTATAAGCCATGATTCCAGCTTTTTTCAAGTAATGTTCTGCCATGTCATCGATTCCTTTTTGACAGAATATAACATTGGCACCGCTGTCAATTACTTTGTTGACTAAGTCCTTGATCATTTGTTCTTCCTGATTCAGGAAAGCTTCAAACTGGTCAGGACTGGTAATGTCTATTTTAGCATCAGTGTTAATGTCTTTTAATTCAATTGGATATTTGATAACAGCTATTCTTGCATCTTCAACATCCTGAGGCATGCTTTTTGATACAGGTGCTTTATCGATTACGATACCTTCTGCTAAAAATGAATCTTCTACAGAATCTCCGGAAACCCTTTGGATATTGATATTGTCTATTTCAGATTCGCCGTCTTCTTCTATTCTTAAAGCAGCTTCAACTACCAAATCAGCTAAATGTTCTTTTGCATAGTCTGAACCTTTACCGCTCATAGCAGTAACTGCCACTTTTTTAAGAGTTTCTTCATCATCTGCATCAATAGCAATTTCATTTAAAAGTTCAATTGCCTTAGCAGTTGCATTTCTGAATCCTTTTACAACAACTGAAGTTGCAATTCCATCATCTAATAACTCTTCAGCTTTACTTAATAACTCACCTGCTATTACTACAACAGAAGTGGTTCCGTCTCCAACGATATCTTCCTGTTTTTTAGCAGTTTCAACAAGCATTCTAGCAGCAGGTTGGTTAATTTCCATTTCTCTCATGATAGTCGCACCATCATTGGTGACAGTGACATCACCTAATGAGTTGACTAACATTTTGTCCATACCTTTAGGACCTAAAGTAGTTCTTACAATACCAGCTAACACTTTAGCTGCTGTGATATTCATTCTTAAAGCATCTCTTTTTGAATATCTTTCAGTTCCTTCAGGAAGGATAAATATTGGTTGATTCGCCATTTAATAATCACCTAAAATTTTTTTTAAATAAAATATAAAACTAAGTTTTTATACATATTTAGATAGGTAAGAGGTAATATAAAAATATTACTCATTAAACTAACTTTTGGTGTGTTAATGTACGAAGAGATAATAAATGAAATCAAAGCTAATTTGGGAGAAAACAGGGATTTGAACAGAAAATACCTGTCTTCACAAATTGAAAAGTATAAGGATCATCCATACAACAAGGAAATAGTTCGTGAAGTTTCAAGGATGATGTGGGATTGCCTCAGCGATGAAGAAAAAGAGGAATTTATGGAAATTTCCGATAAGGAAAATCCTATTATGAACATTTTAAATGAAATTTCCGAACTTCTCGAGGTTGGAGAATACAAAAAGGCTTTAAGCATTATGGATGATTTCATGGAAGGTTTTCCGGGAATGTTTGAAGATGACAAAGTCAGCGAATACCACAGCTTCACAAATCCTTTAGAGGAACTGCTCTTCAGAAAATATATAGGGGCAAAAAAAGAGGTCAGGCTAATTCCCGACAACAAACCAGTGCTTGACTTATATTATATTTACGGATTTCTGCTTCTTGAAAACAATCAGCTTGATGAAGCAGAAGAAAATCTAAAAAAAGCCAACAGAATCAATCCGGTTTCAGCAAGAATAATACTGGAATTAAGCGAAATCTACAAAAAGCACACCCCAAGCTTCAACAAATTTGTCATGTACACAACAGAAGCATTAACCTATTCCTACTATCCTCAAGACATCGCCAGATGTTACAGAAACTTAGCATATTATTTCATTGAAGAAAATAAATTCGACATTGCTGTTGGGCTGCTTAAATACAGCATGACATTTGAAATGAGTGTTATGGCACATAGTGAACTACATTATATTGAATCAAAAGGCCACAACATTGATATAACACTTGAAGATGCCATTGAAATAATTAAGGATAACAATATACAGCTTGGAGTCAATCCATTCATTTTAGAAACCTTGAATGAACTTGCCGGAGAATATGAGAAAAACAAACTATATGCCCAAGCCATATACTTCTATGAACTCATATTTAACCTGACAAATGATGAAAAGATAGCTGAAAAAATTAAGGATAATGCGGGTAAAATAAAACATTAAATAATACTATAATATATAATATTATATAGGTGATTTTAAATGTGTTCAAGTGGAGGGCCAATGGCCGATATAGACTTAGCAAAACTAAAAACTAAAAAATACCATTGTAAAGACTGCGGAAACAAATTCAAAGGTCTTGGAAAAAAGGTAGTTTGTCCGTCATGTCAAAGTGACAACGTTGAAATTGCAGAGTAAACTTATTTACTCTTTTTTTATTTTTTTGTGATTATATGAATATTGATTTTAAAAATGATGAAATACTATTTCTTGAAGGCGAAAACGGAATGGTCGGTGTTGTTAAGGTAGCGCACGAAAATAAAATGCTATTCATTGCAACACAGGACAATGAAGAAATAGTTCAATTTTTAGAACCTGACGACATTATTGCAGTATCCAATTTTAAAAAGGACAAACGAGCAATCAGGTCCCAGGCATATTTAAGCCGTGAAGAATCATCCCCCCTAGTAATTCTCAATAAGGACCATCCGTCTACAAAAAGATTAGAAACAGTCATATCCATTGGGGATGGAGTCAACCTAAACTGCAACATTACTCCTGGAACACACCCTGAACAAAATGTTTTATGTTCCTGCGACAGCTTATCCGGGCTTGAAATAATAAAAACACCAACAGGCGTTGAATTGAACAGAGAATTTGATGACTATACAATTGAAGAATTTTAGGTTAAAAAATGTTATTTATCGATTCATTTTACATGTTTTTAGGACAATTAGTGGTATTTTTAGCCATTTTAATTGTGATATTGTTTATTGCAGTTTTAATCTTAGGATTATTGATTGCAAGAAAAAACAAAATTAAGTTCCCTAGATTCATATTATTTGTTGTAGACCTGTTATATTCTCCTTTTAAAACAATAGCCCACATATTAAAATTAGATGACCATCTCATTGATGATATAGCAATCAAAGTAAGAGACGATGTCAACAAGGAAAAATTCAGAAAAATCCCCGCCGAGAAAACACTGATATTCCTACCGCACTGTTTAAGACATAGAGATTGTCCTGCAACACTTCAAAAAGAAGGACTAAACTGTACAGAATGCGGATTATGCTCAATTGGAGTAATCAAGAAAAAGGCAGAACCGTTAAACTATAAACTATATATTGTGCCGGGATCCAGTTTTGTTAAAAAAATTGTTATGGAAAACAAGTTTCAAGCAGTAATCGGAGTAGCATGTCATGAGGATTTGAACCAAATGATGATGTTACTGTCAGACTTTTATCCTCAAGGAGTATTGCTTGAAAAAACAGGCTGTTTTGAAACAAAAGTAAATGTTAAAAAAGTATTTGAAAAAATAGATTCCAAATACTAGTCATAGCAAAACATGAATGATTATTACCCAAATAGTAAGAAAGATTGCTCAAAAATGAGTAAGTTTTTTTAGTAAAAATTTACGTGTATTCGCCCATATTCTACTCAATAGACATACAGTGCAAATGATGGTATTTTAAAAGTAATGCATGAATTTAGAATGATATAATTGTTTATCATATTTTTATTAGACCTACTTTAACAATAACACCCACACCAACCAAACTTACCCTATTCTGACCAACAAGTATATACTGGAACATACAAATACGGCCATTTTTACATACTTACGTTTCACTTTAATAAAATCCAGATAAAATTAATTTGATTTTATAGCATATTACGAAAAGTTTATCCCTAATGAATGATAAATATTTAATCATGGAAACGATAGATCTGCTTGAAAAAAAAGAAATCGAAGAACTTGATAAATATTTAAAAGAATATAGGCAAGCACATAATATTTATATGAGATTATTGGCCGTTAGGATGGTTAAATTAGGTGAAACTAGAACATCTGTTGGGGAATTCATTCGTAAGGATAGAAAAACCATAGGAAACTGGGTCAAAGATTATGACAAATATGGAATCGAAGGTTTAATACCAGATTACTCAAGCTGCGGTACAAAATCCAAATTAACTAATGACCAGCTAATAGAATTAAAAATACTCTTAAGTGATCATGATAAACACTACACAATTATTGACGCCAAAGAACTTATTGAAAATAGATTTGGAGTCACATATTCTTATAAACAAGTTTGGGAAATAACACGAAAGAAATTGGGGTTCAATTATTGCAAACCATTCCTTATTTATAAGGAAGCACCAGCAGATGCCGAAGATATACTTTTAAAAAAACATCCATGATTGATTTTGAAATTGAAGATGTTGTTGTCCTTGATGAATCCCGATGCCAAAATACAACAAACACTGCCAGAAGATTATATAATCCAATATTTAATGGTAAAACAGATAAAAATAGAATTAAAAAAGTGGTGAGAGATACGGAGTTAATGGTGTTGGTTTACAGGGAATTAACTGCGAATCAGCAATATTTTTCAACCAAAAAAACAACTCCAATAATTTCGTGCTAACTATCTGTAAATATTTAATTTCAAGAACAGAAAATCCAAAAGCACTAAAAATAATTTCTAACATCATATCTAATCCAAAATTAGATATAAATAATGTAAAAATGGAATTACTGAAAAAATACATGGATGAAAAAGAATTTAAACAAATATTCAATGATGACCAAAAGATTATCCCAAAAAAATTTGAATCCAAATGTAAAAAATATCGCATTAACTACTACAAAATCAATCAAACAATAAAAAAACATCTACAAAAGATGTTAAACAATAAAAAATTAAGTTTTCTCATGAAAGAAGAGAAACCATTGAATATTATCTTAGATAATGCAAGGATCCACACAGCAAAAATTGTAGAAGAAGCATGCGAAATTTTATCTGTAAACCTTGTTTATTTGCCACCATACTGCCCATTTTTAAGCCCTATAGAAGAGGTTTGGAAAGATATAAAGAGAGAAATCTATAATACGAATTATAAATCATTAGATGAATTAATTGAACTTTTTGAGTTAAAGTTTTATGAAAAAGTAGACAATATATCATATTTTGAAAATTGGGTGATGAAATTTTTTGGGGTAAACATTTCGTAAAATACTATATCTTAAAATATATATTATTCAATCATTCAATTTTTTGGAGAATTAGCTGATTGAATACTCAATCTATAGTTATGAATTTCTTTTTGTGTTATTTTAAGCATCATCCTGCCCAGCATATCGCAATGCGATTAAAAAAGAGTTAAGATGTTGGCATTCCGCCAGACAGTAGAGGATTGCCTAATTCATGTATTTTTAGCGTCCATTTTCGTAAACAGCACTGAAAGTCCGACAACAATAACTGTGATAATTATGTCGACTGCTATTTTAAGTGAGTTTGCATCATTGAATAACTTGACAAGACCAAATACCCACATTACAATTAACAGAACCGGCAACAAGTAATTTAGTGTGAAAGCCCAGGTCTTTCCAACTTTAAAGGTTGAAAACTCGTTAAGCACAGGAATGACCTTTTCAACTCCATAAAACCATCCGAATATTATTGCCTGGATGCCTATCAGAATCAGTATTCCAAAATTATTTACAAATTCATCCACGATTTCCACCAAATAGCTGCTGATTCCTGTCGAATAAAAGACAGTGCCTATGCATGCAACAATTACAAGGGTTGTGACTCCTTTTTTCCTGCTCCATCCAAATTTATCGCACAATGATGAAAGCAAAGGCTCAAACAGTGCAAAAGAAGAAGTGAATCCTGCAAACAGTATTGACAGGAATAATAACGGAGCAATTACATGTCCCATTAGTCCCATTGAATTAAATATCTGTGGGAATATGATGAATATCAGTCCTGTACCTTCACTAATCAGTTCATTCATTGGTATTGATGACGTTAATGACATGTATCCGAGTATTGAAAAGACTCCAAAAGCTATGAAAATCTCATATAATGAGTTTGCAATGACCACAAACAGTACTTCGTCAACCAGCTTTGAATTTTTTGGCAGATAGCTTGCATATGTATATACCATGGCCTGGCCTATGCTTAATGAAAATATGGTTTGTCCGAATGCCGCAAGCCAGACATTGACATTGAAGAGTGCCGACCAGTCGGGAGTGAGCAATGTGGCAACTCCAACATCGAATCCCGGCAATGTGAATGAATAAATAAAAATCAATATCATGATTGTAAATAATAATGGGATTAAAACAGTTGAAATCCGGCCAATCCCTTTATCCACTCCCCTAATGGAGATTACCCAAAAGACTACCCATAATGTTAATGTGCAAATCAGGGTAGGTAATATTATTGTAGTGGCAGAGGCTAAATTTGAGCTTCCCCCAACATAGCTTGTAAAGAATAATGAAGGGTCATTTCCCCATCCGAAAGTAAAGCTGTTTAAGAGATATGCAAAGTCCCATCCCAAGATAATCATGTAATAAATCACAACGACAAATACAAATAAAACAAGCATCCATGCAACGATTTCAAATTCCGGACGAATGCTGTTCATTAAACTGGAAAAACTTTTCTTGACGCTGAAGCCCAATCCATACTCCAGAATTAGAAATGGAATTCCCATGACTAAAATTGCAATTACGTAAGGTATGAAAAATGATCCTCCCCCATTGGAATACAGTACATAGCTGAAACGCCAGATGTTTCCTATTCCAATTGTAAGGCCAATCATTGCAAGAATGAATGTAAATATCGAACCCCATTGTGACTTCTGATCCATTTTAATTCTCCTTAGGTTTAATTCTTGTAAAAACCACACTCAATACTAGAACAGCAGCCATTATAATAATGTCCACTGCTAATTCAAAGGAATTTGCATTAGCAAACAGATTGCCTATTCCAATTAACCACATGACAATCAGAACCAAAGGCAAAACATATTTGATGACGAATTTCCAGGTCTTTCCAACCTTAAATCTGCTGTTTTCATTCAATATTGGTATCAATGAATCCACGTCATATATCCATGTGAGGATAATGCACTGGATTGCTATTAACAGTAAAATTCCAAATTCATTGACAAATCCGTCAACGACGCCTACAAGATAACTGCTGATTCCGGTTGTAAATATCAATGATAACGCACATCCGATTACGGATAAAACTGTCACGGTTTTCCTACGGGTCAGGTCGAATTTATTTTCAATTGAGCTTACCATAGGTTCGAATATTGCAACAGCTGATGAAATTCCGGCAAACAATATTGCAACAAACAATACCGGAGCCAATATGCGTCCCGCAACTCCCATGATATTGAAAATCATCGGAAATACAATAAATATCAATCCCGTTCCTTCACTGACCAGCTGGACCATTGGCGTTCCGGAAGTAAATGACATGTATCCCAAAATTGAAAAGATACCAAAAGCAGTAAAGACTTCAAATGCGGAATTTGCAAACACCACCAGCAAAACATTGTCATTTAATTTGGATTTTTCAGGCAAATAGCTTGCATATGTAAATGCAATGGCCTGCCCCATACTTAAAGAGAACAGAATTTGGGAAAACGCCGCAAGCCATATGTTAATGTCAAGCAATTTCATCCAATCCGGCTGCATCAATGTTTCAATACCTATATTGGCGCCAGGAAGAGTCAAGGCATAGATTACAATTATCGCCATAAGGACAAAAAGAGTAGGAATTAAAATCTTTGAAAGTTTACCTATTCCATCATTTAAATCTCTGTGAGATACAAACCATACTATAATCCACATGATTAATGTGCATATTGTGGTTGGAATCAGAAGAAAGCTTGCATTGCTTAGATTAGAGCTTCCGCCAACATTATCAACAAAGTATAATGCAGCATCGGTTCCCCATTTAAAAGTGAAACTTGAACCCAAATACACTAAATCCCAACTTAATATGACAATATAATATATTACCACTATAAAAACAAATAAAAGCAACATCCAAGAAATATATTCAAGTTTTGGATTAATGCGTTTTAAAGTATTTGAAAACGAGTCCTTGAAACTGAATCCCATGCCGTATTCCAAAATCAAAAAAGGTATCCCCATGATGGCTATTGCGATTAGATAGGGAATAAAAAATGATCCTCCTCCATTGGAGTATACCACATAACTGAAACGCCAGATATTGCCTAACCCCACTGCAGCACCAATCATTGCAAGGATGAATGCAACCGGAGAATCCCATTGTGTTTTCTCTACCATATTTTTCACCAAAATTTATTCATTATTTTTTATATTTTTTAAGAAATACTGCAGTTGTAATAATTGTTGCTATAACTGAAATCACATTGGCAATCATTGCAGGCAGTCTGAAACCTTCCGGGGCTTGCAAAATATATCCAAATGTAATCAATATGCATATTATTGCAGGAGCCAATGTTATAATGTACGGCTTTTCTTTTTTCATTAAATAGGCTGTTGCCGAAAGGAGAACTGCCGCACCTATCAGCAATTGCGCCCAGGCGACATATCTCCAAACTAAAGTGAAATCAACAAATGTCAATGCAAATCCTGCAATAAACAATGGCAGGGAAATCTTTAATCTGGAAGTTATTTTTTCCTGATTGATATGTAATTCATCGGCTATTGTGATTCTTGAACTTCTAAGTGCCGTATCTCCAGTGGAAATCGGACATACAACAATGCCTATGATAATCAAAGCCACAAAAATAGGATTGAGTAGAGCCGTTGCCATTTCATGAACCGCCACTGTCGGTGTTGCAGCATATGTTGCTGCAAGTTGCGGCTGGACATGGAAGAATGCCAGTGCAATTGCCGCCCAGCATAATGCAGTCAAACCTTCCAGAACCATTGCTCCAAAAAATACTGGCCTTGCATCATTTTCATTTTTCATGCACCTGGCGACAATCGGTGATTGGGATGCATGAAAACCTGAAATGGCTCCGCAAGCGATTGTTACAAATAGATATGGGAAAATGTTCTTGTCCGTTAAGTATAGTCCTTGTGTTGTAAACTCTGGAATTGTATAGTTCGGATTTAGGATTAATGATCCTATCATCAACACCACCATTATTATGAATAATGCTCCAAAAACAGGATATATTTTTCCAATAATCTTATCAACCGGAAATAGTGTTGCAATTAAGAAATAGACAAAAATTATCAGCGTCCAATAAAATACAGGGGTGCCTGTTAAATTACCAATCAATGCTGCAGATCCTGTTGAAAAGACCGCAGCGACCATGACACCGGTCACGATGGTTACGATTGCAACAAATTTTTGGGCTGTTGTTCCAAGATACTTGGAAATGATTCCAGGCATTGTAAGACCGTCATTTCGCAGGGATAAAAATCCTGAGAAGAAATCATGTACTGCACCGATAAAGATGGTGCCGAATGTAATCCATAAAAATGCTGAAGGTCCAAACAATGCGCCTTGAATAACTCCGAATATAGGGCCCAAACCTGCAATATTTAAGAATTGAACTAAAAATCCTTTAAGTCTAGACATTGGTATATAGTCAACGCCATCTTCCAATCTCCATACGGGCGTTTGTTTGTTCTCATCAATGCCCACCTTTCGTTCAATAAACTTGCCATAAACAAAATAAGACCCAACTAATAATAAAAAGCAAGCAATGAAACTATACATATATATAATTATTTACTTATTTTTATTAATATACATATTGTTTTAAAAGATTTTCTTACCATATTTTCGTATCTGCTAATTTTTAATCCCATTAAATGTATTTATCACCCATGCATTTCACATAGCCCCCCCTTTGGCATTGTTTATAATTTTTTGTAAAAATCCCAATAGAGTTTCTACAAATCCAAAATTTAACAATTTATCATTATAGCTTATATTATATAAAATTATAAAATAATAAATAATATTCAATTTTATAGGAGTTATGGAATTTTATGAATAAAAATAGGATAATTGTAATATTTTCAGTTTTATTCGTTCTTTTATGTTCGCTTTCGGCAGTTGCTGCAAGTGACTTAAACTCGACTGATGCAATTGCAGGCGAAATTACGGATGAAACGATTGCTGAAACTGTAGATTCTGATGCAGAATCAGGGAAAATATTAACTACGATTAATGAAGAACAGGAAAGCATATTGAATGTGACCTGTGAAGAACAGGAAAGTGTATTGGACGCAACGGATGATGAATCAGAAGAATGGGGTACATTCACTGAGTTAAGGCAGTTAATAAGTGATACCCTATACACTAAGGAAATCAAATTGCAAAAGAATTATAGATCTACTGGTAGTGGAGGTTCTAGCGATGAAATAGTCATTAACAGAGAGGTTACCATTGACGGAAATGGGCATACGATTGACTGTGCAGGAAAATCAACTGCATTCGTACTCGATTATAGTTACATTCATTTAAAAAATATGCGAATTACAGGATTTGCCGACACTTCAAAGTCTCACCTTTATGCAGTAACTGTTCAACCTTATCTTCAGCACTGCATAATTGAAAATTGTATTTTTGAAGGTAATTCATATAGCGTATTGAGTATGCAAGGAACCTTTAATAAGATTGTAGATTGTGTTTTTAGAAATAATTCTGCAAATGGGGCTGAATTAGTTTATTTGACTACTAGTAATCGTCAAAAAGATAATGTATTTCATAGAAATTATATGACTGGAAGTATTTTTGTAGATAATGGAAAAATCACATCAGACGGCAAATTTGACACAGACAAATTAGTTCTCTTAGGTGATGATTTTATTGTTGAGTATTCTCGCTTTGAGAACAATGTTGCTGAAAAAGGAATTGTCCATTTTGGCGATCATCAGTATCTTTCTACTGTTAATAAATGTTTCTTTGGTGTTGCTGAAACCGGTAATGATTATGGTTTAATTTGTCGTAATGGCAACGTAAGGGAGTCAATTTTTTGCACTCCTGATATAAAAGGAAATGTTATCAATGGTGTTAGAAATCTAGACTACAATCTCTGGTTTGATGGTACAAAATCTTATGAAATCCCTGAAAGAGTTGTTGAAAGTGAAGGCTATGGGACTAGATATGAACCATATATAGTTACCGGATATGAAGTGGTGAAGGAATATGAACTAATTATCCTGGTCAAGACTTATTATGTTCCATCAATACCTAAAGAAGTGAGACTGGGTGATACAATTCAATTAAAACTCATGTTTCTTAAATCCAATACCAGCCTTTTACAAATGCCCACATGGAAAACAGTAACATTCCAAGTCGAATTCAGTGACAGTAACCTAAATTCAACAAACATCACATTCACTAATGGAATATCAACGCCGTTTAATTATACTGCATTGGATGGTGAAGAGGGCACAGCAACAATACTTTATAACGGTGCAATTATTACCTCCATTAAATTAAAGCATTCTGGAGAGTATGATTCATTTACTCTACTGAAACACGCCATATCAAAGGCTTCAAATGAGATAGATCTGACTCATGATTATAAATTCTATTCCTCTCTTGATGATAAAATTGCGTTTACAGTGGATAAGGACATTACAATAAATGGTGATGGCCATACAATTGATGGATGTAATGGCGCCAACGGAATTTTTAATTTTGCAAGCGGAAGAAATATCACAGTCAAAAACCTTAATTTTGTAAATTTCAAGGGTCTTGTGGTCAATGCTGAATCTTCCGGCAATGATCAGATTACATTTATAAACTGTACTTTTAAAAACATTGGCGGAGGAATAAAATCAAATAAAATAACCGGAATTTATGATTGTAAATTTGAAGACAGCACAGCTACTGCCATTAATTTATATTCCACTCAAAATATTGCAAGCATTATTGACAACTCAATATTTGAAAATTGTAAAAGCAAATATGATGGCGGTGCAGGATACATTAATTCACCAACCATTATTACAGATTCCCAATTCAAGAACAACTATGCAAGAAACGGTGGGGGATTATACATTGACGCGCAAAATTGCGCTATAGACAATTGTGAATTTATCGGTGATAAAGCGGATTACCTGGCCGCAGGCATCTATTTCAACAATACTGGATGTAATCTTACCAATTCATTATTTAAAAGTAATTCAGCCGCATCAAATGTGCCATTTTACTTTAAAACAACACAAGGAACCGTAGAAAACAACACAGAAACCAATAATACAATATCCAAAAATTCATTCAGTGACCTTAAGGGCATAATAACCAGTGGGGGAAATGTAGTCAATTTAGAAACTGATTATAAATTCAAATACGGTTCAAAAGAGGATTCCAAGATTGCAGATGGCATACCTATTGAAAAAAACCTAATAATAAACGGTAACGGCCATACCATTGATGGTGACACATATGCCACATTTTTTGAAATATATGGGAAGACACTTGAAGTAACATTCAACAACATTAATTTTGTTAATGCATTGTGTTTCGGTATTTATATTAAAAGTGCCAAAAGCGTCTCTTTCAACAACTGTACTTTTCATTCCATTGAAGGTCAGGAAAGTACTGATGCAGTAATATATATTGATTATAAAAATCGGGATGAATCCGTTACAGACAGCGTGCTCATTAACAGATGCAGTTTTATTTATAATGATATTTATAACATAATTTTTGCAAATCCTGGGGATTATGCACTAACCGTAAAAGACAGTGTTTTTGTAAACCCGGACTCCACCTATGACTTATTCATTAGATCCCATAACTCTAAAAACTATTTGGATTACAATTGGTGGGGAAACACTGAATACAACTTCACCAGCATGCCTAAAGTAAATGTCAAATTAAATAATTGGTACTTCCTGAATGACACTACAGTTAAATCCAACAGGGCGACAATATCATTGAACAACTTATATGATAATGTGGCTAAAACAGTTACCGAAGATGCAAACTGTAGTCTGACGGATGTGCCTGTAGAATTTATCGGGAAAGACTTGGTAATAGATGATGCAGTCATTAAACATGGAATTCTCACAGTGCCCTATAAAACAATTAAAAAACCGGCATTTTTGACTACAGTCATTTATGGAATTAATAATACCGTTAATATAACTGAAAAAGGACAATTTGATCTGCTGCAGGAATTGATAGATAATGCCACTGGCGATATCGTGAATCTGAATCGGGATTACACACTCACTGAAGACATAGACAGTGTTGGGGGCATTATAATAAATAAGGATAATTTGATTATTAATGGTAACGGACACACAATCAATGCTCTTGGAATCTCCAATCTATTCAACATACTATCGGACAATGTCAAATTAATGAATCTGATTCTAATCAATGGAAATGGCACAATATCACAAAGCAGCCCTATCCAATGGAGAGGAAACTATGGGACTATAGAAAACTGTACAGTTTCCAATAACTTTGCAGAGCGTTTCGGAGCAATAACCTGGACAGGAACCATGGGAGGCATAATCAATTCCACTTTCAACAATAACCGAGGGTTAAGTTCCGGAGGCGCAATTTTCATCGAGGGAATTGGTGTAAGCATCGTCAATTCAAATTTCACAAGCAATGTTGCATTGAGAGGAGCATCAATATATTCAAATAATGAATATACTCGCATTGATAACTGTAAATTCATAAAAAATGATGCATCTGATGGCGGCGCCGTTTACTTGAATGATGAGTATGGAAGAATACGATACAGCATATTTGAAAACAATACTGGAAGATACGGCGGAGCAGTCTACTGTAATGACATAAATGATGCTGTAACTACCAGCATGTTCACATTCAATAATGCCAGATATGGTGGAGCAGTCTATTGGAATAAAAAATATGGTAGCCTTGCGGATTGTGAATTTGCAAGCAACACTGCAACCGAAGACGGTGGAGCTATCTACTGGAATGCAAATTACGGAACTGTTGATTCAAGCTCCTTTGAGAAAAACACTGCAAAAAGAGGAGGTGCAATCTACTGGGATTACGATTACGGCAAAGTGATTGATTCAACATTCATCAAAAATACTGCAAACGATGGAGGAGCAGTCTACTTCTGTGAAGGAAACTTCATTAAAAACGAACAACAAACCGTGGATTATTCTACTTTCTTAGAAAACAGTGCTCAGAATAACGGAGGGGCAATATATGTTGCTGCTAAGAAAAGCACTATTGGAAACTCCACATTCATCAAAAACCAAGCGAAAGATGGTGGAGCACTTTACGCTGCTTTTGAAGACGGAACAATATCACAGTCAGTATTCATAAGCAATTCCGCATCAGATGAAGGAAGCGCTATATACACAGATGAAGATTCCACTCCAGTCAACTACTGCGTCTTTTTTGAAGACAATACAAAATCAATCATTTATCATGATGGATCATGGTTTAGCAGCAATCTTAATGCTGATTATAACTGGTGGGGAAACAACATAACAAATTTCAATCAAAAATTGGTTAATGTGAATGATGATGTGGATGTTAATAACTGGTATGTTTTAGACATGACAATGAACGAGGGAACTGCAAACATCACATTAAACAGCCTATTTGAAAATAACAAAATCCGCACTGATGAAAACTGCAAAATGCCGCAAATTAACATTACATTAACCAATGAAAATTTAACAGTGGCTGACAGCATTATTTTAGGTGAAAACGGATATGTGGAAGTAGAATATCTTCCAAAAGCAATTAAAGGTTCATTGAAAGCAAGTTTTGAAACCTCCTCTGTTACAAGAAGTGAAGAGTTTCTACCAAGTAGCACTACAATTACAACTGCCGAGGACGAATTCATATATGGAAATATTACAATTGAATATGAAGTCATAAATCCTACAATTATCAATGTAGCAATAACTAATGAAACTGGAAGCATTGTTTTTGAGAATTTAACTTCAGAATATATGGTTTCTTCTGATTTGGCAGCGGGCACATATACCGTAACCGTAACAAACATGGGAAATGGAAGCATCGTTTCAAGCAATGATACAAAAACCTTCACTGTAACTAAATTGACACCAACAATCATGGTTGTTGCAGAAGATGTGATTTATCCAGGTGATGTTATTGTAAATGTTACAAGTGATGTGGCCGGAAATTACACTGTTAAAATCGGGAATGTTGCAGAAGAAATAAACTTAACAGTCAATGAAGTCAAACAGTTAACATTCAGCGGTTTAAAAGCACAGGAATACATTATAAATGTAACATATGATGAAACAGGAAACCATACAAAAGCGTTTAATGATAGTGTTAAAGTCAATGTTTTAAAGGCGGCTTCAGAGATTATAATTAAAAATGTAACCTATTTGGACTACTGGAATGTGATTGTAGAAATCGAATTGGTAAATTCAGATGATTTCACTGCTAAGCTCTACCAAAACGCAACAGAAATCAGTAAAATCACAAAAAATCAAACTGCAATAATGCTCAATGATTTAACATTAGGAGATTACACATTAAACATTACCACCATTGCGGATGAAAATCACACACAAACAACCGAATCGGTAAACATATTCGTCAAATACACTCCGACAATAAATGTGGCCACAGCTGACGTAAGATATCCTGATGACGTTATTGTTAATGTGACCAGTGATGCAACAGGCAAATTCACAATGAAAATAGGAAATAACACATTGGAATTCAACTTAACGGAAGATGTGAAAACTGAAATTTTCAGATTTAAAGATTTAGTAATAGGAGAATATGCAATAAATGTAACCTACCAAGGCAATGAAATCTATACTGCTGCATTCAATGATACAGTTAACGTAAATGTTTTAAAAATCAATACTACAGTCGATTCAACCGTGAAAATAGATGGTTATCATGCAACAATAACTGTTAATGTTAATCCTAATGCTACTGGATTCGTCTATTTGACATATGATGATTTTGCTTGTTATTTGGCATTGGAAAATGGTAGTGCATCCATCAATAATACATTACCTGTGGGCAATTACAATGCATCAGTCAAATACCTTGGAGATGACCTCTACAATGAAAGCAGTACAACTTTGGAATTTGTCATTGTTAATCCTGCAAAAGAGAATACCAACATCACTTTAAAGGTTGAAAGTGATGAAAATGACGTCACCTATACTGTAGATGTCAATCCTAATGCCACAGGTCTTGTTAAATTCGAAGTAACAGGAACTGAAGAATACACAGTATACTCAGATGTCATAAACGGAAAGGCAATTTTAGATGATATATTGGATGCTGGCGACTACACTATAATCGCAACATACATGGGCGACGCAAGATTCAACACCAACATCACAACACAAACATTCACAATAAAAGACCACGAAAAACAGGACACTCCAATTGATGCTAATGTCAATATTACCGGTTATCGAACAACCATAACCGTTAATGTGAATCCGAATGCAACCGGTTTTATTTCCATAAAATTAGGAGATACAATTGCACATATTGCATTAACCAACGGCACAGGTTCATTTATTACTAATCTTGCTGCCGGAAGCTACCACGCAGAATTAACATACCTCGGCGATGATGACTTTAACAAAAACAGCACTGCATTAACATTTACAATTGTTGACCCTGTAAAGGAAAACACCACAATTAGTTTAAACATATCATCCAATGAAAATGATGTCATTTATACTGTAGAGATTAATTCTGATGCTACTGGTCTTGTCAAATTCAAAGTAACCGGAACTGAAGAATA
>NZ_CAMVTE010000031.1 GCF_947170395.1 uncultured Methanobrevibacter sp. | reverse complement strand
CTGTGAGTAGAACCATCCTCTGGTCTGGTCATGGCCTTCTGTAATGAAGTCATATGGGAACCAGTCTTCGAAGCTGTTGTCTTCAGCCGGGTAGTAGAGTGATGCCCATCCGGCAACACCGGAATCTATCCATACGTCAAGCACGTCAGGGATTCTTCTGATGGTAGCTCCGCACTTGTCACATTTCACTTCAACTTCATCGACGTACGGCCTGTGGATAAGCTCTGAGTCTGAAACTGTGATTTCGTTTAAGGATTCCTCTTTCAATTCATCTAAAGAACCTATTACCTTGAGTTCTCCGCAGTCAGGACATTCCCAGATAGGAATAGGGATACCCCAGAACCTTTGCCTTGAGATTGTCCAGTCACGTGCGTTGTCAACCCAGTCATGGAACCTTCCTTCACCGGCCCATTTAGGCACCCATTCGACATTGGCGATTTCATCAAGCATCTTATCCTTGATGTCTGTTACTTTTAAAAACCACTGTTTGGTTGCCCTGTAGATGATAGGGGTTTTGCATCTCCAGCATACACCGTATCTGTGCTCGATTGTCTCCACACGGTACATCAGGTTTTTATTTTGTAAATCTTCAATAATCTGGTCGTTTTCCTCTTTTGTGAATTTGCCTGTGTATTTTCCTGCGTCTTCTGTAAAGCATCCGTCCTCTCCGACAGGACAGAATATCGGAAGTCCGAATTTCTGACCGACTTCAAAGTCGTCCGGACCGTGTCCGGGTGCTGTGTGTACAAGGCCTGTACCTTCACCCAGCTCGACGTGGTCTCCAGGAAGTATTGTGTGAACCTTTTCAATTTCTGAGTCGAATTCCATCTGCTTTGGAATTTCATCTGCCAAAATGTAATCGTAATCCATGCCAACAAGGTCAGACCCTTTAACTGTCCTTATGACTTCATACATCACTTCTTCCTCTTCGATTACCTTATCCTCTTCATCCTCATTTTCGGCAGGTATTTTGGTCCTGTGGATTTTGATGCGTTTTCCCAAAACGTCTTCCATCAGGTTTTCGGCTAAAATGTAGGTTTCGCCATCTTTTAAAACGTAAACGTAATCAAATTCCGGATTTACACATATTGCGAGGTTTGCCGGAAGTGTCCATGGAGTTGTTGTCCAGACAAGGAAATATGTGTCTTTCTCTCCAGTTACAGGGAACTTTATGAAAATGGAAGGGTCAACCTTTTCCTCATATTCTATTTCAGCGGCAGCCAGTGCGGTTCCGCAGTGAGGACACCAGCTGATAACCCTCTGGTCGTTTACAAGCAGGTTCTGTTCGTTTGCCCTTTTGAGTGTCCACCATGATGATTCCATGTATTTGGGATCAAGTGTCATGTACGGCTTGTCCCAGTCCATCCAAACTCCAAGCTGGTCGAACTGCTCTTCCATGGCGACCTTGTTTTCAAGGGCGAATTCCCTGCATTTATCAACGAATTTATCGATTCCAATCTCCTCGATTTCCTGTTTGGACTGGATATTCAATAGATGTTCGACCTTGTTTTCGATTGGAAGGCCGTGCATATCCCATCCGGCCTGTCTTCTCAGGCTGAATCCGTTCATGGATTTGAAACGCAGGTATGTGTCCTTGATTGTCTTGTTCCAGGCTGTACCCAGATGTATTCTTCCGCTGCAGTATGGCGGTCCGTCTAAAAATGAGTATCTTGGACCTTTTTCTCTAAGTTCATTAACCTTTTTGAAGGTTTCTTCCTCTTTCCAGAATTTTTGAACCTTTTTTTCTATTTTATCGTGATCGTATGATTTATCTGCCTCTTTTATTGGCATTGTAACTCCTCAAAAATTAATGATTTATAATATGTATCTTTTTGTTGTAATTAATAAATAAAGGTTATTGCGATAATCGGATATTTTAGAAATCGGAAAGATTTTTAAAAAAAAAAGATTGGCTGAAACAGAAATATGAAAAATGCAACAAAAAAACAGCAGTCACTGATGTAAAAACAGGTCAATATCTATACTGTGAGAGAAAAACCCCCACAGCACACCGATTAGATATTGAAAAAATTCAATCTATTTTATAGTTGGAATCAAAAATCCCAAAAAGGATTTCAACTCTACCTAATAGTATGAACCAAATCTTATATAAACTTAATCATGAAGTTTATAAATTGCAAGGAGTGATCATCATAAGTACAACTGAACCCAGAGATAACCCGGTGAGGCTACCGGAAAACAAATCCCTATGAAATAGAAGATCCCTACAATTTAAAGGAGAATCATGGCAAGCTTCACATCGACTTAATTAAAATCAATGTGAATATAGTAGTCAGGCACCACAAACAAATGAGGTACCAAACCATTGCAATCCAAAATTTAGCAAGGATACTCACAATGATTCCCCCTATAAAATAGATTAAATTGCCAGTGGACTTCTCATCAAAGAAAACCCTCCAAATCGAAATCAAAGCAACATCACAACAAAGCATAATATCACCCCCTGGACTTAAAGAGTTACAGTTTACAAATATTATATCAAATAAACTATATAAAACTTTATTATACAAAAATAAAGGACAATGATGCTTTTATTCTGTTAAATTGCTTTAAAAATGTGAAATTGTAATGGCTCTGAAAAAAATCATTCCATCAGCATTACATTTACAGATGTGAAAATGTTAAATAATTAAAAACAGCAACCGCTGATGTAAAAACAGGTCAATATCTATACTGTGAGAGAAAAAACCCCCACAGCACACCGATTAGATATTGAAAATATAACTTAATACACTTAAGTTGGAATCAAAAATCCAATAAGGATTTCAACTCTACCTAATAGTATGAACCAAATCTTATATAAACTTAATCATGAAGTTTATAAATTGCAAGGAGTGATCATCATAAGTACAACTGAACCCAGAGATAACCCGGTGAGGCTACCGGAAAACAAATCCCTATGAAATAGAAGATCCCTACAATTTAAAGGAGAATCATGGCAAGCTTCACATCGACTTAATTAAAATCAATGTGAATATAGTAGTCAGGCACCACAAACAAATGAGGTACCAAACCATTGCAATCCAAAATTTAGCAAGGATACTCACAATGATTCCCCCTATAAAATAGATTAAATTGCCAGTGGACTTCTCATCAAAGAAAACCCTCCAAATCGAAATCAAAGCAACATCACAACAAAGCATAATATCACCCCCTGGACTTAAAGAGTTACAGTTTACAAATATTATATCCAATAAACTATTTAAAACTTTATTATACGAAAATAAATGACAATAATGCTTTTATTCTGCTAAATTGCTTTAAAAATGTGAAATTGTAATGGCTCTGAAAAAAATCATTCCACCCTCATTACATTAACAGATGTGAAAATGTTAAATAATTAAAAACAGCAGCCGCTGATGTAAAAACAGGTCAATATCTATACTGTGAGAGAAAAACCCCCACAGCACGCCGATTAGATATTGAAAATATAACTTAATACACTAAGTTGGAATCAAAAATCCAAAAAGGATTTCAACTCTACCTAATAGTATGAATTAATAGAATATATATTTAATCATTTCAATGTAAATAAAATGAATAATAAAAAAAGGGTTTTCCTCAAATGAGGAAAAGTTTTAGTTTTTGATGTATTTTTTAAGGTCTTCAGCCTTGTCGGTTTTCTCCCATGGAAGGCCTTCAATACCGAAGTGACCGTATTTTGCAGTCTGTTTGTATGTTGCGTCCCTTAAACCTAATGTCTCGATGATTCCGTCCGGAGTAAGCTTGAAGTTTTCACGAACGATTTCAGCCATTGACTTGTCGCCGATGTCAGCCTTGGTTCCAAAGGTATCAACCATTACTGAGGTCGGTTCGGCCACACCGATGGCGTAGGATAATTGGATTTCACATTTTTCTGCAAGTCCGCTTGCAACGATGTTTTTGGCTATGTATCTTGCCATGTAGCATGCGCTTCTGTCCACTTTGGTGCAGTCTTTACCTGAAAATGCTCCTCCACCGTGGCGTGCATATCCACCGTAGGTATCGACGATGATCTTACGTCCGGTAAGTCCTGCATCACCGTGAGGGCCTCCGATTTCGAATTTTCCTGTTGGGTTGATGTGCTCTTTGGTGTTTTCTGTCATGAGCTCATCGGGAATGACTGCCTTGAAGAGCTTTTCACGGATGTCTTGTTTTAATTGTTCCTGATTGTCGGATACGGTCTCGTCGTGCTGGGTTGACAGTACCACGGCGTCAAGTGAAACGACGTTTCCGTCCTTATCATAGTTTACTGATACCTGTGCCTTTCCGTCAGGTCTGAGGTATGGAATTTCACCGCTTTCTCTAAGCTCGGTTAATTTATTTGTTAGTTTACGGGCCAAATCAATCGGATAAGGCATTAATGATTCAGTTTCGTTGGTTGCATAACCGAACATCATTCCCTGGTCACCGGCTCCGGTTTCCTCATCTCCACGGTCCACACCCTGATTGATGTCTGCGGACTGTTCATGGAGCCTGTTTTCAACTTTACATGTGTGACCGTCAAATTCCAAATCAGGCTTGTCATAGCCTATTTCAATGATTGTGTCGCGGATAATCTTTTCGATTTCATCTTCTGAGATGTGGGCTGCGGAGGTTATCTCACCAAATACCATACAGAAATCAGTTGTCACACAGGTTTCACATGCAACATGTGAATTCTTGTCCTGTGCCATATACGCATCCAATATAGCATCAGAAATAATGTCTGCAACCTTGTCCGGGTGTCCTTGAGTTACTGATTCTGATGTAAAAGTCCTATATATTTCATTCATTTTATCACCGAAGTCAATGTTGAATTCTCATATAAATGCATCAACATCAAATAGTCATTATAATCTTTATAGTAAATGTTATATAAAAATTGTCAAATCATGGATTTTCTGCACGTAAGTCAGATGCGATTTAAACCAAAAGACGTGCCATAATATTAACGGTTAATGTTAGATGTTATGATTTTATTGTGCGGGTTTGACATTAACATCTTCGTTGGTGAAAATTGAAGTTGATTGTAAATGCGGATATATATGTTTGCTCTTAAAATAGTGAGTCTAAAAAAAGAAAAGGGTTAGTGAGAGTTAATCCCACTAATTGATTTTAATTTTTGATGTTTTTGTAGCAGCCTGGTAGGTACCATCACCTGCGTAGCTGACGGTTGCTTTAAATGTACCTTTCTTAGCCATGTTGAGTTTAAAGGTAGCCTGACCTTTGTCGTTTGTTTTGGCTGTGTAGGTTTTGCCGTCAACTTTAAGGGTTACCTTTTTGCCTGCTCCGAAGTAGGTTTTGCCGTCCACGCCTTTTACAGTGCTTAAAGTGACTGTGTAGGATTTGGTTTTAGCGGAGGCTTTGTAAGTCTTGTCAGGAGCGCTTATGGTAACAGGTTTTTTGGTAATTGTAATCAGGTATACTGACATGGTTGCGTTATATTCGTCGTCGCCGAGGAATGCAACTGCAAATGTTAACCTGTTTTCTGAAGCAAGGTTAATCTGAACGTTTGCATAACCGTTTTCGTCAGTAGTTCTTTCGAGACATTTACCGTTGTAACCGATTAAAACTGTTTTGTTTGCAAGTGGTTTGCCGCTTGCGTCTTTCAATTGTACAGTGAAGTTTCCACCCCTTTCACCGAGTTTGTACTCGATAGCGTTCTGGGTGTAGTTGTTTCCTTCAATGACAGTTGCAGCTCTAATTGGTGCCAGGTTGTTTAATGTAATTGTAGCGTTTGATGGGTTGTATACGTCATCACCAGCGAAAATTACATCAATTACGCAGTTGGATAAACCTTGAACTTTGAATGCACCTTTATCATCAGTAGTAGTGTTTACTGTTGTGTTAGAGTTAATGATAGCCTTAATGGCTGCATTAGCAATAGGAGTGCCTTCATCATCCACTAAAACACCAGTGATTGCAAAGTCGCCTTCAACTTCATTGAAGTTGATGAATGTTTTTGCTGTCTTGCCTGCGTTTGCGAAAGTAAGGTTTCCTTCAGTATCGAAGTAAGTATCGTCACCAGCAAATACAACTTTTAAGACACCGTTTTTACCGGCTTTGACCTTGAAAGTACCGTTGGCATCGGTTGTTGTGTTTACAGGAGCCAAATCGCCGAATGTTGAGGTAATAGTAGCGTTTGCAATAGGGTTTCCTACAATGTCAACCAATACGAAAATAACACCCAAGTCACCTTCAAATCCGTTAAGAACGATTTCTGTAGAAGTTCTGTAGTCCATAGGATCAGCAGCTACGAATGGGTAGATAGGTTCGCTTTGGTTGAAGATGACGTTATTGTCATCATCAGTAGTGAACAGGTAACCTACAGGACCGAATACAACAGCATAGTCTAGGGCGCCTTTGTTGTCTGCATAGTCAGTTCTGATTGGAGCGTTTCCTAAGTAAGCAGTTGAGTTTTCACCATCAGTAACGTTTTTGATTACAGTCTGTTCATCTTCAGAGTATAAAGTAATCCAAGTTTCAGGTTCAAATGAGGTTGCACGTCCCTGACCAGTATTTACAAATCTAATTGCAGGTTTGTCATTGCTTCCCCAATAGTTGTTTTCAAAAGTACAGTTAGGATCTTCACGGTCACTACGATAGTTTCTGTCAATAACTAAGTCAGTATTGACAAATACGGAGTTGGTAATGTTGTATTGTGAACCATCACCAGGAGTTAGTGACTTTGCAATCATTGTAATGCCATCAAATAAACATCCATCAAAACTAAACATTACAGTGCCGTAAGTATTTACAGACCAAAGGTTAGTCAAATTAATGAAAGTTGAATTGCTTGCAGATACAGTTCTACCTCCAGACCCATATATAAGTCCAAATGCACTTAAAAAAGATCCACTACTAGAAATTAAGTTATATTCTGGCAATGGAGAACCAAAACTGTTTATCATGGATATATTGTTAGCTAAAACATTATTTGCTAAACAGAAGGCAGGACTTAAAATTGAACAAGTATCATTATAACCTATTACACTTAAAGAAGAATTATCACCATCATTTGAAATAACAGTATTTTCAATTATAGTCACCGCATCTGAACTATAACCTGATGAACCAGTTAATGAGAAGTATGCCAAGTTGAAATTGTTTTTGATCAATGAATTATTTACAACTAATGAAGGAATATCATATAATATTCCAATAGCAGCAACATTAGAGCTAATTTCAGTATCGTCAATACTTACATTACCACCATAGATTATACCATGTGATGAAATACCATTATTGTTGAATAATGAATTTTCAACATTAAGTTTACCATTATTTCTGATTATAGCAGGGCCACCACGGCAACTTGTAATTCTAACACCATCTAAACAAAGAGTTGCGCCCTCATCGACAGTAATTGGGCAAGCAAGTGGGTCAAGTTTTCTTAGCAAGTTGTTAACATTTTTATTACCTGCCATGAACTCTTCTACATTAGCAGGCATCATATTTTGGATAGTTAAATCTTTTAAAGTAACTTTATTGTTACCTTCAGTGATTTTAGCAAATACAGTTGCATTTTCACCATCAATTATTGTTTTATCAATGCCTTCACCTACTAAAGTAACATTGCTCAAAGATGTAATAGTCAAACCTGTGTTTAAATCACCGGTATAAATTCCTTCAACAATATTTATTGTAATATCACGACAGTTTTTAACTGCTTCTTTAATAGCTTTTGAAATAGATTTGAATGGATTGGATTCACTACCATTACCATTTTCATCACTACCTTTGAGTGAAACCCACATCTCAACATGGTCAAGAATATTTTCAAGTTTTACAGAAATTAATCCTGAATTTATAACATTTTCATTATTTGGATATTCCATAGCACCATTTAAAATATAATCTCCTTCTTCAAATCCAGCATAGTTAAATGTAACAACACTACCTACAACTTCAGGAGAACCAATTTTAGTACCATTCAATTCAAAAGTAAGATATTTTGCACCAATTACAGCACCTGATGGACCGTAAACGGTAGCGGTCAAATCATCAACCAATGAAGTAACATTTTGACTGTTAAATGTAATGGTTAATGGAATTGCATACGCAAGTTCTATTTCCTCCTCATCAATCCACCAATCTGTTGGCAATTCTAGATAAACATCATTAACTTTTTGCATAATATTATTTTCAAAAGTACAATTTTCCCAATCAGGTGTTTCAGCATCCTTAATATACGGAGCTAAATAAAGTGCTCCACCATAATCAGCAGAGTTATTAATAAATGAACAATCAGTGAATTTACCAAAGTTTAAATAACCTGCTCCTCCATTTGAAGCAGTGTTGTTGATAAATTTACAATTATCAAATGTCAATTTAGGAGACCTTGAAAGAGAATCATAATCAATAAAGACAGAAAATGCACCACCTTGTTCTGCATGGTTATTGACAAATGTGTCATTTATAAAAGTACTGTCTCCAGTAAGGTAAACTGCACCACCAGCACCACCCTCAATAGGGCTGTTATTTTCATAATAGTTATTTATACTTGTAAAGTAACCTGTAATTGCACCACCATTTTGAGCATTGGTGTTATTAATAAACTTACAATCTATAAAAGTTGCACCAGCAGTATTTATGATACCATTACTTTGACTATTTTTATAAACATTATTTGCAAAATAAGAACCAGTGATAGTAATTTTACCAGGTACAGATATTCTTCCACCATTATTAGTATAAACCAACCTATCAAATAGAGTATTAACTAATATATAATACCTACCAGTATTTGATAAGTCATTATTATCAATTATACAATTATCAAGGAATAACTTGTTTTTTCCAGATATTAAATCTTTTCTATTACCATAACCATTGACAAAGCTCACATTAGTAACATTAACATTAGTTGTACTTACAGCTAAAAACCAGCTTGTTCCTTCACCATCAATAATAGTTTCATTATATTTTTCACCTAAAATTTGCAAATTACCTTGATTTGCAATAGTCAACTGAACATTACCCTCTTTAGTATAAGTTCCTTTAAGCAAATGAATAACTACAGTGAATGAATTTTCAAAACCAACATCAATAGCATGCTGAATTGTAGCAAATGGACTGTCTAAAGTTCCATTATTAGCATCCAAACCATTAGGAGACACCCATAACTCAACAGGATCATTATTTAAACTAACATTGACAATACCCAAAACATCACTAGTTGCATCACCGGAAGATAAAGTCAAATTATAAATTCCATCTACAGGAACTGAATCGAAAGTAAAAGTAGCTACACCATTTGAAGGCCTAACAGTTTTAGAAATACTATTTTCATCACTACTCAAATTAACATCAATAGAACTTTTAATTACAATATTACCCATATCATCAGTCACAGTAATCTTATTTAATTCAAATCCTTTACTTGCTTCATAATTTGATACATTATATATTGTGTAATTCATTGCAAATTTCAATCCACTAATTTCAGAATATCCTGCATAAATGTTTCCTACAGAGTTAGTGGAATTAACAAATACATTATTTTCAAGTTTAAAAGCACCTTGATATAAATTAACAATAGAATAAGTATCTGAAGGACAAGAACAATTAATAAATTCATTACCTGTTATAACAGATTCATCAAACATGAAAGGAGCATCTGTTGGATTTAATAAAAATATAGAAGCATCCTGAGTTCCGGTTATGTTAATAAATTTATTGTTTATAATTGTAGCTGGAGTATCTTCAATATAAACTGCAGCTCCCTGACCTCCATTTTCAGAAAGCCTAGTGTTGATAAATGTGTTATTTTCTAAATAGATATCTGCAAGAACAGCATAGATAGCTCCACCTCGTGAATTAGCATTATTTGAATTAATATAAGTTGAAATAAATTGTGAATTTAAAATTCTTAAATTTGGAGCAGCAATAATAACTCTAGGTTGATCATCTACAATTTCAATATCTTCAATTTCCCCTTCAGAATAAATCGCTCCACCTCCTAAATTTGTAACATATGAATCTTTAAATATACAATTATCAACAGTTAAATTACCATAATTACTAATAACACCACCATCTGGATTTTTACAGTTTATAAAAGTAATATCTTTAATTTTTACATTTGAATTAATACCAATTGTAGCAAAACAAAATGCGGATTGACCATCTAAAAATGTTTTGTCAGCACCAGCACCAATAATCTCTAAATTACCCCCAACTTCATGGTCTAAATCAATATCCAAATTTTCGTTTAATAGAAAAATCCCTTCACCAATGTAAATTGTAGCATCATCAGAATCAGTTACAACTGAAACTGCTTTACTTACATTAGCATAAGGACTTTCTTTAGTACCTTGGTTTGAATCATCACCGACAGTACTTACATATATTTCTTTTACATCATTATCTCCATCGCCCACAACAATAGAATCATCTGAAGTTGATGTTCCCAAATTGTCAGCAACAGCGTTTTCCCCATCAGCAGCACTTACAGCACCAATAAAGAAAATCAACAATACAAAAGAAATTAAAATTATCTTGTAATCTTTCATATTTTTGTTACCTCAACAATTTTATTTTAAATAATGTATTAAAAAATAAATTCAAATTAATACACGAATATCTATATATTAAATTATATTTAAAATTTATTAAAATATAAATAATTAAAAAATAAATGAATAAAAATAAGTTAATTTTAAAAATATTAATTTTCATCAATTTTTTTATACTTTGTATAAAATCCAACTAATAAAAATAACCATAATAATATGAAAAATATATTAAAAATAGACAAATCCTCGTCAATCTCTTTTTTTACCTCTTTTTTAATTTCATATGCATTACCTGATTCTTCACTTCCACCATCACTTGAAGATGATTGGGAACTTGTTGATGAATCAGCAGCATTAGCAGTCATACCAACTGAAGACAAATCATTAATGCTTGAACTATTTAACCTACTCATACTATTAGGATTTACAGCATTTCCATGGATTTGTGTTTTACTATTGCTCGGAGTGTTAACACCAAACCTAATCCCATCAATATTAAATCCATTACCTCCACCATTTCCTAAGGATGGCCAATTTCCAGGGAAATTAAATCCATTAACATTTCCACCATTAGAATCTTGGCTTAATGAAGAACCTGTACGAACACCAGAGCCTGTTGAAACAACTGATGGATTATAATGACTTTCCCCATTATTTTTTCCACCATTTCCATTATTATTTTCATTATTTGAAGGTGTAATTTTAATAGGTGTCCAATCAACCTTATCATTTAACCATGTTCTGAATCTAATGTTTGTTGCAGACCAAATAGTATTATCTGGCCCATCAGCGCTTCCCCACCAGTTATTACGGGCATCAATTATAGAAATATCCTTTGCCACATATTTTGAACCTAAAGTATCACCATTAGGTGCCTTATTTCCATATATATTTGAATTTTTAATTGCGAAATTAGTAGCTTCTAAAATAAATGCCCCTCCAGAATCAAGAGCCACATTATCCGCAACGGTTACATTAAACATATCCATGTTGTTCTGAATATGATTATAATTTAAATAAGATGCATAATGAAGTGCGCCACCATCACGAGCATAATTGCTTACAATTTCTGTGTTGAATACCTCTGAATTTCCAAATATATTTAAAGCTCCACCATATGCTCCAGCAGTGTTGTTATAAAATTTAGATCCTTCAATTGTAGAGTTTTCACTTTGTACACATAATGCTCCGCCATCTGTATTGGCAAGATTATTTTCAAAAAGTGAATCTTTAATATATAACTTTTTAGAGCTTCCAAATATTGCTCCACCATCAAAGAATCTATTATGATAATCTATATATTCATGTGATGAAATCAACATTGTAGCATTACCACGTCTAGTATCCTGAGCTACATTACCCCTAAACGTGGAATTATCAATAATTAAAATTGTATCTGCATATTTATGACCTGCTCCATAAGTAATATAGTCAACCATGTGAAAACCATCATAATCTTCCATATTACTTTGAGTTGCAATGGCTCCGCCCGTTCTCGCAGTATTATGCTCAAATAGGGAATTACATATAGTAAGCACAGAGTTACTGAAAATAGCTCCCCCATAACCACAGCCCATATCACATTGAGTAAAATAACCATATATATCCTCGTGGTGCATCATTCGAAAAGACCCTTCAGTTGTTTTTTTAATATAACAATGATCTAAAGAGGTAATAGCCAAATTATCCCTAAAGTAAGTATTGTCAATGAAAGATCCTTTTTTGGAATCAGTATAAACCGCCCCTCCATGGACAGCTGTATTGTTGTATAGTAATGAATTTTTAATGGTTAATTTTCCAAAGTCTGCTATTGCACCACCTTTATGAGCATAATTATCAAACAAATTAGATGATTCGATGAATAAATTACCATAATTTAGAATAGCCCCACCTAAACCCAAATTTTCACAATTATAACTACTATAAAAGACATTAGCATTGTATTTATCTTTTATAAACACAGGATTAGAGTTATCATAGTAAGATGATGAATTGTAAATCAATGAATTGTTTATTAATAACGTTCCTTTGTTGTAGAATAATCCTCCACCTTCAACACTAAATCCATTAAATATTTTCAAAGCATTTACAGTTAATGCACCATCTTTTGTTATCCTGAATAGACTGCCTCCTAAAGCATCAAGATAAGTATTTCCTTCCTGATTGATGGCAGTTATTGTGATATTTTTATCTATGACAAGATTATTCTCCTTATAGTAACCTGGAAGGACATATATTATTGATCCGCTTAATGCATTTTGCAAAGCTTCTTCGATGGTGGCATAAGGACTTTCAATAGAACCATTACCACTAACTCTAACATTAGAAGAAACATAGATATCACAAGGAGTATTATCACGAACAATACTTCCTGATGCATTTACCGCATCATTTCCCCTTCTAAATCCATTAGATGAAATCAAATAATTATTTGAAAATATATTTGCTGATGAATTGGCAACAATCGCATAATCCTCACCACAAATACTTAAAGATATAACCTTATTAAACATTACCTTATTGTTTGAAGATAATTCATCATAATAAAGTACAGATTTTGTAAAATCACCATTAAATTGAATATCGTTATTTAAAAAGTTATCTTGAGTTGTATTTATTGAATTATATGCATGACTATCCTCCGTAGCATTAATAATGATAATATTTGAGGATATGTTATTATTGATTGATGAGTTTGAATTAATTAGATTAAATGAACTGCATGTAACATTGAAATAATTACTGAATAATGTTGTATCATGTGAATTGTTGATATTGATTAAATTAAAAGAAGTTAGATTATTAAATGCAAAGGCCGTATTGTTTGAACCGTTGAATTCAACTTTACTATCTTTGAATGAATTATTTGAAAATGAATTGTTACTGCAAGAATTGATTAAAACCTCTGAAGAAATAAATGAATTGTTCATAACAGTTAGATTTGAAATATTATTCATTGCCAAAGTAGCATTTTTGAAAACAAAACCTGTAATATTTAAATCTGAATAGTTACCTGATAAAATTAAATAAGATGTAAATTGATTTAAATGTTTATAAGGCTTGATTAAAATAGGAACATTAATGTCCATGGTTTTGAATTTTGTGAAATTTTTAAATAAGATTACATCGGAACTTTTAAAGAGATTATTATTTAAGACATTTTCACCGTCAAAATAATAATCATAGTTATAATTCGCAATAACGTAATTATTCATGTTAAAACCATTGATTGTTGAAGAATCGTTTGATAAAATCTCACATTTATTTACATCAATGGTATTATTTAAAAGACTTAATATTTGAGATGTCCTTTGGACATAAATAGCCGCTTCACCTTTTCCCAATGAATCAAATACTTTGTGATCTGTTAAATTTTTACTTACAACAACTATCTCATTATTGTTTATGCTAGCTTGTGATCCATAAACTCCCACACCATAAATACCATTACTGGTTCCTTTAAGATAGTTATTGGAAATGGCAATTGAATCGCTCATGTAAAGCTCAATTAAATAACTCATCTCTTTTGAACTCAAAACTATTTCATTTGAATCTATTTTAATGTCATATGGTTTTCCAAATACATTGGCAAGTGCAATTCCATAAGCTGAATCATCACAAATTAGACTTATATCATTTGATGATATTGTACTGTTGTTTAAGGCATCGATATAAATTCCTTCACCAACACCAGTTGATTTTACAAAGATAGTATTGTTTGATATTTTGAAATTCCTTGAAAATCTCTTCATCATTTTAGATGTAGGTTCAGAAATAAAAATTCCATAAGTGTAATCGGCAAAAGATGAAATAAAAATGTCATTATTTAAAATATTTGAGTCATAACATCCCCCAACAACTGAAATGACATTAACATCAAATATATCATAAGCAAATGTTGTAAATTCATTATTAGTTACATTAACATTGCCAACCCCATCTAAAATAACACTGGACTTATCAAAATTATAAAACTTAAAGTCACTGATTGAAGAATCACAGGCATCCCCACTAAAAGTAATTGAAACATTATAGAGCAAATTAGCCTGCTTATTGCTGGATAAAATGATTTGATCTGTGAAATGAATATCCTTGTTTGATAAAAATGTGAAAAACAACATTCTCTTTTGTGTAATGTTAAATTCGTATGTTAAATATCCATTCTCATCAAAGTAGTTATAGAAATTATTGTCATCTATAATAATTGTATCTGTATCCTCGATTACTCCATTTACTGTATTATCAAGGATTTTTCCAGGATTTCTGTCTATGAAGGTTTCTTCGATTTTAATATAAAACGCTTCACTGCTGTTGGTTTCAACCAAATTATCCCTGATTAATGTGTTATAGACATTACCCTCTATATAAACTGCATAACTTTCACTGTGAATTTTATTGTTTGTAATTGAATTGTTATAGATTTTTTGATAAATATAAAGACGATTGTTTAAAACTATTCCCATGTCTTTTGTTGATATAAAATTGTTTGTAATGGTATTGTTGTTTCCGGCGATTCCCATTCCGTTATCTGCTGTAACCTCAATAATATTTTTTGAAATTATAGAATTGTTCCCCCGGCAAACTATTCCCGAACCATAATTAGACAGCTTAATTTTATTGTTGTAAACATGGACATTTGACCCAACTAAAATACCGCTTTCAAGATTGTCATAATCAATGAAATTATCTCGAACAGTAACATTAATTCCACCAAAAGCTCCAATACCTGCTGCCATTGAAGAACCAGTAACATAATTATCACAAACAAGAATAGAATTACCTGATGTGCCAATTGAAAGGGAGCTGTTAATTACAGTATTTCCTTTAATTAATATATCATTTGTTATACGTTTATCATTATCAGATTCAGCCAATATCCCATAAGAACCACCAATGACAGTATTATTGATAACTTGAGTATGATTTGATTGACCTTCCAAAGCAAGGGCAAAAGACCACTCTGAAGTGGAATAAGACTTAATAAAATTATTTGTAATGTTATTCCCTATACAGTCACCCAAATCAAAATAATCTGCATGGCCATATGGATTGAAGTATATGATATTTGCAACCACCCCAAAACCCAGTGCATAAGTATTTTCAAGATGATTATATGAAATGTCATTATAATGACATAATCCCATTACAATAACACAAGTAAAACCTGTCTTCATATAATTATAGAGGATTCTATTGTAACTTGAATATCCCATTGGCATTGCATAGCAGCCTTCCGCTTCAGCAATGCGAATGGTATTGTTGAAAATATAATTATAGCTTGAATTTGAAAACCATATTCCATGCAATTTACAAACAAATACCCCATCCTTGTAAATTTCACCTTTAGTATTATTGATAATTAAATTTGTTATATTGGATCCGTCACTGCCTGCCACCAAATGGATTACTCCATTAGTTATTTGACAATCAGAAGAAATTGGCATGACATTTAAAGGTTTGTTAATAGTAAATAACTTTTCTGTAACATTTCCTATCTTTAAAGTAGTTACACCAGATACATCAACATCATCCTTAAACATACCGGTACCACTGTTGAAATAAATATCATAATTGCTATCATCGACAGAAATCTCATTAGTTGATTGTAGAATTTCATTGTCAATATCTGGGGATGAAAGTATTTCATCGTGAGTTGTTGTTAATGAAACATTTTCCAGACTGTCATCTGCACTGACAAATGACATGGAAATGAACAATACAATGATTATTGATATTAAAGCTATTTTTCTCATTAACAACACCTTATTTTACAGTGATTTTATTTTTTACAGTTAATCCGTTGTATGTTGTGGAAACTGTGTATTTTCCTTTTTTAAGTTTGATATTTAATGTTACGATGCCTTTATTATTTGTTTTGATTTTGTAAGTCTTTTTATTAATTTTAAATGTAATTGTTACTTTTTTGGCTATTTTTCCATTGTTTTTAAGTATTTTTACCTGATAGTTTAGTTTTTTATTGGCCTTTGCTGTTTTATCTTTTGAAATGATTGTTGTCTTGACTGTGACTGTATTGGTTTTCTTTTCACCGGTTTTTGTATTTAATGTTGTTATTGTGTATTTTCCAGGTTTTAAATTAATGCTCAATGTGGCAACTCCATTAGCATTAGTTTTTACTGTGTAAGTTTTTCCGGAAATTGTAAATTTGACATTAGTATTTTTAAGTGCTTTTCCATTTTTATCCTTGAATGTAGCCTTAAACTTCTCAGAACCTTTATAATATTTAACAAAATTACCAGAAGAGATAGTGCTGATAAGTTTTAAGTTATATGTTTTATTTTCACCTGAAACCGGGTTAATTGCTATGACATTATAGTTGCCAGCTTTTAGATTAATATTAAATGTAGCGACACCATTGGCATTGGTTTTGACTTTATATCCTAAATCATTTACTATGAAGTAAACTTCTGTATTGGATAGATTATTTCCTGAATTGTCCAAAAAGTTAACGGGAAGATTTACACTACCATAATTAACCACATCCCCACCATAAAGTGTAGTTAAAACTGTAATGTTGTTTTTAACCTCTGCAAATTCATCAGGATAATCACCCTGATAGGTAGCAGTTATATTATAGACACCTGGAGTTAACAATTCATCAAAGCATGCAAAACCGTTGCCGTCTGTTAATCTCTCATAAGTTTCATTGTTAATATCAAATCTTATTATCTTATCAACCAACGGCATATTATTGGCATCGAATAAAGCAACATAATATTGAGTGCCATTATTATATGATTTAACAATGTTGTTTGAGTACAAATAACATAAATCTCCTTTTACTGAAATGTAGTTGGTTACATGTGCTTTTGTGAGATTGTCTGAACCATTGAACCTAGCAACAACTTTGTATGCTCCCGGAACAAACGGAACATCAAGATAAGCACACCCCACATCATCAGTGATTGAATAATAAGTATTGCCTTTAACAGTAAATTCTATTTCCTGGCCACTTAAAAAATCACCCCCCAATGTAGAGAGAATAACATGATAATTGGTTGAATTGTCACCGTTTATAACAGTAAAGTCATTTCCAAACAAAATTGTTTCAGTTACATTGACAATCGGTTTGACATAGACTTTGTTTGTATTGAAACTTGCCAGATAATTATCGTTTCCATTGTAATAAGCATTAAAGACATATTCTCCATAAGTTAAGTTTAAATTGAAGTTAGAAACACCGCTGCCATTAGTATAACCATTATAACTTCCGACTAGATTTCCGTTGAAGTCTGTGATGTTTAAAATGATTTCAGAAGATATTATTGGCAGGTCAATCAAATCAGCCAATGCGACTTGATAGTTAATTATTTCATCTTCACGAGCCGCAACATTATTGGTTGTGATTTTTGTAGCAGTGCCGTTACCGTCAATGACAAAAACTTTAGAATTTCCACTTGAGTATCCATAAAATTCATGGTTAAATGAGTAAGTTATGTTATATTCGCCGACTGGTAAATCAAGCAAATATTTTGCGATTCCTTTCTGATTTGTTACAACTTGATATGTCTTTCCAGAAGCAGTAATGTTTACAGCAAGATTTGGCAATGCATTTCCATATGTATCGACAAGTTTAACCTCAAAGTACTGCGGTTGAGCATGGTTCATTACCAGATCAGATGCCAAAAGATCTGTAGGCATCCTATAAACAATTATGGAATTGGTTCCTTCGCCATGGATGTCATAGTATTCATTGGTGTATTTATAAGTTATATTGTACTCTCCCGGTTCAAGAGTTATTTGAAGTCTTGCTCTACCAAACACATCAGATTCCAAATTATAAGATTTTGACCAGTCAATAGAACTTATTGAAACTTTAATGATTCTTCCTTCAAGAGAATATGCATTTGTATCATTGAAATTGATTAAATAATATTTGTTTTCACCATAATACTGAATGAAGTCCTCCCCACTAATGTAAATGTTATTTAAAACAACATTTGGATTGATAGTGATTTTAGAAGCTCCTCCAGTTTGTCTATACCATGTGTTTCCACCATAATTTAAAATTGCAAAGTAAATTCCTTCACCCACATCAATTTTGAAATTGGCTTCACCATTACCATCCGTTACAGTATAATAAGTTTTTAACAGTTCATCATCATACAAATCAAGTGTAACGTTTTCTCCGGTGACTTTTCTGCCATACATATCAACTAAAACAGCTGTAAATACTCCTTTTTCGGGAATAACGGCATGAGCTTTTAAATCAAATGTTACTCGTATAGGTTGGATATCCAAAATAGCTGATGCTTTTGAAGGACCGTAAACCTCATCTCCCAAATAACTGGCACTAACATTATAGATTCCAGGTTCCAAATTAATATTAATGGATCCTATACCTCTATCATTAACAACCACATTGAAATCCTTGGACTCATTTCCTTTGGAAATTGTTAAAATAATTGTTTCATCATGTATCAAAGTTCCGTAGGCATCTTTAAATGTCAATTCATAATCATTGCCCCTTCCATAAAATGTAGCATTTAAAAGACAGATTGTTGTATTGATAGGATTAATTTTAATAAAAGACTCGGACAAACTTGGTGAATACCATTCATTACCATCATAAGTCCATTTCAGCTTATATTCACCAGTGTCTAAAGACAGCAATACATCTGCCCTTCCACCGGTTCCAGTTTTAACACTGGCAGTACTTAACAAATTGTTTTTTACATCATAAACCTGTAAAGTCAAATCCTGATTTAAGACGTATCTCCCAGTTCTATCCTGAAGGATAGCGTAAAACTTATTGTTTTTTCCATAATAAGTAAAGTTGTATGAAGTCAATCTTGTAGCAATTGATGAAATATTAACAATTACAGTTTTATTGGCTTTAGCAAAATAACCGTTACCTGCATAGAAAACATTGATTTTATACTCACCAATAGGATAATCAATATTGAAACTGACAGACCCCTTATCATTGGTTGTTAATGTTAATGTGTCATAAAGTGCATTGTCATTATAAACTGCAATGTTTAAAACCTGATTTGAGATTTTATGACCGTTAATGTTAACCAAAGTAATGTCAAACGGATTATCCTTTCCATAAAATGTGGCATTTCTAATCAATATGTCTGTAGAGTCATTGTATACTGTTAAGCTTAAATTCTGATTATCAATTGTTGCATAAACATTGAAATCTCTGGAAGTATCTTTCAGTAACTTTGAATATGCGAAGTTATCAACCAGATAAGTTGCATTAGGAGTTAAATCTCCAACATCGGATGAAAACACGACAAAACGGGAAGGCAATGTATGATTTAATTTTTTAATTACACGATTATTATCTAAAACATTATCAAGTGAAGCAATAATTGTTCCATTGTCATATTTCAAATCCATTATTACCCAATCATCCAAGGTCAGATTTCCTATAAACACATGAACCCTATTTCCAGGGTTTTGATTTGAACCCCACCAATTGCCAGAAGCATTCAAATTTCCTTTATAGATGAAAATGTCATCGGCATCATAAGTTGCAGAATTGTTTAAGAAAACACAGTAGTGAACCTCTTTAGGATTTGATAATGCCCCACCATAAGCGGCTCTATTGTTTATGAATGTGGAATAGTAAACTTCCTCACTGTCAATTATTTTTTCCTGATAATCTCTTGACAAATAAGAATTTCCATAGAAATAAGAATTACCAATATATTTAGAAGTAATTAAAGCCTGTGGAAATGTCTTGTATCCTTTTGATGAGAAATCGGCATCGGTTCTTAGTAAAAATGGAGTTGCAGAATTATTAATGAATTTTGTATCAGTTATATTTGTTGCAAGAACCAAATGTCCTGTGTTATTATAAAATAAACAATTGTCTAAAAGTCCGATTCCATTATTCCAAGTATTGCTCCCTATCAATAATCCCATAACCAAATCTGAAAGACTATCCCAATTGTTATTTACAAATGTGGAATTATAAATAAAAGTTGAAGAGTCATAATATTCATTATTATAGTCAAAATTCCAGAAATCAGTTACAAGACTATCGTAAAAGATACGAAATGCACCAACAACATTATCCTTAAATGTGGAATTTATAATAGTAGTGTTGGATTTGACACAAATATAAAAATCATTTCTTTCATGAAAATTACTATGCTGTCCTACATCACCAGTATAGCCATAATAATAATTTTGAAGATATACTGGTTTTCCACGAGAAAAAATAGAATTACTTATTGAAATCCTATTGGCAAACCCTAATATTGCCTGGCCTGTAATTTGATTAAAAGTAACATTATCCAAATTGATGAAATCATTATTCTTGGCCATTATTACTGCCTGTGCCCAAATGTTTTCAAAATTACAGTTTTTAATATTTAAATCTCCCCTGTCCAAAAGTATTAACGGTTCAGCATACTTGTCGGATGTTGCAACGGTAAAATTCACATTTTCAATGTTTAAGATGCCTTTATCTTTAACTATGAAAATGCTACGGGCATTAGGCCTTAAAAGCTGCACATTACCTATGCCTATGAAAGTCAGATTTTTTGAAATCTTAAGATTCGCATTCCAACTTAATGTGTAATTACCTTCAATAATATGAATCCTGTTTCCGCTTAAAGCCACTGAAACCGCTTTTGAAAGTGTTTTATAGGGATAATTGGAAGATCCATCATAAAAATAGTCATTACCCTCATTGTCAGATACATAAATAGCAGCATCAGTCAAACCGTTTCCAACCGCCAATCTTAAAACCTGATTATCGATTGTTGCATAAATTAGGGTATCCGGGTTGTTTCCAATTAATTCCGTCTGTAAGGAACCATTTACTAAGTATTCATTATTTTTTGAAAAATACCCGGTTTCAGATTCAAATTTAACTAAACGAGAATTAAATTTATCCAAATCATTTAAATTAAATATGGTTGCTCCATTTGTATATTTGTTTAAATTAACCCTATACAGTGAATCAGAAGTATTTTCAAAGGTCATTACAATCCAATAATTTAAAGTTACCTTTGAATTTTTATTGGTAATCTTGGTTAGCTTATTGCTTCCCCACCAGTTATAATTTAAAGTTGCAACAGCATTATTTAAATTAATATTTGAAGTTAAAACAGTTGAATATGCGATATTTACATTAGAACCTGAAGCTGAAAAACCATTGTTGAAAATACATGATGTAGCTGTAAAGTTGGAATCAGTTGAACCAATAGTGTAGTTTAAAGTCGAATTGTCAAGAGAAATATTTGAATACATGATAGCAGGAATATAATTTGGATTTGTGGAATTCCTATCAATATATGAATCATTTATTGTAAAAGTTGAATTGTAGCACCTCAACAATCTAATTTGGGATTTGTTAACGAAATTTTGCCTTGAAACAGTTGAGTTGGAAAATATCTCATCAACATAAGTATTGGTCATATTTACAGTATTGTAATTTACAAGTGACGATAAAAGCCTTGAATTGTAAATGTCACAGTGCCCATTGTTTTTAATAAACTCAATGATAGGTCTTTTAAAAATTTCCTGTGCAATCCATAATACCGCACCGGGAGGCAAATCAGCATAAATAACTCCCCACAAGATAATAATCTCTGATGAAGAAACATTATCCATATACAAATAATTCTGATTTTTAATTACACAGCTGACAGTTGAAAAATTGTTGAAACTACAGTTGTTAATGTATAGTTCACCCTCATTGACAATTGATGCCATCGATTCGTTAAAATCAGCGTATCCATTTACAAACCGGATATTGTTCAAAACCAGACGGGAATCATTTCCTATCTTAAATATATCCTGTGAAACTTTACCATTCTGCCCATCAATTGTAACGTCACCTAAACCAGTTATTGTAATGGATTTGTTTACAATATCATAACCTGTGGAGTTGTAAACACCACTTTTGAGATAAATATTCGAATTGTCCGGAGCCTTTTCAATAGTATAGTTCAAGGTAAGATAAGGATTATCCGCAGATCCGTCTCCAAGGCTATCGCTACCGTCATTACTTACATAAATATCCGTATCAGTAGCGTTTTCGGCAAAAGAAACATTAACGCAAAGCACCAATGCCAAAATAGCCAGAAATATAAATATTCTTTTCATGCCAATTTCACCAAGTTAACTGATATATATTATATTTAAAAAGATATTTAAGTTTTAAGTTAAATTGACTAAAAAATAACCCGGCTTGATTAAAAAAGTTGATATACAATCAGCGCAAAACTAATACCATGGGATTTTACAGAAAATACAATACGATTATCAGAACCGTGGACAACCTTGTAAAGCTTTACAAAGTTTCTAAAAAAGACAAGAAAAAAGGGAAAAAATGAGAATTATTTATATGATAGACTTCAACTGTCCTTATTCATACATCGGACTTGAAAGAATAAAAAAAGCTACTGAAAAACTTGATTTGGATGTTGAATGGGAGATGAAATCCTTTGAACTTTACACTGAAGCCGGAAAAAGGCCTCAAATGACAACCGCAGAAACCTTTCAAAACAGATACTCCATCTCACAAGACGAAGCCACACAAAAAATAGAGGAAATAGAAAAGAGTGCACTTGAAGAAGGTTTAAACATTAACTTCAGGGATTTTACTCTTACAAGCTCAAAGGACGCATTGAGGCTTGCTAAATTTGCCCAGAACATGCATCCTGATTTGACATTGAATCTGGTTTTTGAAATATTCGCATCAAACATGGTTGAAAACGAAAACATTGCAGACGTTAATGTCCTCAAAAGGATTGCCGTTTCATGTGGAATCAGTGAAAGCGAAGCCGAAAAGATACTTGACAACAACTATTACAACATCGAATGCTTTTTGGATATGGAGGATGCCCTTTCAAACGGAATTACAGCCACTCCATGTTTTATTTTAGAAAAAAATGAGGACAGGTTAATAATTCCTGGAGTGTTTAGCGGTGAGGAGTTTGAAATTGCCCTTAAGGATTTCGAAAGCGGGAAAATCAACGACAAGACATTTATTTAGACAATGTCTTTTCAACAAATTCAAGTGAAACATCTGCTAAAATCGCAATATCTTCCCTTTTAATACCTTTTTCATTCATATTCCTTACAATTTCCTTATTGCGCTCTTTTAATTTCTCATCAACTTTCCTTTGAGCATAATCTTCAACAATCTTCATGTTACAACCCCTGAAAATCATTTGGCCAATGTTTCATTAACAAAATCCAAACTGACATCAGCAATCCTGGCAATATCCTCAATTCCACAACCCTCTTCATCCAAATTGATTACAACATTTCTTTTAAATTCATCAACTTTCCTTTGAGCTACCCTTTGAGCATAATCTTCAACAATCTTCATATTACCACCAACCAAATTTGATATTGTTGTATTTAGAAATCCAATCCCCAAAAAGATTTACAGAATTAATCGGAAAAATATTTCTAATACCGCAACTGAAATAAATCACTTTTTTCCACAGCTTGGATTAAAAAATTATTTAGACAATGTCTTTTCAACAAATTCAAGAGAAACATCTGCTAAAATCGCAATATCTTCCCTTTTAACACCTTTTTCATCCATATTCCTTACAATTTCTTCATTGCGCTCTTCCAATTTCTCATCAACTTTCCTTTGAGCAACTCTTTGAGCATAATCTTCAACAATCTTCATATTACCACCAACTAAATTTGATATTGTTGTATTAAGAGATTCATCCTCTACAAATTTATCACATAACATCAAAACTACACCTTTAGCAAATTGGCCAATTTCCTTGTCTAAATTAGGTATGTTAGTTATTGTGACTGCTGAGTTTAGTATATTGAGTTTAATATCTTTATCTGATTTCATAAAGCAAAGTAAGCTTATCAACAGCAACTCCTTTTCACTAAACTCACTCTTGTTTGCTATTTTAGCATTCATAGTATTTAAAAATTCATCCGCATCATAATCTTTTAGTGAGTGAATGTATATCGGAAAACTTGCTTGAGGATTAATTTTATAGCACTTGGTGTTTTCTGCCTCAACTGTGCTTAGTACATGCACTTCAATGTCCTTTTTTGATTTGTTTTTGATTTGGTCGAATAATGCAGAGTAGAATCTGAATCTTCTCTTATCATCAACATCAACATAAGTGCTTTGGAATTCAAGTATGACTATCTTGTCTTCGAGTTCAAAAACCATGTCCGGCTTGTACATTTTCGGATCTATTATACTGTATTCTGTTTGATGAACTTCAACAATTTTTCCTTCAATTTTAATGATTTCAATCAGTTCCTGACCATACTCCTGACCGTTATTTTTGAAAATAATGTCTTCATGAAACTTCATAATACAACACCTCCAAAAATTTATTTTGATAATTACTGTTTAATATGAATTTAAAAGAATATAAATCTTTTGATATTAATTTAAAGCAATATTTATGTTATATTATAAAAAATAAGTATGAATAAATAATTATATTAATATATAATTTCAATAAGCCGTTTAATTTCTCATATGAATGCAATATTGACTTTTCCCCATTGAAACTATAAATACATTAATCCAAATAATAAGTCCATGATTTTAAATAAAACTACAGATGAACTGATAAACATAAAAATAACATATGCGGACAATTTTTTTAAGCGTTTTAAGGGACTGATGGGTAAAAAAAATATTGATTTTGCCATGTTATTCTGCAATCTGAAAAATTCAGGCATACACACCCATTTCATGATGTTTGAAATTGATGTCTATTTTCTTGATAGAAATAAAGTAATCTATGAAAAAACGACCCTTAAACCCTGGAAGTTCTACACTCCCCGAAAAAAAGCAAAATATATTTTGGAAACAAAAAAAGATTCTCTAAAATTAAAAATAGGAGATAAGTTAGAATTTATCTAATATCTCTTGAGGACTTTCAAAGATTTGAATATTGTCAATGCTGGTTAGTTTTCGGGTATTTTCAATGTCAATGTCCCTCATATAGATTGTTATGATTTTACCCTCGGAAATTGCATCATAAGGGCATGTGTTTCTGCAAAGACCGCAGCCGATGCATTTGGTCAAATCAATCTCCTCATGAGGTATGATTGCGCCCTGCTGGCATGCCAGTGCCGCAACGCAGTCATCACAGCTTTGACACTTTGAAAGCTCCATTTTGGACGGAAGTACAGTATCGATTGGGCCGGGATGAATGTCAACAGGCACCATATACACCGGTACGGCACCTTTTCCGGCCTGCGCTACCGCATTGGTAACCAGAGTATCTGCAATTCCATAGACTATCTTTGAAACGGTATTTGCCGTAGCCGGGGAAACTATCAAAAGGTCGTATTTTCCCAAAGATAGTCGGCCTGTAATTGGATATGAAAATTTTTGGTTTGAATCGGTTGCAAGCTCACGATATTTGCCGCCAGTTATCCTCTCAACGCTTTCAAAAAGCCCATACATCTTAAGGACTTCCTCTGCGGCTCCTGAAAGAAACACTGTGACTTCATGGCTTTTGGACAGCTCAACTGCCAACTGTACCGATTCTCTAAGTAAATGACCGGCTCCGGTAAATGCAAATCCTATTCTCATTTTAATCCAGTCTGTGATATTGGTAAGCTTGCCTGTCTGAGAAGGCGTAATCGAGTTTTGTGTATTGGTTCATGAATTCAGCAACTTCATCGGCGATGTCTTCCTTATCGACTGCAACACGGCGGATAAATTCAGCGACTTCATCCATTTCTTTTTCCTTTAAACCTCTTCTGGTAATTTCCTGAGTACCTATTCTGATACCGGAAGGATCATCGGAATTGTCCCTATTGTCTCCAGGAAGGAGGTTTTTGTTTAGGATTACGTTGTTGTCAGCCAGTTCCTTTGCGATATCGGAAGCTGATCTGATATTTCTTAAATCAACTGCAACTTGGTGGGACTCAGTGAATCCTTGCTCTTCACATAAAACGTCGAATCCTCTTTCATACATTGCTTGTCCTAATGCCTGTGCGTTTTTGATGGTCTGTTTAGCGTAAGCTTCACCAAATTCCAACATTTCAGCAGTTGCAATACCGAGTCCTAACAGATGGTGGAGATGGTGGTTACTTACAACACCCGGAAATACGGCTTCATCAATTATTTCTGCATTTTCAGCGTGTGAGAGAATGATTCCTCCCTGAGGACCAGGGAATGTCTTGTGGGTGGATCCCATCATCAAATCTGCTCCTTCTTTTAAAGGCTGCTGGAACTGTCCTCCAGCAATCAAACCTAAAACGTGAGCACCGTCATACATGACTGTTGCTCCAACCTCATCGGCAGCTTCACGGGCTTCTTTGACAGGATGAGGAAACAGGAACAGGCTTCCACCGAATAAAACGATTTGAGGTTTTTCCTCAAGGATTTTCTTGTTCATCGCATCGATGTCAATGTTCATTATGTCCTTGTCCAATGGGTGGAAAACGGTTTTAAGACCACGGATACCTGCTGCACTTACATCAGCGTGGGAAATGTGGCCTCCGGAAGGAACTTCAAGAGCCATTACCTTTTCGCCAGGTTTTGCAAAACCGAAAAATGCCGCAAGGTTTGCTGTTACACCTGAAACAGGCTGAACGTTAGCGTATTCACAGTCGTAAACTTTACATGAAAGCTTTTTGGTCCTATCTTCTATCAAGTCAACATATTGACATCCTTCGTAGAATCTCTCAAATGCCTGTCCTTCAGCATATCTGTGAGCAAAATCAGTTGCCAGAGCTTCTGTTACCTCTACACTGGTAACGTTTTCAGAAGCAATAAGATTGATACTATTTCTCATATATTCAGTATGTTCTTTTGCAATTTTTTCAAAGTTTAAAATTTCGTCATGATAATCAGTCATTTACTACACCTAATATCCAATTAAATATTATGATTTAATTTTTGTTTTACATCTAATATAATAGTTATGAAAAAAGTGGCTATGTTGAAATCCTTTGTGAAATTTTGTTGAATTGAACGATATTGTAAACAA
>NZ_CAMVTE010000030.1 GCF_947170395.1 uncultured Methanobrevibacter sp. | reverse complement strand
CCTCTACCAGCTCTGATTCTTTTACCTTCTTTAGCACGGATGACATCGTCGTAAACACCTAAGTTTTCGAAAATTTCACGAGTTTGTTTGGTGGTTTTTACAGATTCGAGTTCATCTTCAACAATAATAGGAACTTGTTCTAAATCTGCTACTTTGTGACCTCTGTTTTCAACAATTTCCTTATTGGTAGTTGCTGCAACAGCAGATCTGATTGCAAATCTTCTTTCTTTTATGTTGATTTTTTCGTGATGATTTTTTTCAGCTCTAGTAGGATGTGCTTGTCTACCACCAATAGCCATTGGTACGAAAGCTGCTTTAGAACCATTTTTAATCCTAGGTACTCTTGCGGTACCTCTACCTGAACCCCATCCTTTAGCGGAAGTTCTTTTACCTGCCATTGGGTCATTACCCCATGGTTGTACTCTAGCGGATTGTGCTGAAAGTACAGCTCTTTTGATTAAATCTGGTCTATATACTTCATCAAAAATAGCTGGAAGTTCAATTTCTTCTTTTACTTCCCCATTAATAGAATAAACGTTTACTTTCATGATTATACCCCTTGTTTAGATTTTGTACTTATGTAATTAATTTGAGGTATATCCTCAGCTTTATTATTAGGTCTGATAGGTTGTCTTAAGATAACTAATCTTTTGGAAGGACCTGGAAGGGAACCTTTTACTAAGACATAATCATTTTTAACAACACCATATTTTACAAATCCACCATCTGGGTTGATTTGGTCAACTTCATCAGCTGATGCAATTTTTAAAATTCTTTTGTTGAATTCAGTTCTTTTATGGTAACCCATTTGACCTGCTTGTGCAACAGTCCACATGGTTCTTCTTGGTGTCCAAGGTCCAATGGAACCTACGTGTCTACCTTTACCTGCTCTAACAGCTTTACCATATTGAATTCTAATTCCCCATCTTTTAACTACACCTTGGAATCCTTTTCCTTTTGTAGTTGCAATTGCATCAACAAATTCTCCTTCATTGAAGATTTCGCTAGCTTTTACTTCATTACCTAATAATTCTAATGCGGTATTTAATTTTTCTTCAGGATTTGCTCCTCCAATTCCACATTCGAATATGTCAGGTTTTTTCTTAGGTACGCTAGTTACTTTTGGATTGGTGTGTACTAAAACCCTAATTTCTTCTGTGTTTTCTAATGCACCTTGTATTTTTGCAATAGCTTCAGATTTATTATACTCTTTAGGAAGGGAAATCTTCCTTGAAAGTTCTTGATCTAAATTGTCTGCAAGTACTTCGGTGATTACTTTCAAACCACGAGAAGTTTTTTCATAAGCTCTAATTCCCATTACTACGACTGGAGGTACTTCCAATACGGTTACTGGAGTGAAAACATCCATACCGTTCTTTGGAGAGTTTTTATCAGTATTAGTGACTAAAGCATGAGTCATACCGACTTTATAACCTGCGAGGCCGAGTAATTTTGGTTCATCAATTTGAGGCCAAGATTTTACTCTAGGGGTTTCTTTAGCTGCTCTTTTCCTTGGACTAAAAGCAACAGACCCTTTTCTTGGCTGGTGATGTCTTACCATTTAATTTAACCTCCTTATTAATATTTTTCCTTTATTTTCAATTATTTTAAATTTTTTCATTCCAATAGCCAAATAAAAAGCTATTAGACAAGTTTGATGAAATAACTTCATCTAAATGATAAATAGCCACAAACAAGTTTATGACTAGATAAATATCAAATTTCAATATATTCCATTGAGTTTTAATCAATTGAAGCACAATGAAGAACATATTCAATGTATAAATCATTCTGCACGAAGTATATTTTTAGGCGAGCCCTAAAAACATTAATGTATAAAAAGTTGAGCAAGTTATCTATTAGCGTGTATAACTAATAAATCAAAGAGAATTAAAATCTCATAAAGTTAAATAAAGAAAGTGTAGCGACAACTGCCTCTTCAGTTCTGACGGTTTCAGTTCCCTGTCCAGGAATGGTATTTACCTTAAATAAATCCCAATTCGGATTGGAAACATCTTCCTCGATTGAAGAATAAGGGCCACCAAATAAAATAGCAATACTTTTACATTCATCTACTTTATGTTTTAATTCATCAAAAATAGAATCAATATAATCTCCATATCTTGTAGTTTCCACAACAAGATCAGGTTTAATTAATTTTAAGCTATTTTTAAGACTCTTATTAGAGGATATTACATTATATCCCCAGTAAACGTCATCTGGTTTATCAGGTGTGACTATTACTTCTTTCTTAGCAATTTTAGTTATCTTAAAGTCAAAAATTCTTTTGACAGTAAGTTGCTCTTTACAGAATGCAAGTTTATCCATACCTATATCAACATAAGTTCCTTTCTTATTTCTCTTAACAGTGAAACCTTGTCTATAATCACCGACGTCAGGTTGATTATTAACAGGATGATGAGGAGTCCTAAGCGGTGGAAGAATTCCAACATGCTTCAGTTCCGGTTTAATAGGAAATGCTTGTTTCCTCAAGTATTGAGGAGTATTCATATAATCCAAAACTTCAGCAATAAAATCTCCATCTAGTTCTCCATCTTCATTTTTATCATGATTATCATTATAAATAATCACATTATCTGCTTGAAAAATAGCTAAAGCCCTTCCTAAAATCCCTACTTTATAAGTACGAATTTTGAGATCTTTAGACTCAGAAAGAAATGAATTTGGAATAAATATAGATAGCTCATCTTTATACATTACTAAACAATATGTAAAGTAAAGTATATAAAGATTACCCTACATTTATATAGCTATCACTAAATAGACTTACACATTTACAAAATATTATATCAATTATAATATCCGTAGCTTCTTTTTATGCTACCAACTTTTTTATACTCAGAGAATATATTAATATTGAATATGTAACAAGCAGTATATAAATGTATTGTTTCATAATATAAAAAAAATAAAAAAAGCATAATTTTTTTAAATTTAATAATTCAACAATGCCCTGATAACAATTACATCAACATTCCGATTTTCTTTTTTGTGAAACTCATAAATCTTAGGAATTGGAAACTCATACCTAAATATATAGGTGATATTCAAACCATTGTCATTATAGTAGTCAGACAAAAACTCTTCCGTTGAAGCCATGTGAAAAGAATATAAAACATCAGGGCCCAGTTCACAGGCCTTTTTGACAAATTTCAAATCCTGACCATGTTCCGCTTTCTTTTGAGATCCGAAAGGGGGATTTTGAATTACAGTATCTGCATTAAACGAATCATCTAATTGATTTATATCCTCCAACCTATAGCATACGTTGTCCAGTTTCAATTTATCTGAAGTCTGTCTGGCCAATTGAATGGAATCTTCATCGATATCTATACCACAAGCCATATTTGCACCCATCAATCCGCAGCCAATGGTAAATATTCCGCTACCGCAGCCCAAATCCATAACATTCCTGTTTTCAATATCTCCTAAAGAAGAGGCATTCCAAATCAAATCGGATGCAATTACTGATGGAGTGGTATACTGTTCAAGACCAACTTTAGGTTTTGGATGTGGCGGAACTGATTGGAGTCTCATTTCAAGATGTTTTTTGCGTGTAATTATTTTCATATAAATCAACAAATTTAATAATTATCTAATATAATATTATATTATTGTAAAGGAATTATATATTTTAACAAAAAAATTACTTTGAGGTTTCATATGTTTGAAAAAGTATTAATTGCAAATAGAGGAGAAATCGCAATAAGAGTTATGCGCGCATGTCGTGAACTTGACATAGAAAGTGTGGCCATTTATTCTGATGCTGATAAAACTTCCCTATATACAAAATATGCTGATGAAAGTTACCCATTAGGAAACCCTTCACCTGCCAAATCATATTTAAATATAGAGAAAATTATTGGTATTGCTCTTGAATCTGGAGCAGATGCCATACACCCAGGTTACGGATTTTTGGCTGAAAATCCAAAATTTGGGGAAGAATGTGAAAAAAATGGAATTAAACTTATCGGACCATCCGGAAAGGTAATTAATCAGATGGGAGACAAAATCACTTCAAAAGCTCTCATGAAAAAAGCAGGAGTTCCAGTTATTGAAGGTACACCTGAAGGAGTTACCGATATCGAAGAAGCAAAAGATATTGCAAAACAAATTGGCTATCCGGTAATTGTAAAAGCTTCTGCAGGTGGTGGAGGAATTGGTATGCGTGCAGTTTACGAAGAGGAAGAACTCGTACGTGCAATTGAATCCACACAATCTGTTGCAGCAACAAACTTTGGAGATTCAACAGTATTCATTGAAAAATATCTTGAAAAACCTCGCCACATCGAATTCCAATTGCTTGCCGACGAACATGGGAATGTAGTCCATGTAGCGGACAGGGAATGTTCAATTCAAAGAAGACATCAAAAACTTCTTGAAGAGGCACCGTCTCCAATCATGACCAAAGAGTTAAGAGAAGAAATGGGCGGAAGCGCAGTTAAAGCTGCGGAATATATCGGATATACAAGCGCAGGTACTGTAGAATTCTTATATGACAACGGTAATTATTATTTCCTTGAAATGAACACACGTATTCAAGTTGAACACCCAATTACAGAACTTGTAACCAATACAGATTTGATTAAAGAACAGATTCAAATTGCTGCAGGTGAGGAACTGAACTACGAACAAAAAGACATTCAAGTTACCGGCCATGCAATAGAATGCCGTATCAATGCAGAAGACCCATTGAATGACTTTGCACCAAATCCTGGAAAAATCACAGGATACAGATCACCTGGAGGTCCGGGCGTACGTTTAGACAGTGGAGTATATATGAATTATACCATTCCAACATTTTATGATTCAATGATTTCCAAATTAATCACATACGGCAGAAACAGGGACGATGCAATCAACAGAATGAAAAGAGCGTTGCAGGAATATGTCATTTTAGGTGTTAAAACAACAATTCCATTCCATAAAGCTATTTTGAGAAATCCTAATTTCCTCTCTGGCGATTTGAATACTCACTTTATTGACCAGCACAAAAAAGGTATTGACCTTGAAATGATTAATGTTATTGAAGAGGATGCTGAATACGTAAACAGATTAAAATCCACATTCATGCCAGGTAAAAAAATAGCTGCAATTTCCGCAGCAGTTGGATCTTACCAAAATGCTATTAAAACCCAAAAAATGCAAAAATAATTGGGAGAATAATCCATGAGAGACGAAATTGTAAACTTATTAAAAAAGGAAAATAAACTTTCTGATGAAACAATAAGTGAAATAAAAAACATAAACATAGATGATTTTTCAAATGTTGTTAAAGAACTTGGAAAAGAAGAAACCGAATACATCAAAGCATCTGAAATTTCAAAAGATTTGAATACCAACTTCATTGGTAAAAACCTCTACATTTTCAAGGAAGTTAGCTCAACAAATACAGTTGCAAAATTTTTATCTATGAACAATGTTGAAAACGGAACTGTAGTTATCTCTGAAAAACAGACAAAAGCGAAAGGAAGATCAGGCAAATCCTGGGAATCCCCATTGGGCGGAGTTTGGTTATCCATTATCTTAAATCCAAGTGTTGATCACTCAAGATTACCCTTAATAACCTTGGCTACCGGTGTTGCTGTTGCAAAAGCTCTTGAACGAGTGGGCATTGAAAATCCTGAAATCAAATGGCCTAATGACATTATGATAAATGGTAAAAAGGTCTGTGGAATTTTAACAGAGGCTGTTGCCAAATTCAACACAATTGAAAACATCATTATTGGAGTGGGCATTGATGCCAATTTGGAAATATCCCAATTCCCTGAAGAATTACAGTCAGGAACTACAACACTTAAAGAGGAACTCGGCAGAGAAGGAGATGAAAATCTTTTAATCAAAGTCTTCTTTGAAGAGATGGAAAAAATCATTGAGCTTTTCCAAAACAAGGAATATGAAGCCATCTTAAAAGAATGGAGAAAACGTTCATATACCATTGGAAAAATTGTAGAAGTAAGAGAACCTTTCAACACTTACTATGACGCTTATGTTGTAGGAATAGGTAAGGAAGGTGCTCTAATCGTTGAAAAAATTGATGGAACTTTAGAAAAAGTAATATCCGGAGAATGTGTTATCAAAAACTAAAATACAATCTCCCTACATTCATCTTCATTAATAACTACTTCCTGTAGCTTATTAATTGAAGATTCTATTTTTTTACATAAATCATTTAAATCTAGATTGAATGCATCATTGGTGGATAAATCAAATCTTATTGTAGCAGATGCACCAGGCATTGAAACTGCAGGAATTGTAATGATTCCATATTCCTTTAATAAAATGAATGACAATACAAATGCCAGATCATTATTTGACAAATTGTGCTGAACCTTGATTTCATCTGCCAAACCTTTAGGAGTAATCATGACTCCTGTAGGAGTAGTTTGGAAATTATCAAATTTCACATTCAATAAATCAAACAGTTCATCTTTTCTTGAAAAACTATTGACTAGATTGCTTTCATCAAAATTCTTAATACCATTCAGCATTGCAAGAACAGCAGGCGGTTGCGCTTCAAGACCGAATTGATTAACTTTAACTTTAATCTCATCAATCAAATCCTTACGGCCCGCCATAAGTCCACCTCTTGGACCTGGCATTAATTTATCAGTGCTGGTGATTGCAATATCTGCACCCAAATCACATGCTTTTGGCTGGTTAAAAACAACAGTTCTAAGTCTTGCACCGGAAGCATCATCAACCATCACAGGAATATTTCTATCATGAGCCATTTCAATAACTTTTCTGAATTCTTCTTCATCAATTACCTTATGATCCATAGTAGAACCTGTAACAATGACTAATGAAGTATTTTTAGGTATTATAAACTCTTCAAAAACATCGGTTTCATAATAGTTTGCACCGACAAGATTACAGCTTCTTGGAATGGATGGATGTGCAGGCAGCTTTGCAAGATAATGCACTACACTTGAATTTTTGCTTACAAGAGTTAATATTGTAGCCAATATTCCAGAAGAAGTCCTATTTAATGGCAGAATTTTTTCTCCACCCATATGCTCTTTTCCAACAACCTGCAATTCCTCTTCAAAAATTGCAGGTCCGACATATGTTTCCAAAAGGCTAAGTTCAGAAGGTGATGCGATAAAACCACCTGACAAACCTGTCAAATCAAAAAGACTGGACCTGCCACTATTTTCAACTATGCCCTTAATAATTGAAAGAGCATTTTCCCTTTTTTTGACTTCATCTAGAGAACTGTTAATAATCATAAAATCATTCGGATAACTCAAATTTAAAATCTTCAAGAGATTCTAAAATAACTTTTAAATCTTTTTCTGAAACTTGAATAGATGTAAACTCTTCATTTTCAGGTATTTCATAAGAATATTCTGCATCAATTACTTTTCCTTCAGGAGTAGTCCAAATAATCAAACTGTCACTGAGTTCTTCAGGTTTTTTATTTGGGAAAAATATTTCAAATGAAGTACCCAATTGGTCAAAAAACTTTTGTTTTTCTGTTTCATCTTTATTGCATTTTTTAATTTTCCTAATTCTTGATTTCAATTTTTTTTCTGCTAATTCATTTATATCAGCCATAATAACACTTCCCAAAAATATTTTAAAATTTTAATTTAAATTTAAATATACTATATAATGAAATTATATATAAGTATTGCTTTTAGTAATAATCAGTCATACAGACTATTTCCGTGACTGTCCATTGCGACAATAAGCGGGCCAAAATCTTTTACTTTTAAATTCCACATTGCTTCAGGCATTCCCAGGTCAAGCCAATCCACACTTTCAATTTCTTCAACAGCATCAACGTACAATGCTGCACATCCACCTGTAGCAACTACATAAATGGCCTTATTTCTGATTAACGCTTCACGTACGGTATCATCCATTCCGCCTTTACCGATGACAATCTTAGGTCCCATATCCAAAACATCACTTTGATACGGATTCATTCTCATGGAAGTGGTTGGTCCTATTGCAACCATCTTATATTCATCATCATTTTGTGAAATAATCGGCCCTGCATGGAACAGTACCGCTCCATCAATATCTAATGGCGCACCCTCTTCAAGAAGCCTTTTATGTGCCTGGTCTCTTGCAGTCAGTATATTTCCAGTCAAATATACCACATCACCAGCTTTCAATTCATCCAAATTTTCATCTTTAATTGGAACATTCAACTTTCTTTCCATTTATACACCAATATAATAATTTATTTATAATAAAAATATAACTATACATATATAAAAATTTTTGATTTAATATAGTTAATGGCAAGATACGAGGAAAAACATGTCAAGTATGAGCAGTGTTGCAGGGCTATCAAAATACATCACAACATTACCAAAAACCAGATTTTCTGTAATGGGAATGATCCTAATAAGTTTTTTAATTGGGAGTCTAAGCTATTTAATAGATTTTGTACCTAATCAGAGTATTTTAGGAGAAATACTTTACGGAGGAGTATATGGAATTGTTGTTTTTGGAATTACATCAATCATGAGTGGAGCCCTTAACCAGCAGGTCATAAGCGGACTGCATGGAATAAATCTAAAAATAAAACACTCAATGTTTTTATCTGCTCTTTCAATGACATTTCTAGGCATAATAATCATTTTAGGAAACATTGTTTCCTGGTTTATTCATGCAGACATTTTCCTGAATTCCATGTTATTTGGTTGTGTTTTAATTTATGGGTTCAATACATTGGTATTTTGGACCACATCCAAAGTCAGATTTTCAATAGCTGCAATTACCGGTTTAATCCAGCCAATACTCATATTGGCAATGTATACATTAATTACTTTTTTATTTATTGATACAAGCTTTATGGGACCTATAATTTTACAGATAACCCTAAAGGCCATTGTTGCTGCAATAATATTTGTAATGGCCATTTATGCATTCATTACAATAATCGCATCCCCATTCCAAAAGAACCTTGGAATAGGCGTTTTGGATTTGCTAAGCCTGTTTATTGCACACATGAATGAAGGATCAAATTCCCTTGAAGGAATATTCGAACCAATGAGCGAAGCCATTGACACTATGGTTACATTCATCAGCTTTAAAACTGAAGAAGGTATTAAATCATTATTCATTTCACCTTCAGTTCATCCAGGTCCTCTCGGTGATTTGGGCGGATCAAACATGCCTACAATTCTTGCAAACAGATTCAGTCATTTCACAATGGTTGCACACGGCCCTTCAACTCACGATTTCAATCCGATTGCAGTATCCGAGATAGATAAAATTGAAAATACTGTGAAAAATGGTTTAAGCAAAGTGGAATACTCACCAAATGCAAGCAAGTTTGTACGATACAATGCAGAAAAGGCCAACATTGGAGTCCAATTTTTCAATGAAGGAATGGTAATCTTATCCACATTCGCACCGGAAGCCGTAGACGACATTGAATTTGGTGTGGGCCTTACAATGATGGCTCAAAGCAGAAGCAAATGTAATGTTAAGGATTCAATCATTGTAGACTGCCACAATTCATTTGAACCTGAAAGTGGTGAAGTTCTGCCGGGCAATGCGGAAGTATTCCATCTCATAGACGTTATTGATAAGATTGATGCCAATCAGGATAAAAGTTCAATTAAAGTAGGATGTTATGAAAATCCTATGCCTACCCTGGACAAACAGGAAGGAATAGGTGAAAGCGGCATTAAAACAATGGTCATAGAAGTTGACGGTCAAAGAACAGCATATGTCCTTTTTGATTCAAACAACATGGAAATCGGATTCAGACAAGAAATTATCGATGCAGTAAGGGACATGGAAATCGATGAAATTGAAGTAATGACAACCGATACACATACCGTCAATACCCTTTCAAGAGGTTACAATCCAATCGGAATTGCAAAAAGAACTGAAATAATAGAATACGTAAAAACAAGTATCAGCGAAGCGATAGATGATTTGGAAAAAGTAGAAGTTGGAACTGGAACCGAAAAAATCAAAGGTTTGAATACTTTCGGACCAAATAATTCAACCGAATTGATTTCAACAATCAGTTCAGTTGTGGCCGTCAGTAAAATAATAGCTCCCGTTTTACTAATTACAGCATTATTAATAGTATTTATATGGATTTTCTTTGGAGGATTATAAGTACATTACAAATAATGTGAATGCGATAACCCAAGTAAAGAAAAATGGTGAAATTCCATCCCATAACCATTGGGAGAATCCTGAAATCTCATCATCAACTAACTTTTGACATAATTGACCAACGAAATATAGGATAATTAATGCAATGACTCCTGCAAAGACTTCATTTTTAAATCCAAACCATCCTACAGTCAAGCCAGTTGAAACTAAAGCTGCAATAAGACCAAAAATAATATGAATACTTGTAACTTTAATAGTTGCGTCCATTGATATCCTCCATAATAAATATATTAATATAATTTTAGTGATTATAATATATTAAGGTATTGATTAAATTAAAGGTGTTTATAATGAAATCCATGTCTAACGTAGACATTTATGCAATAAGTGATGAGTTAAATAATTTGTTAAGTGGTGCAAGAGTCGATAAATCATTCCAACCTACCAAAGATATAGTTGTAATGAGATTTCATGTTCCAGGAACCGGAAGAGTGGATTTGGTGATGCAATGTGGTTCAAGAATACATACAAGCCAATATCCTCTTGAAAATCCGACAATGCCACCAACTTTTCCAATGCTTTTAAGAAAGAAAATTAAGGGAGCTCATGTTGAAAGCATCAAACAGCATAACTTTGATCGTGTAGTGGAAATCAGAGTAAAGAAGGAAACATACTACACAATAATTGTGGAGTTGTTTGATAAGGGAAACATTATCCTTTTGGATGATGAGAACAATATTGTTCTACCCCTTAAAAGAAAGCATTGGAGTGACAGAGACATAAGCTCTAAAAAAGAATATATTTTCCCTGAAGAAAGAGGAATCAACCCAATTTCAGTCACTAAAGATGAATTTGAGCAATTATTCGATGAAGATAGTGACGTCGTAAGGACAATAGCAAGAAACGGTCTTGGAAGTTTATATGCAGAAGAAATAATTAAAAGAGCCAATAAAATCATTGAAATCGACAAAAACACACCAAACAATGAATTAACACCTGAACAAATCAATGGATTATATGATGGGCTTAAAGACCTGTTTGACAGTTTGAAAAATGATTCCCTCAAACCTCAAATTGTCAAAAGCGAAACAAAGGAAGATGTTGTGGCACTTGATTTGGTAAAATATGATGATTTTGAAAAGACATACTACTCAAACTTCAATGAGGCCTGCGATGAATTCTATTCCAAAAAGGTCAACACAACAATCAAGGATGTCAAAGAGGCAGCCTGGAACAAAAAGGTAAACAAGTATGAAAAAAGATTGAAGTTGCAGCAAGAAACCCTTGATAATTTTTACACCACTATCGAAGAAAGCCAACATAAAGGAGAGGTAATCTATTCTAATTACACGACCATTGAAAACATCATGAATGTTGTAAACTCAGCAAGAGGAAAGGATTACTCATTTAAAGAAATTGGAAAAACACTCAAAAAAGCGAAAAAAGACGGGATGGCTGAAGCTCAAATTTATGAATCCATCGACAAGATGGGAGTTCTGACATTGGACATTGACAATACCAAAATAAACATCGATCCAAAGCTCACACTGCCGGAAAATGCCGAAATATATTACGAAAAAGCTAAAAAAGCCAACCGCAAATCAAAAGGTGCACTGATAGCTATTGAAAATACCAAAAAACAACTTGAAGATATAAAAGCGAAAAAAGACATTGCAATGGAGCATGTTGCAACTCCTAAAAAGAGAGTCAAGAAAAATCTCAAATGGTATGAAAAATTAAGATGGTTCATCAGTTCTGAAGGCATTCTGGTTGTTGGAGGACGTGATGCAAACACTAATGAGAACATTGTCAAAAAATATTTGGAGCCAAACGATATTTATTTACATGCAGATATACATGGCGCAACATCAACTGCAATAAAATTAGATGGCAATGAATTAAATGACAATATCCTTAAAGAATCAGGAGAGTTTGCAGCATCATTTTCATCTGCTTGGTCAAAAGGTTTCACATCCCAGGACGTATTTTGGGTCCACCCAGACCAAGTTTCAAAAACACCCGAAGCAGGGGAATTTTTACCGAAAGGGTCATTTGTAATAAGGGGCAGGAGAAATTATATCCGAGGTGCGAGAGTAAAACTGGCAATTGGAATTGTGGATTATGAAGGAAAAAGAATAATGGCAGGCCCAATTGATGCAGTTGAAGCCCATTGTGAAAATTTTGTTGTTATAAAACCAGGATTTACTAAAAAAGAAGCTATTGCCAAAAAAATCATTAATAAAATAAATGAAGATGACTTACTGAGTCTTGATGATATAATAAGAGTGTTGCCATCCGGAAAATGTGACATTGACGAAGAATATCATCAACGAAAAAAATATGAAAAAATTTAATCCTGATAATCTTCAGGATTAAACTCAAAATATTCATCAGGGTTCATTACCACTACATCAATATTAGGGTTAAACTGACTTACAAAATTAGCGAAAATTGCAGGGTCCTGTTCAATAGGTGGGAAAGTGTTATAATGCATTGGAATAACCACCTTTGGATTTAACCACATTGATGCAAGAGCCGCTTCAAATGGACCCATTGTAAATTTGTCACCAATTGGAATTAAAACCAAATCAGGTTTGTATATATCGCCAATAATATCTTTCATGTCACCAAACAATCCTGTGTCACCTGCATGGAATATTTTGGTTCCATCTTCAAATGTAATTAAAAAGCTAGCGGCACTGCCGCCAGGAACTGTTTCTTCAACAATATCAATGTCGGATGAATGTTTTGCATCAAGCATAGTGAATTTGATATTTCTAAATATGAATGATCCACCAATATTAACACTGATGTTTCTTATTCCCTGTTTAGCTAAAAAGAGTGAAATTTCATGAATGCATGCAATTGGAGCATTAGTGCTGTTTGATATCTCCAATGCATCGCCAAAGTGGTCTGAATGACCATGAGTGAGTAAAATAATATCGGGATTTAATTCTTCAACAGGGACCTGACAAGTAGGATTGTTACTGATGAAAGGATCAATTAAGATTTTAACGCCGTCGTCACTTGTTATTTCAAATGCTGAATGGCCGAACCATCTTATTTCCATTATGCCGCTCCTCCCATTGCAGAAATGATAACATTTTCATCCAAATTGGATGCAATGTTCCAAGTTTTCTCAAAGTCTGCTCTGATGTTTGAAATGGAATTTCTATCATCATAGATTGCACCATATTCAAAATCATTTTGACCTTCAGATATAATCATCGCATGAGAATCGTCAGTGATTAAATTGACTGTATGAACTTTAGGAACAGTTTTAATGTGAACTCCTTGTTTGATTAAAGATGAAATAAGGAACATATATGACATGTCAGATACATCAAATTCATCAATAATTACTCTAGAATAAATTGTCGGAACATGTGATAGGAACCTGTCGGACAAATCATTCAATGAAGGAATTTCCAACATTATTTCCTTATTGACATTGATGGCCAGCTCGTCAAAGGCTTCCTGTGAAGTGACAAGACCCTTATCAGAAATCACATAACTTTTAAGTAATTTTGGAACAGGCAAGCTTTCCGGATTGTTGATGTCTATTTTGATATCCCTATTGCTTGCAACTTCCGGAGCGACCTGAGTTTGAGTATCAATTGGAGCAGGTTCAACAACAGGTTGTTCCTGGGATAAAACACGGATGATTTCATCTGATTTGTCATTTTCCACAACAAATGGTGGAATTTCTTCAACAAAATAGTCATCTTGACGTCTTTTAGGCGCCCTAGTAACTTTTAATGGTTTATCATAATGAGGAGTGAAATTTAACTGTTTGTCAAAATCAACATTTACTTCTTCTTGAGGAACAACATTTAAAACAGCTTTTGGATTGTCCTCATAATCCTCTCTTAAAAATTGATTAGTATCATAATCCTCATAATCATCTAACACAAGATCATTATAGTCTTCATCAATATATTCATTAAAATCTCTTCTGACTTTTAATGGACCATCAGTATTGTTGGATTTCTTTTCAGACCTACCAAATGATGGTGTATTAAGCTCATTAGAATTTAAAAACTCTTTAATCATATTTGTAGTTCTATCAGCATTATATTCGACAAAATAACTGACAATCAATATTATTCCAACGATGGAAATAATAAGTCCAACTATTAACAAAATATCCAGTAAATTATACACACTTGTCTCATATGCTATGAGAATACCAATTACAAATAAAATAAAACCTGAAACTAATTTTATTGTATTCCCCATGATTTCACCCTTACTAATTATTAATCACTCTATTATTTTAACTAATATAGAATATCTACAACACCATTAATAAATTTAATGGAAAAAACAAGCAAAAAAACGAGAAAAAAAATATTAAGTAATACTTTTTTATAAAATAGTAATATTAATATATGAAAAAATCCAATATTAAATTGGTGAAAACTATGAAAAAAATGAAAGTTTTACTCAGCGAAAATTCAGGGCAAGGTGCAGCAGAATACATACTGCTGTTTGGAGGAGTATTAGTTATTGCATTGCTTGCACTAACAATATACAGATCTTATATGGAAACCAGTGACACCAGTTTAAAAGCAAAAGACGACATAATAGATGTCAGAAATACAATTCTTGACAACAGGACCCATGTATAAACGAAAACTAGACAACAAAGGCCAAGGAAGTGCTGAATTAATACTTATAATCGGAGGATTATTAGTTATAGTGCTCTTCGTTGGAAGTTATATGTCAAATATAACTCAAAAAACACAAGAAAACATACATAACTTGTTAAAAATAGAACGAGATAATTTAATAAATAAAATTTGAAAATAGAGATATATTCTCTATTTTCCACCTAAAAGTGAATTTAAGATTTCATCCCATGATTCTGAATTGATATTGTTCAATTTCATAGCAGTTCTGTTTAATACTCTGATATGTTGTGGGCAAGCTGTAATACAAGCACCACATAAGTTACAGAAGTCTAAATTAGTGACTGCTTTTCCGTCAACAATTTCAACTGCATTACATGGACATACATCTTGACATGCGTGACATGCATCGCCTTTACAGATTTTTTCTTCTGCCTCATTTTCAATAACTTCCAAAGTACCATCAAATGGTTTTGTAATAGTTATTGCATCAACAGGACAGATTTCAGAACACCAACTGCAGTTTACACATGATCCTTCAGCTATAAATGTATCACCAACAATTTCAGGGACTTTAATTTCATCTTGTAACATACAAGTTGAACATACTTCTTTAATTGCATTTTGAGGGCAAACTCTCTTACATACACCACAAAATACGCATTTGGAAGTGTCCACTTCAATATTGTTGTTGAGCACATCTACACTGGAAGTAGGAACATTTTCAACAGTGATTGCCTCTGCAGGACATAAATCAGCACAGAATGAACAATAAATACATTCATCTTTATCAATGGAAATTTCTCCCCTTACCAATTCTTGTCTATCAGGAAGAGTTCTCTCAAAGATGATTGCATCGCGAGGACAAACCTTATAACATCTGCCACAATAGATACATTCTTCTTCATTGACAACACATTCAGTTTCCCAATTAGGATAGTTACCCATTTCGCAGATATCTTCACCATCAATAGTTAATGATAAAGCATCAAATGGACAAGCGACTGAACATAATCCGCATAAAACACATGAATCTGCATTACATGAAACCAAATCCATTTCAATTAATCCACGTGCAATAGGCACAACAGGACCTAATCTTAATGAAGAAGTAGGACAAACATCGGTACAGATGCCACATCCCACACATTTATCATCCTTATAAGCTAATTTACGGAGCTCAACTCCACTTCTTTCCACATTAAACATTGTAAAACCTCATGCTTTAGAAATAGCTTGATTAGGGCAATTTTGGATACAAAGATCGCAATCATCACAATTTTCAGGGACGATTTTTACGTCACCGTCTTCTTCAATAATTGCTCCTTGTTCACAAAGTTTAATGCATAATCCTTGTACTGGACAATTATCAATATGTCCACATTTATCTGAATCAATTTTTACTGCCATATAACCACCTCAAACAAAACATATAATCATATTAAAAATAATAACAAATATGTTATAGTATTCTATTTATCGAATTGTACATATAAACATGTCGATTATTTTCTGATTATTGTATAAATTTTCCATTTTTATTTATTTCACCACGCCTAATTCTAGTGGATGAAATAGGAATGCCATCATATGCCAAAACAAAACTAACTACAACAATATCAAGAGGTTTCATGCCTTTAGATACTCTAATTTCATTTATTTCAACTGCAGTAGGCTCTGTCTCTTCACTAACCACAATTGCTTCAAAACTATCATCATAAATAGTCGTTCCATAGGGATCATCTAATGGAATGATAACAAAATTAGATTTATCCTTAAAAAAGGACTTGAGATTATCCATTCTCTCCTGACAGGAATCAATATCCCCTTTCAAACCACCGAATTCATCTGAAGTTACTCCAATTTCCAGACTTTCGGCAATTTCAAAAGCTGTGGATAACAATTTCTTATGACCGTCATGAAATTTATCAAAAGTTCCGCCAACAGCCACCTTATTATATTTCCCAGAATTCATAATATTGTCCTAAATTAGATTGTTAATTAAAAATTTATTAGAACTATTATAAATTATTAGCTATTTAAAAAAAAAGAAAGAAAAAAAATAAAAAAATTGAAATTAGAATCCAATACTTGCAAAGTAACCTTTAAGGCTATAAGAATTAGCATTCCAATTTACAACGTTTCCAAACGAGTTTCTAGCACTAGTTGCATCACTAACAACCCAAGTATCACCAATCAATACCTGAGTCCACACGTGTCCATAAGTACCGCTTGTAAAGGTACAGGTTCCATGCACATATCTGGCTGGAAGACCAGCAGTCCTATACATAGCTACAAGCAGGTGTGAATGATCCACACAATTTCCTTTTTTGGAATTTAAAGTACCAACAGCACCGTATTTGGTATCATAATAGAAACTATATGAAATAGTGTCTCTTACATAATTATAGATTACTGTTGCCTTTTCCTTATCTGAATCAATACCTTTAGTCAACTTGTTAACTAACTGCTTAATTTGACTGTTGTTTACTTGACAATTTGTAGAAGCTGCCAAATAAGCTGCCAAATTAGTTATGGTATTTTTAGAGTTAAGTTTGTTAGTTGATGAACTACTTAAAGATTTAATCGCTACATATGCTGGCATTAAATCATCATTATTGTCATAAAATGCGACAACACGAGCAAAAGCATATACAATACCATTATATCCAATAGTACCAACACTAGAACTTACAGAATTAGGCATTTGACCTTTGGAATCTGCAGTTTTAATAATGCTTTTTGCAACATCAAGATAATTATATAGATTACCTTTATTGGAAGCTGCACCCGGACTGGATGGATTTTTAATATCTTTAATAGCAATACTATCTTTTTTACCGGAATTTAAACTTACAATAGCTTTTGAAGCTAAATATAAATAATTTGCAGTGGAATATGTAATAGAACCAATTTTCACAGTTGATGGTAATTTGCCATTCTTTTCAATGTAGCTTTTTACATTTTTAGATGCTTGAATAATGTCTTTCATGGAAACTTTATCCAATACATGAATCTTTGATGAAGCTTTGGTTTTATCATGAGCAAAACTGATGGAATAATCACCAGTTTTTAAACTTCCTAAATTAACTTTTGCAACACCATTAGAGTCAGTTTTCGCATTATAGGTTTTGCTGTTAAATGTGAATTTAACCGCAGCGCCTTTTACTGCATTACTCTTACCATCAAGAAGTTTAACGGAATAATATACCTTTGATCCAGCTGAAGTGTACAATTCACTATGGCTAAATTTAGTTCCGTTTACCAAAATCTTTTTAGACACAGTATTTGATTTGTAACTTGAATCTGAAACTGTTGTTTTTACTGGATAGTAACCAATGCCCAATTTAAGGTTGACTTTTGCCACACCTTTTGAATCGGTTTTAGCAGTGTAGTCCTTACCGTTTACGGTAAATTTAACCGGGATATTTTTCATCACGTTTCCAGAAGCATCCTTAACGGTTGCTTTGTATTGTATATTATCTCCATATGTCTTATCCAAATTGTATGCATAAACCTTTAAAGTGATTTTATCAACATTTATATTTCTATAACCGTAAAGATAGTCACTTGAACCTAATTTTGAATATAAAAATTTCACTTTATATGTGCCTGGCTTTAAATCCCCAACATCCAATTTAGCAACACCTTTTGAATCAGTTTTAGCCTTATAATTTTTACCATTTAAAATAAATTTAATGGTTTTACCAGTTAAAACTTTACCATCTTTTGTTGTAAATTTAACAGAGAATTTTGAACCGTCTTTATAGGTCATCTTTAAGTCTGAAGCAGTGAATTTAGTTGAAGCACTTTTAATAATTATTGTTCCAGATGAAGATGATGCATAATACCCACCGGATTCTGCGAATTTATAAGTAATTTTGTAAGTACCTTCTTTTAGAAGAGGAATAACAGTTGAAGCTTTCCCATCCTTATCTGTTTTAGCACTGACAGTTTGATTGTTATAACTGAAAGATACTTTACCATTCTTAATAGGACCTCCGTTTTTAGAGGTTAAAGTAACGGTATAGGTATAATAATTGTAAGGTAAGATATATGTTTTTGAATTTCCGCTAATTGTAGTTGTATCCTTATTAACTACGATATTATTTTTTACTTTTTCATTGGAATATGGATTTGTTGCAGTAATTACATATTTACCTGCATTTAATCCAATTTTTGCTACTGCAACACCATTTTTATCAGTAGTGAATGTGTATTTTTTACTGCCGATAGTGAATGTGACTTTAGTATTTGCCAATACTGAGTTGTCTTTCCAGAATGTTGCGGTATAATATTTGGTTGTACCATAATATTTTGTTACATCTTTTCCACTTATTGAAGATAAAACTTTCACTTTCTTTGAAAGGGATGAACCTGAATAACCGGAACTGCCTGAATAACTAAGAGATACAGTATAAGTACCGATAGCCAAAGCAGTGGTTTTGATGTTTGCAATACCCTTGCTGTTTGTAGTGCCGGTGAAAGATTTACCGTTAACTTTCAAAGTTACTTTTTGATTAGCTACAGCTTTACCGTTGTTGTCCTGCAAAGTTACCTTAAAATAGGTAGCAGACTTATCATAATGAGTGTCCACCACAGATAAAGAAGTTGAAACTTTACTTGCAGATAACATATCATCAACAACACTGCTTGCCAATGCTGATTCGTTTTGTGAAACTGCAACAACTTCACTTTCAAGATTTGCAAGACCTAATTTTTGATCCCCATTATCCTCATAATAAGACCCATAACTGCTTGTCAGAACAGAGCCTTCAGGATAATCATTTAAATTATCATCATGAGAATTAACTATATTAGTTTCTGAGATAGAATCCTCGTTAGAAACTTCTAATTTTTCTTGAGATAATGTGTAAACATTACCTGCAGTTAAATTTGAATCTTCTGTATTTGAAGCATAAGTCGCATCTGCTGCACATACTGTTCCAGCCAATACAAAGAACATGAGCACAACTGATACAATGAATGCTTTATTTTTTATCGAAATTTTTCCACCTCTTGGTTCTCATTACGAAAATTTTATAGTAAAATATGATTATACTAACATATAGTATTTCATAATGAGTGGATAAATTATATATTTTAATCCATATATAAATGTTTTTACAACTTTAAAAATTGAAAAACCTATTAAAATTAACTAAATTAGCTAAAAAAGATAGAAATTATATATAAAATTAAAATAAAAGAATATTCATGTTGAAATAAAGTAAGATAAGCTTAAATAACTTGAATTCAAATTAAAAATTTTTATTAACGATGAAAAATAAAATTTTAATATAATGTCCTTTTATAATAAAAATAATCCATTTTTCACTTTTTATAAAGCGATTCAATAAATTATTGTATCAAATAGGAAAAATGAGTTAATTGAAGATAATTGCAAAGAAAATAAGCCATTTTAATTGAAAAAGTGAAAAATTCATAAAAACTATGAAAAACAGTTGATTAAATGTTATATGAAAAAAATATATTTCTAAAAAACCTAAAACAAATCGATGTTCGTTTTGGACTTGCATATCCGAATATCTACAGAACTGCAATGTCATCGTTAGGTTTCAACATATTATACAATCAAATTAATGAAATGGAAAATATTTGGTGTGAAAGAATAATATATCCGGAAACCAAATCCATTGAATCCAATACTCCAAGCAAACACTTTGACGTGATAAGTTTTACAATACAGTTTGAAGAGGACTACTTTAATGTATTGGAAATGTTAAAAATGGCAGAAATTCCCTTGAAAAGAAAGGAGAGGACTTGTGATGATCCACTTATAATTGCCGGAGGTCCGTGCGCAACAGCAAATCCCATGCCATTATCCGACTATATTGACCTTTTCTTTATTGGAGAAGGGGAAAATACCATCAGCCAATTTTTAGAAAAATATCTTGAGAATCCGAAAAGAGATTTAAAAGATTTTCTGGACATTCAGGGAATTTACATTCCTGAATTTAACAATAAAACCAAAATATCGCTAGTCGAAGATATGGACAGTGCCTACCACATCACCCAACCGATACTCAGCAAAAGCGATGATGAAAATTATCAAAGCGTTTTCAACAACACAATCATGCTTAATGTTTCAAGAGGATGCACACGGGGATGCCGATTTTGCATGTCCAGCTATCTGTACAGACCCGTAAGAGAAACCGATTGTGAAAAACTGATTGACATAGCAATTGAAAACAGGAAAAATACGGGATTGAATAAAATTACATTAATAGGAGCGGCAGTCTCCGATTACAATGACCTGGAAAATCTGACAGAAGGTCTTGAAAAAGAGGGGTTTCAGATTTCAACACCTTCCCTTAGAATCGAATCAATAACAAGGGACACATTAGAGACACTTAAGAGAAGCGGTTTGCAAACAATAACCCTTGCTCCGGAATCCATCTATAAACTTAGAAAAGTTATCAACAAGGACATTTCCGATGAAAAGATATTTTCAATCATAAAAGATGCAGTTGAATTGAATTTTAAAATAAAATTATATTTCCTGATTGGAATTCCTGGTGAAAGTCAAAAAGACATTGAAGAACTTGTCAAGTATATGAAAAAAATTGCAGAGATGCACACCAATATCCGAAATGTGAAGTTCAGTGTCAATCCGGTAATACCAAAACCCCACACGCCACTGCAATGGGAGAGTTATAATTTTAAGGATATAAAAAATAAAACCAGATATATCAAACGTGAAATGAAAAGATATAACATAAAATGTGAAAGTCCTAAAAAAGGACTTATTCAATATATATTGTCTTGTGGAAATAGTGATGTTGGTGACATTATTGAAAAGTCATTGACAAAAAAACCTACCATGAAAGAATGGAGGCAACTTACTCCAGATTATGATATTGATGATGAATTGCCATGGAGCAATATTGATGTTGGAATTAATGAAAGATTTCTGAAAACTGAAAACAGAAGATTGAAAAATTTAAAGCAGACCCCATGGTGTGAAGTATCCCCATGCTATAATTGCGGATCATGTGAAAAAAATCATTACTAGAAAAAATAATTTTTACTATAATAATATATAATATAATAAGTGAGGTAAATTTATGATAAATCCAGCAAGCAGAACAAAATCAATTGAACTGTCACAAATTAGAAAAATGTTTGAAGTTGCAAATCCCAATGCAATAAACCTTGGAATTGGTGAACCTGACTTTAATGTTCCTGAAAATATTAAAAATGCCATGAAAAATTCCATCGATGAAAATGATACCCATTACACTTCAAATAAGGGATTAATCGAATTGAGAGAAGAAATCGTTAAAAAATTTAAAAACGAAAATGGCATAAAAACAAATACTGAAAATATTATCGTTACAGTAGGCGCCAGTGAAGCGTTGTTCATGTGTGCTCAGGCATTCATCGAAAAGGGAGATGATGTAATTCTTCCAAATCCTAGTTTTTTATCTTACGAAGCATGCGTAAATATTGCAGGGGGAACAATCGTACCGGTAGACTGCAAAATGGAAAACGAATTTAAACTTAAGGCAGACGACGTAGCAGAAAAAATTACAAAAAACACCAAAGCAATAATTTTAAATTCACCATCAAATCCAACAGGCGCAGTAATGGAAAAAGAAGACATTAAAGCTATTGCGGATTTATCAATGGACAATAATTTTCTAATAATCTCTGATGAAATATATGAAAAAATAATTTATGATAAAAAACATTACTCTCCTGCAAAATACAGCGATAATGTAATCACATTAAATGGATTTTCAAAAACATACGCAATGACAGGCCTTAGAATCGGATATTTAACCGCAAATGAATTTTATACAGAAGAATTGCTAAAAATACACCAATACAACATAGCCTGTGCAAATACAACCTCACAGAGAGGAGCATACGAAGCATTAACCGGACCCCAAGACGAAGTGGAAAAGATGGTTAATGAATTTAAAAACAGACGAAATCTAATCGTTTCAAGATTGAATGAAATGGGATATGAAACAGTAAATGCTGAAGGCGCATTTTATGTATTTCCAAAAATAGATGATGAAAACTTTGTCAGCAAAGCTGCAGAAGCTGGAGTAATCACAGTTCCGGGAGTAGCATTCGGATCCAATGGAAAAGGACACGTACGCATGTCATATGCAAATTCATATGAAAATATTGAAAAGGCCATGGATATACTTGAAGAGCGTGTTGTAAATGGATGAATTAAGACTTAAAGGCGGTAAAAAAGCTGTAACTGTAGCTGTCCTTGCAAATTGTGTTCTAACTATTTTAAATGTAATTGTTGGAATAATGTCCGGAAGTTATGCGCTGATATCAGAAGGAGCACATACCTTTTCAGACATCACCACATCAATAATTGCATACCTTGGATTTAAATTCGGACAGAAACCCGCTGATGAAGAACATCCAATAGGCCATGGACGTGCGGAAGCGATTAGCGGATTGATAATAGTAGTCTTTCTGGCAATTATCGGCTGGGAAATATTCCAGGGATCAGTTGAAAGAATATTTAATCCATCATTAATCACAGTTCCAGAAACCCCAGCTGCAATAATGGCATTTGTTGGCATTTTAGTCAACTATTCTGTTAGTAATTACATCATCCGAATTGGAAAAGAAATAAAAAGTCCTGCAATTGTAGCTGATGGAAAACACCAAAGAACAGACATTTATTCATCAGTTGTAATTTTGGCAGGCATTATTGTATCAAATATAGGATATCCTATTTTGGACCCGATTATCGCATTGTTCATCAGCGCATTGATTTTTAAAACAGCAATTGGAATAGGAAAAGAAAATATAGATAATATTATGGGAAAAGTGCCCTCAAAAGAGTTTGTTGATAAAATCATGGAAGCTGCGGAAAATACTCCAAAAGCTCAAAATGCACACAACATCAAAGTCGATTATTTAGGTTCTTATGCTACAGTTTCCCTACATATCCAACTTGATGGAGATATGACATTAAATGAATCCCATAAAATCGTGCATGAAGTTCAGAATAACATCCTAAATGAAATACCTGAAATAAAATATGTTATGGTACATGCATGTCCTTTAGGATTAAGTTATGACCATGCACAAGAAATAGATAACAAAAACTAAAAACGCCGGGACGGGGATTTGAACCCCGGAGGTCATAAGACCATCGGATTAGCAGTCCGACGCCGTACCAGGCTGGGCCATCCCGACATATGAAAAAACAGTATAATACATTATATGTTAAAACTTATTTATAAACTTAATTATTTATATAAATGGCATGTTCAAAAGTGGACTAATCTCAAAAATATAAGTGATCTAAAAAAGCCAACTCCACCCCGGGATTCTACAAGCATTGAATGTTAATAGTAAAGCTGCTCCCTTCCGGGCCTGACCCATTCCTATACTAAAGATGACTAATTTTTACCCTCCAGTAAAAACTTCACCACCACCAATCCTGTAGGACGAGGTTTCTATGTTGTTTTTCTAGGCTTATATTCTCTTAAAAAGCCGCCTTTTGAACTTCAACCGCACCAAAGGGGGTGTGTGCTTACAGAGGACCCCTAACCCTCCGGTCTAGCCACTATTATTATATGAAGTTAATATTATATAAATGTTAGTGAAAATCCAATTACTAGAAAGAAAATAATTACTGGAATAGAAAAATAATGTAAAAAAAAGTGTTTTCTAGAAAAAAATATAATTATAGTAACTAGCTAAAAATTGCTAAAAACTAAAAATAGAAAATAAAAATAGGTAAAATTAAAATAGTTCCTGAATAATATCTCCATCAGAAATAATACCTACTAATTTTCCATCTTCTAGAACAGGGAGCTGATTCAATATACCTGAAGAGGCACCTTCCTTCATCAGGTTAATCACTGTTTCAATACTGTCTTCCGGAGAGACAGTACTAACAGATTTAATCATTATTTCATCAACACTTGTCCCTAATTCGTATTTGTCCAAAATCAAATTATGACCAACATCAGTTGCAGTTATTATACCGATCAGTTTGTCATCTTCAACTACTGGAAGTGAACTGATTTTATGTTTCATTAACTTTTCAAATGCATATACAACATCAATATCAGAAGTTGTTGTAATGACATCTGTGGTCATAATTTCCTTAACTTTCTTGTTCAACATTCTCAATACCTCCAAATTCTTCGAGAATATCATTAACCATAATGTCTATGGTTTTATTAATATCCACATTGTTAATAATACGAGAATCATGAATTTTAGCCTGTTCAACTAAAAATTGCTGTGTTTTTCTAATAGTGGTAAAGTTTTCCATATATCTATCAAGAGACCTTTTTACCCAAGGCTGTCTGCATCTTGAATAGAATCTTTGTTTGTGGGATTCCTCATCATCTACAGTTAATGTGAAAATAATAATATTGTTATTGTCAAGCAAATCCTTTCTAATGAACCCCGGAACTACATGAACACCTTCTATAATTGTACTGATACCTTCCTTAACTGACCGTTCAATAATCGCTTCAATTCCAACATTTACAACATCAACATGGCTTATGAATCCTTCAATAACGGAATCTATCCTAATTGATGGTGTTCTAATGCTTTCATATGCATCAAAGCTGGATTTATGAATAACAGGACTTAACTCCTTTGAAACAATTTTACGCATTACCTCACGAATCATGTCAGTACTTATAAGATTTTTTAATCTTAATCGGTTCGCAAGTTCAAATGCCATTGAAGAGGTTCCAACACCTGATGCCCCTCCTATCAAAATAATCAGTGGTTTTTTGGATGTTCTAAGAGACCTCCAATTCCTATATTTTTTAGAAACATTTGAATCAACCTTTTCAAGATGGGTTAAAACAACATCAGCCAATTCTGAATTGGAAATTTCAGTAACATCTTTACTTATTAATTCCGCTTCAATATCACTAGCAATTTCATGAGCTCTTAAAGAACCAATATCCGCAACATTTAAAGAACGGGCTAAAATACCCTTGGAAAAAGGTTCTTTATACAATTTACCATCCACATCACCAGTAATCCAAATCATAATAACACATCTTCAATTAAAATCTAATAAAATATTTATTATTTAATATTAAATAAAAGTTGTTATTTGATTTTTAAGAAAAAAATAAAAAAGAAGTGATGAATATCTATTCATCTAAAGAAACTAAGCTTATTTCGTAATTTGCTCCGTCTTTGATATCAACCAAAACGGCACCATTATCCTTAAGCATACCCGGATTTGCCACATCAGTGGTTATTCCGATTTTACTAAGGGATCTTGCTTCATGTATATGTCCGCATAAATTAATTTGAGGCTCAAATTCATGAATTGATTTTAAAATACCGGCACTGCCGACATGCTCCCCATTTTCCACCTTATCCGCTTCAGTATTGTATGGCGGAGCATGGGTAACCAATATCTTTACTTTAGGAACTTCTTCATTATAGACATAATCATAATTAGCTAAAAGTTCGTAAACATCACCATAGATTTTATTATCCTGAATTTCTCCAGGAGTATTGAATGGAGTTTCATTGGAACCACCGTATCCGAATAATATGGCATCACCGTAAGCAATGATATTATTATGTAAACAGAAGGATACGTCATTAATGGCATTGCAAATACCCTTAGGATCGCAGTTGCCCGGAATAGCTATCACATCAACACCGCAGTCTGCTACCTTTTCAATGAAAGGACCTACAAAATCCAAAGGCCCGAAATCAGTAATATCTCCAAGAATCAATACCAAATCAATATCATTATTATTCAAATAAGTGTATAAATTTTCGTTTTCTTCACCATGAACATCACTAATTGCTAAAATTTTAGTCATAAAATCACCCTTGTTGTTCTAAAAAGAAAGAACCCATTTCTTTTAAACCTAATTGAAGGTCGGGTTTATCTCCGTGTAATTGAATAGTCACATCATCATCAAATTCAATTATAAGACCATTCCATTCTGCAATTTCTTGAACTCTTTCTTCAGCTAAAGGATTTTTTAGTGTAATTCTACCAGTAGTTAAGCCAGGTGGTGCATTTACAAGGAATCTTGACCTTGATTTTGCAAATTCAAAAACTTCTTCACCTCTCATGACTCTTTTTAATAACTCGAGCCATTCATCTACGTATTCGTCGCCTTCTTCTTCAGCAATAGTTAAAAGAGTTCCTTGAATATTATTTAAAGACATTTCAGCTTTTGACAACTCATTAATCAATTCTGGATGGGAAGGATCTCTTTTATATGAACTTATAGTTGATCTTATTAATCCCATCTCAGGGTTAATTCCACTAGGAATTTCATATCCTTTCTTATTCAAATCTATAAGAAGATGATTGAGAACTAACCAATTTTGCTCTGAGGGTAAGCTCATAAATGTCCACCTATGATTTTTAAAGTAGTATGATTGATTTTTGCATCTGCATCTTTCAATTCTCTTTCAATCTCAGCAGTGTTTTGATAGGAATCCAAAAATAAAACATGATGAGTGGAAGTACCAGCAATATTTAGGATTGCAATTTCATCAGTTGGTTTGAGTTCTCTTTTATCAATAGTTGCTTTAAATTGTACATATGGTTCATATTCTTCTGGAAGGTCAGAATATTTAAAAATACCATCTAATGTTGCTACAAACATAATTACACCTCTTGTATATTAATAGTTAATTTTTTCTTATTAATCATATATAAAGGTAGTTACGAATAATTCGTATAGAATAAAACAAAAAAAATTAAATAAAAAAAATGTTATCAAATGAATGATAACAGTACCCCAAGTGTCTTTTCAATGCCTAAAAAAATAAAAATAAAAGGATTAGAAAATCCTTAAATCTATTCACCTAATGCTTTTTTGATTGCAGGAGTTGCATCAATTTTTTGAGCATCGAAGGTTAATTCTTCAGCTGATAATCCCATAGCTAATCCGTATAATTGAGCTAAGTGGAATACAGGAAGTGCAAAGTCAGTTCCGTATTTTTCGTTTACTTCAGTTTGACCTTGGTCAAATTGTAAGTGACAGAAAGGACATACGTTAACAATTGCATC
>NZ_CAMVTE010000029.1 GCF_947170395.1 uncultured Methanobrevibacter sp. | reverse complement strand
ATTTTTCAGATTCTTCTTTTAAAGTTTTAATCTCTTCCTGAAGCTTTCCAATTTCCGCATCCTTGCCTTGCAATTTTTCTAATAATAAACTTGTAGCTACATTAGCGTCTTTGCTTGGAGGCTGAGGCTGTGGCTGCGGTTGAGGAGCAGGTTCAGGATTTCCAGCATCACCCACATCTCCAGCTATATCAGAATTCAACAGGGTAATTTTTCTAGGGCTTTTAGTTACACCAACATCTATCAAACTCATAGTATCAATTCCAAATGAATCTCCATTATCTTTCAATAAGACATCAACTTTAGGAGAAAGGCCTTTTCCTTCCATATCCAGTTCATCAGGGATTTCAATGAATAGCTTACCTTCTTCATAGCTTATGTCATTTCCAATGCCAATATAGATCTTATCGTGTTCTTCAGTCAGCGGAATCCCTCCACGATAGTTTTCAGCAATCAGCTTTAGATCCTCTTCAGTCCATTCAACAGGTTTAGTTAACCTTTCATCCAAGTCGGAATAATCATATGATCCAACTTCAAAAAGTTCATGTCTCATCATTATCACATTTTATTATTTTATTTATTATATATTTTATTATTTATTTTATATAAATATTTATTATATTTCAGTACCGCTTTCACTGACAATTCTCTCACCGACAGGCTGTTCCTCTTCAAAGTTACTGAGATAATTCTTATAGATTTCATCACCTTCAGCAGAAAGCTCCATAACATACTTAACAACATCATCTCTTGAATAGCTTAAGTAAACATCATAAGTTTCTTTAATGCCCATTAAATCCATTTGCCTTTTTAACAATTCATTGCAGTGCTTCAAGACCCATTTCTGGTCATTAGCTACATTAACAATGAAACCTGTAATAGCTGAATCGTTAATGTACTCGGCCACGTTCTGGTTAGACCTTTCATTACCTGCCTGAGACTGTGGAGTAACAAAAGTCCTTAAGATATTATTTCTAAAGATTTCAGTTTGCCTAGTATAATCTGACTGGTAGTTGTTACCACCCAAGATTTTAGATTCAATTCCTGGAGGCACAATAGCTACATTACTTCCTGCAGTAGTTCCATAATCAGCATAAAGATTTTCCTTAGCAGTGGATGAAAGCTCAGTAATGTATGGCTGGCCATTGGCATCCATTGCAGGCTTGACTTCAATAATATTATCCTTATTAATACGCTCTACCTGATTTCTTTCGAGATTGCATTTGTGATAGATATCATCAAGGCAATTCAGGATAATACTTTGAGCTTCAGAATAGATTTCATTATACATAAAGTTAATAACTTCATCTGGCTCATATTGAACCGTTAATGTACCCTCTTCAACACTAACGAAGTTATTGAACTCTTCAGGACTTCCATTAACTACATCCTTAGGCATTTCATGAAGGTATAGCTGCACTTCATTATCATCATTAAATTCTTTCTTAAGGCCATAACCTGTGGCGCCGATTTCTAAAAAGATAGGTTTAATATATTTTCCAATATCCTTGTCCCATCGCTCTACAGGTTTAATTACGCCCTCACCATCAACCATTCCACCTTGCAGGATATTTTTAGCAACTTGGCTGATGTCGATTTTTCTTGCCCACAAGATCAAAGTCAATTTCTGTTCAGCTGAAAGCTTGTTGTCCTTGTCCACCAGGACAATATTAACATTAGCTTTATCAATTCTGTTTTTCAAAATACCTGAAGTATAACCGTCAAGCTTAACAGCATATCTAGCATTAGCTATAGTTTTATTAATCACAGGAGGAAGGGCATCTATCAAATCAAGGCCAGTGTTGATTCCATCAGTTCTAGGCTGCCTTTCATCCTCGCCCCAATAGCTACGCTTAGTGTTGTACTGTTCCACCCTATTATTCAATAATCTAGTTCTAATATAATCAGCAAATCCCATGTAATCTCCCTATCATTTTTAAGTATCATTTTAATTTTTCTTTATTATATTATTTATTATATTATTTATATAAAATATATAATAAATTTTTTATTTTATGATGGAATCGACATTGCATAATGCCAACAACGGATAGTTCATTCTTTAGGAAATATAGGAAAATATATATGAATTTGTAAATAAAATCACAAATATGACCAACCAAAACCATAATGAAAAAAATGATTTCACATTCACAACAGAAAAGCCCATTGAAAGTGTAACTGAAGATAAAAAAGGATTGAATATTAATAATTATGCAGAATATTTAGGGAAGAACATTGAAAATTACTTTAAATATAATCATGACAGTATTACAATAGGTTTGATGGGAGAGTGGGGTTCAGGTAAAACATCAATATTAAATTTAACTGAAAACTATCTTAAAAATACCAATATTAAAGTGATGAAGTTTAATCCATGGATTTACTCTTCATATAATCAATTAATTGAACAATTTTTTGATGAACTTATTAAACAATTTTATAGTGACGAAAATTATGAGTTAATTGCGAACATGAAACGGTATTGGCTTAAGATTAATAAATCTGATTTAGCCAAAGGAGCATCTATTCCATTAATTGCAACAAAGAGTAAAACAATATCAAATATATTAAATTCAATTTTTAAATATGATTCAGAAGAAAAATCCCTTGAAAAACTAAAAAATGAAATTAACAATAAACTTGGCGATTATAAAATTGTTTGCATTATTGATGATTTAGATAGAGTAAGTACTACTGAGATTCAGGAAATGTTTAAATTAATTAAAATAATGGCTGATTTTAATAATATAATTTATATTCTTTCATTTGATAAAAAAATTATTGCAAAATCATTAGATGATGAGTATATTGATGGCGAAAAATATATTGAAAAAATTATTAACGTAGCATTGGATGTGCCATTGGCAACAGATTCAGAATTAAAAAATATCCTAAATGAGGATTTAACTACTTTATCTGAAAAACATGATATCAAATTAAATGAAGATAGACTAGATGATATTTTAGATTATTGGGAATATGAAACCAAAAAAAGATACGGAATACTCTATTTTTTTAAAACAATACGTGATATAAAACGATTTATAAACCTTTTAGAATTTAACATTGAATTAATAAAAAATGAAGTTAATTTTGAGGATTTCATTGCAATTACTGCAATTCAAATATTTAAACCTGAAGTATATGAGACAATTAAATATAACGAATCATTACTTGTCAAATATCCTATTCCAAAAGGAGAGTACTTGTCTAATCCTGAAATTGCAAAATCAGAGCAATGTGAATTTGAAAAGATAGTTGAAGGTGATGATAATTTAAAACATATACTAACAAATTTGTTTCCAAAAATGAATTTCATCTATAACACTAAATACTATTCAGATTATTCTTCTGAATGTGAGGGTAAATTATTAATATGTCACCCAAATCATTTTAAAACATACTTTAAATTAAATCCTATTGTAAAAAATATTACTGAAGGAGAAATTACATTAATAACAACATACATAAATTCTAAGAATGAACAGGAACTATTGGACGCATTTAAACATTTAAATGAAACAGACAAATTAAATGCATTTTTTAAAATACTGTATAATAGACTTGATAACATTAATGAACCGGAATTCCTCTTAAAATTAATTTTTTCCTTAGATAAAAAATTAAATGTAGAAATTTTTAATGATAATAGATCTACATTGAAAAAAATCTGTTTAATATTAATTATTAAGATTAATTCAGAAAATAGATTTGAAATTTTAAAAAATGAATATTATGATATGAATCACCTTCATTTTCTCTTTGAATTATTAATTCATGTTAAAAATCATAATACTGTGCCAGGTTTAAAAAATGAGGCGATCTTAACTGAAACTGAAATAAATGAATTAGAAAATATCATAAAACACAAATACCTCCTAATGCTTAAAAAACATTTAAACTATGTTACAAACGATTTAATAAACGTGTACGAATTAGGAGAAAGTTTAAACTTAGATAATGAATTTAAAAATACAATTGATAATTTAATTTCTACAAAAGATGGATTAATAGAATTTTTAAAATCATATATGTACCTGGATATGAATAGCTTCCTAGAACATGAAATTAATATTGCTTCTAGCTTTTCAAATATGGAAACAATTAAAGAAAGAATAGACGAAAATTATGATGAAATAAAAGATATATTTGAAGTTAAGAAATTTTTAAAAGAATATGAGATATGGAAAACGGGCAACATAACCTGATGCATTTATAAATTAAAAATTTACATTTGAAATAAATTTGCAATAAGTTTGGAATAGATTTGGGATAAATTTTGAAGATTGATTTAAATACAGATTTTTATAAATTATTATTCATGGCAATTTTAAATATTGAAGTTTTAAAGAAAATAATTGAAAATATACCTGAAGATTATGATGTTGAATTTTATAATGGCACTACCAATGTTCCGCTTAGTGACAAAGTAGAAATTGATGTTAGTGGCAAAAGGATATTATTCAAATCCTAAATATTTGAATTTTGCAATATCGTAACATGAAAATTTTAATCAAAATACTCCATCTAATCTTTACATTAAATTTTTTAATGCTAATCGAATTTTTATAAAAGTAGTTGATGGTCATATAATTTCATCCTACTGCAGAAAAATGAAAATATTTAATTAACATGAGCTCGATAAAAAGTAGTGTTGAGAGAACATAAGTATGACAACTTTCGCATGCCCTTTCATATAATACCTCAATTATGTTAATTAATAATATTTTACTTTTTTAAATTATATATAATTAATAGCTACTTTTTCTTTTCATGAATATTAATTCAAAATATTTGTATAAAGTTGATTGAAAAATATGCATAAGTGGTAGAACTTTTCGTGAGTTTCAATGAAACTATGTTCTCTAACCTCTTTTACAACATCACCATCTTTAACATCACCAATCAACAAAGGAGAATCAGGATTATGCAATTTTTGATTCCTTTTGACCCACTTCATGTTGCTGTTGGCATAATAACATTAAATTTATAATCTCTTCTAATTAAATTTCATCACCCAACAAGAAATCTAAGATATTCATATTTCGTATTCCTCTCTTGACATATTAAACTCATCAATGGATATTATATATTTTTGGATAATTGTCCTTAACTAGAATCATGGGAGGAATTCCCTTTCAATTGTTTCTTCATGAAAAACCTATATGGATAAGTATAAGTTAACAAATTTTAAAAAATTAAAATTGTTGCATTATAAGTTTACAATTTGATTAACTTCTAAAAGCAGTCAATGGTTCAGACTTGTTAAAACTTCTTCAATGAAATATTCATGAATTAAAGTGTCCTCTGTTAATTCTGGATGAAATGAAATTGCAATGTTGTGTCCTTGCTGAATGGCTATTATTTCACCATCAAATTCTGACAATATCTTAATATCATTTTTGGACCCATCATAAGATTCAAGTGCCGGTGCTCTAATAAACACACCAGAATACTTTTGATTTAATATTTCAATTTCCGCTTCAAATGAATCCTTCTGCCTTCCATAGGTATTTCTTTTAACAGTTATGTCCATAAGTTCAAGTAGCGGCTGGTTGAAATCTGTTTTTTTGCCAAGAAGCACCATTCCAGCACAAGTTCCAAAGACAGGAATATTATTTTCTTTAATAACTTTATCAATACCCCTTTCCTTAATGAGCTTGCCAATTACAGTACTTTCCCCACCGGATATGATTAATCCATCACATTTTTCAACATCATCACTGTATCTTACTTCTTCCACTTCTATATCGAGTTTTAAGTTTTCAACGGTTTTTCTTGTCATGTCAAAGTGTTCTGAAACTGCACCCTGAAGATTTAGGATTCCGATTTTTACCATCTAAGCACCTTAAAAAATAATTAAAAATATGAGGAATTTTAAATTCCCCTGTCCTGCATTCTGTCGGATTCGCTCAAAGTTGACATTTCCAGACCTTTCATGGCTTCGCCCAATCCTTTGGATACTTCCGCCAATACTTCAGGCTTGTCGTAATTTGCAGTTGCTTCAACTATTGCTTTTGCAAATGCTTCAGGATTGTTTGACTTGAATATTCCTGATCCCACAAAAATGCCGTCGGAACCTAACTGCATCATGAGTGATGCGTCAGCAGGTGTTGCAATTCCTCCTGCAGCAAAGTTGACAACAGGTAATTTGCCCAATTCTGCAGTTTGCTTTACAAGTTCAATTGGAGCTTCGATGTTTCGCGCATATTTCCAGAGTTCCTCTTCCTCCATTCCATGTATTGTTCTGATTTCTCCCATCACCATTCTCATGTGGCGAACTGCTTCTACAATGTTTCCTGTTCCAGGTTCTCCTTTGGTACGAATCATAGCTGCACCTTCGTCAATTCTCCTTAGTGCTTCACCAAGGTTACGTGCACCACATACGAATGGTATTGTAAATTCCTTTTTGTTAATGTGATATTCTTCATCTGCAGGTGTCAACACTTCACTTTCATCAATCATGTCAACTCCTAGGGTTTCCAATATTTGCGCTTCTGCAATATGGCCTATTCTTGCCTTTGCCATTACAGGGATGGATACTGCATCAACCACCTCTTCAACAATTGTTGGATCAGCCATTCTGGCCACTCCCCCAGCTGCACGAATGTCTGCAGGTACCTTCTCAAGTGCCATTACTGCCACCGCCCCTGCATCTTCTGCAATTGAAGCCTGTTCTGCATTCACTACGTCCATAATGACTCCGCCTTTTGTCATTTTGGCGAAACCTTCCTTTAACACATCTGTTCCCTTTTCTACCATATTAATTTCTCCGTCATAATATAATATAACAATTGTTATTATTGATTTTAATAATATATAAATGTTAAGTTTTTACATACCATGATTAAACAAGCATATAATTTAAAAATAATCTTTTCGCTGAAAGAAGTAATATTAAAAATTCAACTTAATTGATAACCTCTAGAACTTACCTATAATTAAAATAACTTTTGTTGTGCATCAATAAAGCTGGGTTCATTAACCTCTTTTACAACATCATCCTCTTTAACATCACCAATCAGCAAGGGCGAATCCGGATTGTGCAACTTTTGGTTCTTTTTGACTAGCTTTATGTTGGAGTTGGCATAACTAATAATTGCTTGTCATCAATTGTTTATAAATAATTTCAGCATCTTACCCTCAACTTTTCCAATAATACTCAAGTAGTTAACTTGTATCATTAGTTGGTTCAGGTTATGTCAGTGATTATAGTAGATGTTCAGGATTTGTATTTCCACTAGCTCCAGTTTCTCCCATTTAGATGAATATTTAATTATCATGAATTCTAAAAAAAAGTAGTGTAGAGAGAACAAAAGTTATACAACTATCACATGAGTTTTCATGTAAACTCTCTCCAAAATTATAATTAATTAATAATTTCATTTTTAAGTTATATATAACTATTTAATTAACGCCAACTTCAATATTGTCTAGACAATAGATTACATAATACTGTTGGAAACTCCCTATTGAAAAGATTTTAAAATTATTTTCCACTTGTACATTGATATATTCAATTTGAAACAAAACTCCGTATTAATAACCGTTGCCATTAATAATTCAAATAATCAAGACAAAAAAACAACATCCGGCAATTTTCTAAAGTCAAGACATTTTGATAATTCTTTCCAGGTTTTCTTCAAAAACTTTTAGCTCATCCGGCGTGAATATTTTTTCGATATTTTCCTCAAAACTTTTTTGCTCCTTAAAATTTATCTTAAGCATTTCACAGCCTTTAGAAGTTATTGAAAGAATATTTCTGCGTTTATCCTCATTGCTTTTTTCAGTTTTTATGAATTCTTTTCTTTCAAGTCTTTTTATTCCTCTTGTTACTGAGGATTCATGCAGATTAAGTTTTTTTGACAGTTCCCTTTGTGTTATTCCCTTATTTTTATAAATAATGTATAAATATTGAAAATCCCCATGATACATGCCATAATTCTTTAATCTATTATCAATATATTGGGTGTTTCTTTTGCTTATCAATCTGATTTTATAAACTAAAGGTAAAAGGTCATTCAGTTCCATATTCATGCCTCACTCTGATTTTTATCGTTGATTTTAAAGATCACAATTGCTAATGAAATTATCATAATGGCTGCCAAAACTACGGATGTGTTTGAAAAACCATTCAGTGACTGTATATTATGTGTTATGTCTCCATTGATAAATAAGGTTAATATTACTGCAGATATGGATGATCCGATTGCTGCTACGATTTGTCTTGATGAATTTATGATTGCAGATGCATCCTCAACATTTTCATAAACAATGCTCATTGCCCAGGTTGTTGCAGGCATCAATCCCAATCCTGCACCGACAGATCTGAATGACTGAGTGACAATCAAATATTCAATGCTTGAATTTAGGGTATATGTGGTCATTGACAAGAATCCTACGGTGGATATTATACTTGAGATTATAAGCAGTTTTTTAATTCCAATACTGCCCATTATCATATTTCCTATGAAATTGAATACCAGATACACCAATGTTGCAGGAAGCAGAATTATGCCTGAAATCGTTGCTGAATAATAGGCAATATTCTGATTGTATAATGGCATTAGGATATTTATTGAACACATTGAAAAGTACAAAAGACAAATGTATACGACCCCACTGTCAAAAGATATGTTTTTAAGAACATTAAGATTCAAAAGAGAGTTTTCAATCTCATTTTGTCTTCTGACAAAGAGTATCAGAGATATTATTCCAATTATTATAGGCAGAATCACATATATGGAGAAAATGTTGTTATGTGTGATGTTTGTAAATCCAAACATTATTCCGAAGGATGCGAAAACCGATAGAATCAATGAGATGAAATCCAGGGAATAATCCTTGGTTTCAAGTTCATGGGAAATAAGGATATGCTCCAAAATCAGCATGATTACTGCACAGATAATTAGAATCAGGAAAATGTTTCTCCAGGTAGTTGTTTCGGAAATGTATCCACCAATGGTTGGGCCGAAAGCGGGCATGACTCCAATGATGATGCCATAAATTCCCATTACAAAATTCCATTTTTCCTTTGGCATTAGCTTAAATACAAGGGTTTGTGTTGTGGGAAGCAAAATGCCTGTGCATGCCGCTTCAAGAATTCTTCCAAGTATCAATGTCCAGAAACTTGTTGAAAAATATACAATTACCGAACCAATTATGAAAGAGGTTAACGATACTGCAAGAATTCGTTTCAGTTTGAACCTGTTGATGATGTATGCACTTGATGGCATTATAACACCCATAACCAAGAGAAATGTGGTGTAGACCAATTGTGCATGGCTTGCATTAACTGAAAAATCTCTCATGATATATTCCAAACTTGTATTCACCATAGACTGTGAAGTGACTGTAATCATGGCAGTTACAACAAAAATAATGAATGTTACCGTTTTTTTGTTAATAATTACACAACCCAAATACTTGCTTATACAAGTATTTATTTTTTTAAACATTTAAACATATCCGACAAACTCATGAAAAATCTTATTATTTCTTGAATATTTATTTCATGCATTTATCTGGGTAGCCTAAAAGAGAAAATTACATAACGTGAAATGATGCTCACACTGATTTAATTAAATCATATCTAAATGGTTAATACTGAAAAAATAAGTATTATATAATGAAAACATAATCTTTTTTAATTCCAACCACAATAAACAAGTAATGAAATATTAATTATCATGAAATCTAAAAAAAAGTAATATAGAGAGACAAAAGTTATACAACTATCACATGAGTGTTCATAAAAACTCCTCTCCAAATTATAATTAATTAATAATTTCATTTTTAAGTTATATATAAATAGCTATTTTCACCAGCAATGTTTTAATCAATACATGACAACTTTGAAAGCAATCATCCATTAAAAAAATTATTGATTAACATAAATATGTTTATTCATTGATAAAGATTATTGCTTTTTATAATCTCAGAAAGTTTGACATTAGGATTTATATATCTCTCATTAGGATTTGCTTCATCATTTATGCTTAGCGTATGAGTTTTACAATGGTGCACACAGCTTAAGCAAAAATCACAGGCTTCTCCAAAGTGAGGTTTACCATCGATTACTTCAATATTTCCCCTTGGACAGACTTTAGTGCATATCCTGCAACTGCTACAGCCATCATCAGCAATTATATGGTATTTTGAAGTCATTGTGGATTCCAATATCTTCTCAATGAATGGAACATTTGTAAAATGCTTTTTCGAATAGATGAAGTCTTTTTTTGATATAATATCATTTTTAATTATTTCTATTTGCTTTTCTATATCTGAATCGTTTTTGATTTCCATTTCATGAGCCATGTCAAATACCGGTAAGAAATTATCAACCATAAGGACAGAATTGGTGTAGTTTATGTTAATTCCTCTCTTATTAAAAGTTTTTTTCATGATTTTCAATGCATGGTAATCACCATCACTTCCATAGGAACATATGAGGAATATGTAATCTGCACAGATATTGACTTTTTTAACAAATTCCCTTAATGTTTTAGGAGATGTTGCAAAAAACACAGGGAAAACAATCCCTACAGAATCATCCTTAATTTCATATATATTATCTTTCACCAATTGTGGAATGCTTAACAGTTCTCCTCCCAATTGTTTTGCAATGAACAGATTATTTCCAGTTGACGTATAATACAATATTTTCATTTTAATCAAAAAAAGAAATCAAGAAAGCATTTATTTTGGATAAATACTTTCAGGTTGGTTATCTAAATCCATAATATATTTGTTTTCAAGGTTTTCGGGTCCTAATGGAGTATGTGTTGACAGATACACTGTCGGATTGTTTTTGATAAATTCCCGTACATTATCTAATGTTTCCCTTGCTTTTTCGATGTCTTCAAAAACAATGGATAATTTGTTTGCATATAATGCTTCATCAGTATATGTTATATCCCCATGAATCATGTAGAATAAATCATCATCTTCCACAATAACTATACTGTTTCCGGTAGTGTGGCCTATCGCCTGAATAAAATATACTCCATCAACAATTTTTTCAGCTTTCGGGAAATTCTTATAACTGGTTTCATAATTAACTGTTATGATATTGTCCCCATCAAGTTTTAACTCTTCTGCTTCTGTTTTTGACATGTATATTTTAGCATTTGGAAATTTTGACAATTCTCCTGAGTGATCTGGATGCTTGTGTGTTAGAAGAATTTTTGATACATCTTTCACATCATAACCCAAATTTTGCAAAGCTTCCACATAACTGCTTATTAGCTCACCATTATAGATTGGAGTTGAATCGTCAGGTTCTGGAATAGCTAACCCATCAGGAATACCCGTATCCACCAGAATTATTTCATCTCCTGTGTCAATTAGGTAATTTTGAATGCTTGCCCGATATTTAATGGATGCATCGAAATTTTCCATTCCCTCTTCACCGCCAAAAGCAAAGGCCTGATTCATGAATCCATTTTTAAATGTTTTAACTGATTTAATTTCCATTCTCCCACCCTAAAAAAAAGTTTATTCAGCAGCAGGACCATTTATTAACAATTGAGTCAGGTAGTTTTGTTTTCCAATCATTTTGCACAAGTCAAGTTGCTGTTCGCTCCAGTACATGTCTTCCTCTTCATCTTTGAGATATACTTTCATAAGATCATAGGTGGTTGCATCAAAGATTCCGGAATCCATTACTTCATTTAAAAATGCAATTCCTTCAACGGATACATTGTAGTCATATTCTATGAACTCAACAATGTCTGTGTATATAGGTTTTGCTTCTTGTGCTTCCTGTTTGATTTCCCCGCCCAAATCAAGGATTCTGTCCATAAACTGTTCTACAAAATCCATTTCTTCGGTTGCATGTGCAATGTATTTATCTCCAAGGGATGGAAATCCTAATCCTGCAAATATTTTAGCTTGAATTCTGTGTCCGAATGAATTTGCGGATAAACCTGTTACAATAGCTTGCAATACTTCTATAGTCTTTTCCTTATCAGCCATGATTTTCACCTTTTAAGCAATAATATACTTAAGTATCTTAAGTATAATATTATTTTTTTGGTTCATGAATATTTAACTTTTATCAATATTCAGCTGCACCTTCACAAAAGACATATAACATTTCTTTAAATTTTATTTTGTCTTCATCACAATAATCTTTAAAAATTTCTGTTTCCCCTTCATAAATCATGTTCAACAGTAAATTGAAAATGGATTCACCCTTATCAGTTAAGTTAAGAGATTTTTTACCATGATCATCTTTTAAAAATTCTCGTTTAACATGACCACTTTTTTCCAATCTTTTAATGATTTGAGCAACATTAGCTTCTGAAACATAAAGCAGATTTGCCAATTCCTTTTGGGAAATGTTTTCGTGATAGAAAATATTGGAGAGATAAGTGAAATCCCTGGGAGTGATATCCTTGAAATTCTCTTTTAAGAAATTGTCGTGAAGAACATTAATGTAGTTAATGAAATAAAAAAAGGGAGTACTTTTCAAACGATTATCATCAAAATTTAAACTGACCATAAAATCACCACAGTAAGTAATATTATGTAGCTAAAAATTTATAAAAATATCTTCAGTTATGTAAACAATAAGTGATAGGGCAATTGAAAATATTTAATTATCATAAGTCTTAAAAAAGTAGTGTAGAGAGAAAAGGTATACAACTATCGCATGAGTTTTCATATTAACCTCTCTCCAAAATAATTTTAATTAATTAATGATTTAATTTTTAAGTTATATATAATTAATAGCTATTTAATTAATACCCACATCTACAATACTTAAGCAATGCAATAACACAGGTCATTGTTGGAAACATAATACAAAATCAAAAAAAACTGTTAAAAAAAGTAAATGGATTGTTACAAATTGATATTTTTCAACTTAACTAGCTCTTCTTTTAATTCAGGAACTTCAACTGTCAATGCATACCACATAACATCAAATTCTGCGGATTCATATTTATGAGTCATGATATTACGCATATCCTTAATACTACGCCAAGGAATATGATTATAATTTTCTTTAAAATCATCAGATAACCTATCAACATTTTCCCCAATCTGGATAATGCACATACTGCAAGATAATTGAAAGATATCATTTACAATGAATTCATCATAATTGGAATCAAATTCATTAAGAATTTTTTCAACTTTATCACAATAATCAATAATGTTATCAAGATATCCTAAATCCCTATTTCCCATAAATTAAAACCTCATCTTTGCATATTTTTTCTAAAAATTTTTTGTTATGTGAACTTGTTGTTACAACATCAACATTACATTTTAAAGATTGTTCCAAATCATGAATAAAATCAACGAAATCTATTAAACCTTTGATTTCACCTTTGTTTATTAATAAATCAACATCTGATTCATCAGTTGCTTCACCCCGTGCATAAGATCCAAACAGACTCATTCTAGAAACACCATATTTTTCTGCAATAGGTATAGTTTTTTCCTTTATTTCATCGAGAGTGTAAATCATAATAAAACCACAGATTATAACTTTTATAAACATGAAATCATTTAAAGTTCTATAATAATAAACATGAGTAAACTATAATTCATTGAACATATTTGAAACAAATATTTGATTTAAATTAAAGAAACTCTAAAAATATCCCAGCTAAACTTGTTATGTATATTTATCTTTTAATAATATATAATTACTTCCACAAAAGATTATGAAAAATATTAGAAATCCAAATATATACTATAATCCAAAAACTCTTTGGAAACATAATACTCTTTTTAATTCCAACGCACAATTAACAAGTGAATGAAATATTTAATTATTTTAAATTTCAAAAAGTAGTGTAGAGAGAACAAAAGTTATACAACTATCACATGAGTTTTCATATTCTTCCTCTCCAAATAATTTTATTAGTTAATTAATATTTTAAATTTCAAGTTATACATTTAAATATGATAGATGATATAATAATTAATATTGTATTTTTATAAAATTTTTTCAATGGGGCCCGTAGCTCAGTCTGGTAGAGCGCTTGGCTCTTAACCTTGTTGTCGCGGGTTCAATCCCCGTCGGGCCCATTTTTTTATTTTTAAAAACTTCGGTTTGATGAATTAAATTAAACTTATATAATTTTAATGAATCTGTTATTTTTCTAGTTTAATTTATCAATTTATATGATCAATAAGAAAAGAAATAATCTTTCAATGAACCAATAAACTTAAGAGATTTAATGATTTTTAATTTCTATAACTTAAACAAAAAAAACAACGCTTCACCATTGGCAAAGCGATAAGATTCAGCTAAACCAATCATACTTTTTACCGACATAATATATCACTGCTGCAATTGCAATAAGGGTAATGATATCTATTATGAGGGATTCAATTGATATAGTGCCTGTTGATGGTTCTGCAATCATTAGACCCTCCAGCATGACTGCAAAAAGGTTATTTACAGAGTGCATTGCAGATGACACTTCCAAACCATTTGATTTCCATGCCAAAAATCCATATCAAGACCGCTCAATAATATTACAATCTGTCCGCTGGAATTGTATCCATGGACTAGTGTGAAGGCTATTGCCTGGATAATCAAAGCCAGAACAGGTATGTTGAACCATGACCCGAATGTCTACATTAACAACAATGATTTTTTCAATATTGGATTCCAATATCGGAAGAGATTTATTTTTGGAATTAATGTTGATATTCAATTAGTAATACATAGTATATAAATGAACTCAAAAAAAGTAATACTTTTATATACTTCCAACTCCAAAATTATAATTAGTAATACTGAGTATATAAATGAACTCAAAAAAAGTAATACTTTTTGGCTGTTTGGTAGTTACTGAATTTAATTTTTAAGACATTACAAAATTTTGGGATACTCTTGAAAAAATTTTTGAGTAATACTTAGTATTTAAATGAATTCAAAAAAAGTAATACTTTGAGATGTTTTATATGATTGATGAAATAACCGATTTCCTATTCGGATTAAAAATGACTATTATTTCTGGTATATTCCTATTGATAACAGTTATTTTCATGATATTCGGAATTGATGTTCCAATTTATATAAACCCAGCATGGGGGACAGTAATTATAAGTGGCATCCCAATGCTGCTTCTGGCAATGACAAGACTGATTCGTGAAAAATGGATTTCATCTGCGCTTTTGATTGCAATAGCAATGGTGGCATCACTCATGATTGGTGAAATATTCGCAGCAGGTGAAGTTGCATGGATTATGGCATTAGGAGCACTCTTAGAAGACTGGACAGTCGAAAGAGCGAAAAAAGGCTTAAGAAATTTAATTAATTTAACTCCACAAACCGGAAGAAGAATAACCGATGGAACTGAAGAAGTAATTCCAGTAGATGAAATAAGACTCGGCGATACATTAAGAATTCTTCCAGGTGAAAGCGTACCGGTAGATGGTGAAATCATAAAAGGCACTTCATCACTTGACCAGTCAATCATGACTGGAGAATCACTTCCAGTCGATAAGAAAGTCGGCGATGAAGTATTCTGCGGCACCATGAATCTCTATGGCACCATAGACATTAAGGCAACAAGTTTAGGTGAAAATTCATCACTTCAAAAACTGATCGATCTTGTAAAAGCCGCTGATGAAAAGCAGGCCCCAACACAAAGGATAGCTGATAAATGGGCGACATGGCTGGTTCCTGTTGCACTTGCAATTGCAATTGCAGCATGGATCGTAACAGGAAACCTCGAAAGAGGAGTTACTGTTCTTGTTGTATTCTGTCCATGCGCATTGATTCTGGCAACACCAACTGCAATCATGGCATCTATCGGTCAGGCCACAAAATATGGGGTGCTCATCAAATCCGGTGAAGCACTGGAAACATTGGGTGGTTTAAATACTCTGGTATTCGATAAGACCGGTACTTTAACTTACGGTAATTTAGAAGTTTCTGATGTTATCTCCCTTAGGGATGATTTGCCTAGTGAGGAACTGCTTAAAATTGTTGCCTCTTGTGAGAAACTAAGTGAACATCCTTTAGCCAAAGCGATTGTTAAAAATGCAAAAGAAGCTCAGATTGATATTGAAGAACCACAGGACTTTAAAATGTATCCCGGAAAGGGCGTTACATGTACAAATTCTTATGGTAAGGTATATGCAGGAAACTCCAAATTTCTATCAGAATATAATATTGATGTTGATGTTGATTATCAATTGGATAAAATGAAACATGAAGGAAAAGCTTCAATAATAGTTGCATTGAACGGTGAGGTTATCGGATTAATCGGTTTGTCTGATGTGATTCGTGAAGATTCCAAAGACATGATTGAAAAATTGCATGACCTTGGAACCGAAACCATATTGCTTACTGGAGATAACTCAGAAACTGCTAATTACTTTGCTGGCCAGGTAGGAATCGGTAAAGTATTTGGCAATTTACTTCCTGAAGAAAAACTTTCATGGATTGAAAAACTCAAAAGTGAAGGCAAAAAGGTATGTATGATTGGAGATGGTGTGAATGATGCACCGGCACTTAAAACAGCTGATGTCAGCGTGGCCATGGGATCAGTTGGAAGTGATGTTGCAATCGAAGCTGCAGACATTGCACTTCTAGGAGATGACATAGGTAAGATACCATATCTTAAAAAACTGTCTAATTCCACATTGTTTACAATCAAAGCGAATATTGCAATGTCAATGGCAATCAATGCAGCAGCTATCGTCTGCTCTGTATTGGGTCTTTTAAATCCAGTAACTGGAGCAATTGTTCACAATGCAGGATCATGTTTAGTGGTTCTAAATGCTGCACTGCTCTATGACAGGCATTTCGATGATTCAATTAAAAAAATCGATACTGCACATACTGAACATTCACATTATCACTTCCACAATGACGGCGAACATACTCACTCCCACGAAGGTGTTAAAATCATTGACGAAATCATTACAGATAATGGAATTAAACATATGCATGCTCACAAACACCCAATAACAAGACAAAGTTGTGAACTTCATCACAACTAACTTTTTCTTTTTAAGATTATTAACATCACCCATTTGAAATTCGAAGATTAGTTTGAAAAGGCTCATGATATAGCAAAGTTGAATTATATTTGATCTTCTATATCATTAGTGTTAATGTCAAAAACACATCAGCAAATCAAAGTTTCGAGAATAAGTTTCGTTTTATACGAATGAAAATCTTTAATTATTATAAGTTCAAAAAAAAGTAGTGTAGAGAGACCATAAGTATGACAACTATCACATGCCCTTTCATATCTTGTCCTCTCCAATAATTTTATTAGTTAATTAATTATTTCGTTTTTAAATTATATATAATTAATAGCTACTTTTTTCTTTTAATTTAATGAGAACATTGACATTAACTTGATTCTCTTGGACTGGAAATCTGATTTTCAAAGGTTATATTAATAGTTTTTATGATTACTAATCGCCATATTCAGAAAAATAATGTTTTAACCGCCAATTCCAAGCAACATCAACATGAAAATAAACTCGTCCGTTAACAAATGACAAAGGAATGAAACCAGGACGTTTTTAGTTTTAATGTATCCGTAAAACTCAAATATTGATCCAAAGCCCTGTATAAAGAGTGCAAATATGAACATAATAGGGTTAAATGCGTGCATTGATGCAAACATTATCATTATTAAAGCGACGGAAATGATTACGGATAATTTACGGTTATTTGAGTATTTGTAAATCACTCTCAAGAGGAACATGAATGGAATGAATTTAATGAACTCTTCACCCAATACATTAAATACTGTTATAACCGGTATCATGGCCCCTACAGATGTTGGGTCTACGGTTCCGCTGCTTACTATCCCAATTTGCTCCAAGACCATTCCAATAGCCAATGAATATATCATATATCCTGCAAAAAGAGCCACTACAAGAAGCAGATCCCTGCGGGAAGGCTTTCTGAATATCGCTTTATAATCCCATTTTAAAAAATACAATACCGGAACAATTAACACTATACAGCCCATTAATGCAAAATGAAGCTTATCAGATACTGCCAGGAAAAATCCCATAAACCATACAATAAATAAAACAACCCAACCCCATTTGGGGATGTGAGGATTCTTATTGTAAAACGGGAAATCAAAATCCCCATCTTCAAATTTAAACCTATCTAATGCTGTCATATTATTAAATATTGTTTAATAGATATTTATTATTATTGAAATTTTTTTAACATTTCAAGAATTCAATAAATAAAAAAAGATTATTCATAAATTGAATAATCCTTCATTTTGAGCGTTTTCCGGGATTTCGCCAAACCAGTCAGTTTTCTTTCCAACGTAATACATTATAACGTATAGAATTATTAAAAAGACAATTGATGTTGCAACATCCCATAATTGCGGAGTGGAATTTGATGCCTGCAGCCCAAGCATGACGAACAAGCCAACAGCAAAATTATTCGCAACATGAAGAGCGGAACTTACTTCTATACCATTTGTCTTCCATGCAAAAAATCCAAAACCAATACCTGAAACAAATGTTTCAAAAATTCCTATGGAGTTATATCCATGGCCCAGTGCAAATATTATGGCTTGAAGAACCAGCACTAAAACAGGTATTCTAAACCATGAGCCCAATGTTTGCATAAAAAATCCACGGAATACATACTCCTCTGCAATGGATTGGAGAGGTACAGAAATCAGGATTACAAGAAGAAATGCTAATGAGAAACTATATGTGCCTTCAGGTCCTCTAATAGCGGTGTCTATTGCCATAAATATTATATACAATATTACCGGAATTACCAATGCCTTGAAAAAGAGCTTGAAATTCCATCCTCCGCGTGAAGAGGAATAGGAAGAAAACGGCCTGTCATTAACAATTTTTGATGCAATATATAATGACGGGATAAATATAATAATAAGCAAATCAGTAAACAATATCGCCATTGGAGATGTTAATGCTTCATATCCTCCACTGAAAACGGATTTAACAAATTCAGGCCCCACTGTTATGTAAAAAACCGCTACTATAGCTACCATGAGTATGGACAAAATTATTAAACTCAATATAAAAACAAGTATCGGTTTGTACCATCTGTAGTTCTCAAATGTTCTTGGAAACGTGATATAATCAGATATTTTATCATTCATAGTCATGATTATAAGTTTCTGATTACTCATATATTAGCATTAACATTTATTCCGCCTTAATGAAGTAAATTTCTTACATGGAATAGATTTCAGGTTAAAAAAAGTAATCATTGAAAACATTTAATTATAAAATATTTTAAAAAGAATAACCGTAGAGAGAAATCCAAAAAGATTGACCTTGAACAGGTGTATGAGAATGAAACTTGAAAATTGCCAATACAAGACATCTGACAACAGCATAATCAACTATTATGAAGCTGACAGCAGCAACCCCATACTTTTGATAATTCATGCCCAAAGTGCAAACTCAAGCAGCTATTCCGATGTAATCAAGGAACTGTCAAAAAGATTCCATCTGATTCTGATTGATTGCTATGGCCACGGAAAAAGCTCCCACAACAGGGAAAAATACAATATAGTAAGCCAGGGCGATGATTTGATTGAATTTATAAAATGCAAAACTGATGAAAAGATATCCATATTGGGCCATTCCTCAGGAGGCCTCATTGCCTGCTATATCGCTTCAAAATCAGATCTCTGCGATAATCTTATACTGGAAGACCCTCCGATCTTTTCATGTGCAGGGGAAAAAAGGTTCAAGTACTACAACTACAACGACCTTTCAACGGTCTGCCACAACTTCATCAATCAGGATGAAGAGAAAGATTTTGTGTACTATTACTTCATGAACCAGTACATGTGGAACTTCTTTCCCGAAAATTCAAGGGAAAAAATCAGAAGCAAATCCGGAAAATCCGCACTGAAATACAGAAAAAAACATCCCGACAAACCTCTGAAAATAAGATTCTGGCCAAAAAAATTCCTAGAGGCATTCAATGGAATGGAGGAGTATGACCCTTACTTTGGAGAGAATTTCTACAACGACGCATTCAACTGCAACATCGACTACAACAGACTTCTTTCACAAATAAGCTGCAAAACCCTATTCATGAAGGCAAATACCGAAATTGGAGATGACAGCATCATTATGGGTGCCCTGACCGATGAAGACCTTCAGCAGGTAACAGACCTAATCAATGATATAACTGTGGAATATTTTGACTGTGGACATGGAATCCACAATGAAAAGAAAAAGGAGTTTGTAAAAAGCGTGATTGAAACCTTAAAATGAATGAATAGATTAAATTAATTCTAAAAAAAGTAGTGTAGAGAGACCATAAGTATGACAACTATCACATGAGTTTTCATATAATCATGATTTAGAAGAAAAATTAAAATATCATATGATTAATATTTAATTAATAAGATATAACCAAAAGGAGATATTATGGAAACTGTTGGAATGATTTTATGCGGAGGATTGGGAAAACGTTTAAGGCCAGTTACAGAAACAGTACCAAAACCCTTAATTGAAATTAAGGATGATTATACAATTCTAGACAAACAGTTATTCGATTTTAAAAATGCCGGTGTTGATGAAGTATATCTTCTTACAGGATTTTTACATGAGAAAATTAAAGAAAGATATGGTGATGAATACAACGGAGTAAAAATCCATTATGTAATTGAAGATGAACCATTGGGCACATTAAATGCAATTCGCTTAGGAATGGAAGCAATTAACGGAGATAAACAATGCATTATACGCAATGGAGATATTGTTTCTGATGTTAATATAAAAGCAATGATTGAATATGGGGTTAAATCATCACTGCCGGCAATCATGTTTGTCACACAAATGCAATCTCCATATGGTATTGTTGAAATGAATGGTGACCGTTTAGTTTCCTTTAAGGAAAAACCTATTCTTGAAGATTATTACATTAATGGAGGAATTTATTTCACAAAATCTAAAATAGATTTTGGTGAGTTTAAGACTGGAGACATAGAAAAAATTTATTTCCCAACTATTGCAAAAGAAAATAATTTGGGCTATTTTAAAGAAAATGGAATCTATTGGATTGCAGTAGATACTTATAAAGAATTAGAAGCTGTAAAAAAGGAATATGAAAATAAAACAGATAAACCTTGGGGATATGAAAAAATTTTAATCCTAACTGAAATGTATTCGACAAAAGAGTTATACATCAAGGAAGGATTTAGAACATCTCTTCATTACCATATTGAAAAGGATGAAACAATGTACATCCTATCTGGGTCAGGTTATATTGAATTTGAAGACAAAAAGGAATATTTCTCAAAAAATGATAGCATCCGCATTCAACCTGGTGTTGTGCATTCAATTGTTGCAACCGAAAATACATTGTTGCACGAAGTTTCAACACCTTATTTAGAGGATACAGTCTGCATTGAAGATTATTATGTTAGATAAAGGAATATGATTAATATGTCTGAGGTTTTGAAAAACGGAATCAGCATGGTATTGCTTTCCTACGAGGAAGAAGAAAACTTACGTGTGCTTCTGCCGCAGATTAAAGAAAAACTGGAGGAATGCGGGGAACCCTACGAGATTATTGTTGTGGATTCCATGGAACCGTTGGACAACACCAGAGATGTTTGCGAAGAAAACTGTGCACGCTATGTGAATCAAGAAGCCACAGGCTTTGGCGATGCATTTCATACAGGCATCCGTTTTGCACAGTATCAGAAATTTTTTATTATGGACAGTGACGGATCACACAATCCGAAATATATTCCCGGCATTTATCATATCTTTATGAGTGAGCATGCAGATGTGGCAATCGGTTCCCGTTATACGGAAGGTGGAGTGAGTAATGACTCCCTCATTTCACAGATTATTTCTCGTTTTCTCAATAAGGTATATGGCATTGTGCTGGGAATTCCTGCAAAAGATTTAACTACTGATTTTCGTCTGTATCATACTTGCAGGCTAAAAGAAGTGGAACCGGAGCTGACCAACAAGCATTTTGATATTGTGGTAGAAGTGCTTTTGAAATTGAAAATTAAAAAATCCGCTAGAAAAAAAAAGATTAAAGTAGTGGAAACTCCAATTATTTTTGATGAACGGATGTTCGGCGAATCCAAGCGTCTTCTTTTTGCCTTTTTCATTGCATATACAACTAGCATATTGCACTTAAGTGGATTGCGCCTGAAGGCTGCATTTAAAAGGAAGTAATTACATTAAATTAGTGATATCACATCATCTATTGATTCTGTGAAATTAATCCAGATACTGCATCTGTTAAAACTAAATTTACACCATTCAGTCACTCAAGAATTTTAGATTCTTCAACTATATCCAATTTCTTGATTTTGTAGAAAAATATAAAGATTACGATTATTGAGACTGCAAAAATAATTATGCAGGTTGAAATCAAGTTTGCAGATGATAATGTAGCTACTTGATAAAATCTTTTGCTTGATGACGCCCACATTATTGTTTGAATATAATAACCTAAAGGAATGCCAAGCAAGATGCCTAGACTTATAAAAAATAGGCTCTGGATTGCCAACAGTTTTGTCACTGCCCAATTGCTAAAGCCCAAAATCTTAAGAATTGTGATGTCATATTCCATTTCGAGAAATGTCAATGCAAGCAAATTATATGTAACGACAACTGCCAAAACAATGGCGAAAAACATCAATATGGAAACCAAAATCAATACGCTTTGATAAAGTTCATTCCAGTTGTCCTTCATATCTTCAAGACTGTATACTGCTTTGATTCCATCATATTCTCCATCCACATGTTCGGAGGTTATGATACTTGTTGGCGTGAAATTCAATCCCAATTCATCCAATTTACTGGCCGAAATGATTAATCCCTGAGAAGAAGGATCAGCATGTATTTTGTCAATCTTTACATTAACCCAATTGTCCGAACCCTTGATGTGCCACTTGAGAGTATCCCCAACACGTATATCCAGCGAATCAGCAATTTTCTTTGAAACAGAAATATCTCCATCATTGATTTTTATTTTTTCATGATTGTCATCCGTTGGAGTAATCAAATCCGTTTCATTTAAAACAAGAAGCGTTCCCGAAGTTTTTGCATTGGCAGATTCCATGTCAATGTATGATTCCATCAGCTTGTCACCATTGACCTTTCGTGCAACATTATCAATTTGAGACAATCCTACATCCTTGTCGATAACCAATTTTGATTCAAAATGATTGATTTCATTGAAGTACCAATCCTGTGAATCTTTTATTCCATCATTCAATCCAAATGCCGAAATCAGGAGTGCAGTACATCCAACCACCCCCAAAAATGTCATCAATGCTCTGAACTTATGTCTTTTTGAATCCCTATAATTCCAACGGATGTTGAATGGAACACTATTCCAGATTCTGAATCTTTCAACGAAAGTTGAAGTTGATGCTTTTGGCACATCAGGCCGTATCATGCTTGAAGGAGGCTCATGAATTATATTTTTAATTGCAAAATATGAAACTAAAATTGACATCAATATGCTTATAACAACTATGTGGATGAAGTTCATGAAACCTGCAGGATTGAGATAAGGCAATCTATACGTATCATACACTGCAACATATGATATTTTAGGCAATATGATAGGTCCTAAAATCAAAGCAAGTATTGATGCTACAGAAACTGTTAATACACCATAAGAAAGATAATGTATAATAAGGGCGCCGTTTCCAAATCCGTTGGCCTTCAGGATACCTATTTGGGTTCTCTGATGTGAAATCATCCTTTTGATTGTTGATAAAAGAATCAGCAGAGAAACCAGAATGAACACAAATGGGAAAATATCTGCAGCCATTTTATGCTGGCTGATTTCATTGTCAAATTCACTTACACTTGGATGTTCGGATTTCTGCAGGAATAAATTGTAATATCCATCCAGACGATATTCCAGCAGCTTATCATAAGTTTCAGGATTCCCCTCAAATTTAACATTCAAAACATTGTAAGGTACAGAATCTGATGGAAAAGCCTTATGAGACATATAGGCAAAGCCATGTGTGGAAAAATTCTGTTTTATCAAATGACTAGGCAAATTGAAAACATATTCCGGAGAGTAACCCAATCCCCTAATTTCCTTTTCGATTTGAATGCCCTCACAGTTGAATGTGATATTATCTCCCACTGCCAGATTTCTCGCATCAGCAAAATCCTTATCCAACCAGACGCCATCCGAATCGTTAATGTTTAGATTTTCCCCTTCAATCAAATAAAATTTGGACATTGTATTGTTTTCAACAAAATGCAGCGTGATGTCCGGATTGTCATCAAGTTCTGCCAGCGAATCCAAAACCAGCTGTCTTTCCATTTGGGTGGTTGGCCCAAGCATATATACCTGTTCTAGAAAAAGTTCATTGAGATATGGTGAATAAATCCAACCGTCCGCAATATTGGTTTCATCATAATAATTATCAATGCTTGATTCAAGACCCATTTCTTCCGCATTAATCCCTGAAAATAGAAATACTCCCAAAAATGCCAATAAAAAGATTGAAATGAATTGAAATTTGTAATCGGAAATGTCCCTCAACATCTTTTTAAAAAGCATGATCCCACCATTTTAAATCTCTATGAACTTCTTTGGAAACTCATTAACTGTTATTCTTTCACCATTATCATTTTTTATTCTGATAACTGTAATTCAGGAATGTCTTGAAATCGAATACATAATAACTCCATTAATTTCACTTAAAATCCAAATATATTCATTATTTTTTTGAAAAGAAATTTTGGAGTAATTTTAAATATTAAACCTCTTTTTATAAATTCTTTTACAACTTTTGACTGATTGTCCATGTCCCCATACTCGGAAATAATATTTTCACAATCACTTTCTTTCGCTTTTTCAAAAATATAATCTAAATCGTTATCATTAAATAAATTTAAAGTTTTATGTACTTTAAATTGATAGCTAAATTCCTTTGAATATTTTTTATTAAATTCTTTTTGATATCCTTTCAACAATTCCATATTATCCTTTTTTATTGCATCAGTAATGTATTTGCTAGCTATTTTACAGCAATCGAATGCTATCAATAATCCTCCACCTGTGGTGGGTTTAATTTGTGATGCAGCATCCCCTATTAGTATTGCTCTTTTTTTAACCAATTGATTTTTGTTATTGGAAATAGGAATGAACCCTTTATATTTTTCAATTATTTCATATTCAAAATTTTCATTCAAGAAGTCTGTTATAATTGTGTTTTGCTGTCTGTGGGAATCATTGGAAAACAATCCAACTCTACAAGTATTGTTTTGAAGAGGAATAATCCATAGAAAACCGGGTACGATATCTTCATAAAAACACACATCGACATAATCAACTGATTTTCTATTTGATTTTCTAAAATTGTCCATATCTTCATCATTTATTGAAACAAGAATTTGGGATGCATTGAAATTCTGCTGCATATTTCCAATAGTTTTAGATACAGTGGAATTGGACCCATCACATCCAATAATGACTTTTGAGGTTATGGATTGTTCATCTGAAAAATAAGTTATCCCCTTTTCAATATCAACATCAATAACTTTTTTATTGATTAGTCTAACGCCATTTTGAATTGCACGATTTGATAAAAATTGGTCATAACCCACCCTATCAATTACATAAGCTACACTTTCATCTGTCCCGACATTTAAAATATGGTTTTTGGAATGGAGAAATGCTCCATTAATTGTGTTTATTATTATTTCATCAGGCAGTTCATTATATTCAAAAATATGTTTGCTTAAAATTCCTGCACATTGTAACGGATATCCTATATGTGTTTTCTTTTCAACCATCACTACATTTAAATCGTTTTGTGCAAGGTAAAATGCTATCGTTGAACCAACAGGTCCTGCACCAACGATAACAACATCATAATCATAATTCATTCAAATCCCTATTTTTTAAATTTATCAAAATTCATTAATGTCTTTGAGATGTAGAATCCTATTTCTTTAATATAATCATGATTTATATAGGATTCAAATATTAGGGTTCCCATCATTTATTAAATAATTATTTATATATTAGAATTTACTTTTAAATAAAGTTTGGCTTTTAGAAATGCTCATTTTAATTGATTTGAGTTAATCAGCAAATTTTATATATAATAGTTCAATTAACTTCCGCCAACTTTTAAGAAATTGGGAATTCTCGATATTTAACATCCTCTTGTGAGCGAAATGTTATTTTCGAGCAGATACCATGCACCTCATGCCATGACAATTCCAATTGGAAATTGTCTTTATTACTTCCTCTATGGTAGCAGGTACTAAAAAATTAAACATATAGAAAAAAAACAACTGAAAAGATAAATAATTGGATAATTAGTAGTCCGAACGGAGTCGAACCGCTGTCTTTGGGTCCAGGGCTCAAGGATTGCCACTACCCTACGGGACTATAGGATTATTTTTAAAATCATCATATAAATAGCAGTGAAAAGAGAAAAGCAGTACAAAAATATCATTAGTTTTCATACAAGTCCCTCCAAAACTATAGTTAGTTAATATTTTAAATTTCAAGTTATATCTAATTAATAGCTATTTTTTCTTTTCATTTAACAGTTGGTTTTTACATTAACTGTAGGGCTTCGAATTGGATTCTTATTTTCAAGATATGGACTTCATTTAAAGTAAGTTTACACATTTCTGTAGGGATAAATTCCTTTTTCCTTAAATTCTAATTCCAACCATCTTTTAAGGATAGGCTCAGTTACTTCGTATACTCCATTATTTAGACGTATTAATCCTTGATTTTGAAGATTGTTTAAATAATTGCTTAGTGACCCTGTTGATATTCCAAATTCATTTGCTATATCTATTCTCCTTAGTGGTTTTTCAAGTAGAATTATGATTATTGTTTGTTCTCTAAAAGATAATCTTGTCCATATATTTATTAAATGAGAACATATGGCTCGGATTTTCTTATCAAAATACAATTTTATTGCATCATCATCCAGTTGCTCATTGACTGGTAGCAGTGATGCAAATATATTGACATATGATGGAACTCCAGAAGTACATCTGTAAAATCTATCAAAGCCATCATCAGTGAATAGAATATATGGTGTTTTTTCAGCAAGATAATTTCTAACAGTTTCTTTTTCAAAGGGATTTATGTTTATTGAAATCATTCTTCCGCCAAATGCTCCATTTTGACTTGCAATTTCAGATATTAATTTGTCTTGTAGGCTCATTGATCCTGAAAATATGTATGCTATGTTTCTTTGGTTTTGAATGTAGCTTCTCATTTTCCATAAAAATGATTCTTTGTAATTGTTGAGTTCTTTGATAATTTGAAATTCATCAATGAATATTAAAACACCTTTGATTTTGTCTTGGTTTTCATTATATATTTTTTCAGGTAAATTCAATGTGAAATCTATAAGTTTTTCTTCATTTGTTTCTTTTGAAAAAATTGGTATAGGTATTTTATCAAGTTGGATGAAGTCTCTGATTTTAAAATCATTAGCTTTGAAATATTTTTCTATTTGCTTGTCTAATGTGTTTAATCCTTTATTTTTTGATTCAAGAATTAATTCTCTGAAGAAATGTTCCATCAATCCTATTATGTTCATTTGATTTTTTTGATAACATTTGGATTTTGAAAAATCCATGTATACTACCAGATATTCATCATCCAGTTCCCGTTTTAGTTTTTTAAGAAAAACAGTTTTGCCAACCCCTCTTATACCAGTTAACAATAAATCTGGAGCATGGCCCTGACTAGTTGAATGCAAGATATTTTTGATGTTTATTAGTTCACTTTCCCTATTGTAAAATTCTTCATCAGTTAAATTTTGGTTATTTCCCCAAGGCAAATCTGTCATTACTTACCACCCTCCAAAAAATGTATTATAAAATATAGTATATTTTTAATATAATATAAACTTTAGTATGTATTATAAAATATAGTAGATATAACATGTACTAAAAAATTTAGTACATATATCAAAAACAGAACTGAAAATATTTAATTAGCATAAGTGTTAAAAAAAAGTAGTGTAGAGAGGTAAGTGATACAACTATCGCATGAGTATTCATAAAATAACCTCAAATTGTTTTAATTAATATTATTTTACTTTTTAAGTTATATATAACTAGTTATTACAGTTACATTTCTCAATAACTTAACCCTCTCCTTATGTTAAACGATGTTATATTTCCAATATTAAATTTTAATAATTTATAGTTTAATCCCACCAATCTCCAGTCAAGAAGTTAATTATGTGTTTTTTCTCAATTCCTTCGTAATCGTATTCATTATCATCTTTTGTAATTAAATATTTAGGATAATTATCATTAATTTTTAGTAATGGACCAAATTCCCTATCACGAGTACTTTCCTGATTAACCTCGTAGGAAACCTGGAAATATCTTTTTAATCCATTTTTTTTAGCTACAAAATCTATTTCTTTTTTGCCCACATTACCTATGGTTACTTCATATCCTCTTCTGATAAGTTCCATATACACTATATTTTCAAGGATTAATTGTGCATCTCTTTTGTTATGGCCATAGATTGCTTGTCTAAATCCATGATCTGTTAAATAGAATTTTTCGTTAGTTTTTAATATGCCTTTGCCCATGATATTTTCTCTGCGCACTCTGTTGATAAAACATGCATTTTCAAAATAGGTTAAGTAATTATATATGGTTTCACGTTTGGAATGCCTTTTGGCTCGTGTTTTAAGATAATCTGAGACACTTTTAGCTGAGAAATGATGTCCGACATTCATTATCACAAATCTTATTAATTTATCCATTAAATCAATTCTGCTTACATTTGCCCGTTTGAGCACATCCTCATAGACTATTGAATTGTAGACATCATGCAAGTATCTTTTTTTCTGGTTATCCTGATTTTCAATTACATCATGTATAAATGGCATTCCTCCCCATTTCAGATAATCATCAAAAAGTTTATTTAATTCAATTGTGTTTCCTTTTTGTTCATTGATTTCTATTACCTCTTTAAATGAGAACGGATAAATGTCAAATGCCATGTAACGTCCTGTGAGGAATGTTGCAAGCTCTCCGGATAACAGTTTAGCATTAGACCCAGTAACATATATGTCTACATCAAAATCGACGATGAATCCTGATAAACTTCTTTCCCACCCTTCAACGTTTTGAATTTCATCAAAAAATAAATAATATTTTTCATCGGGATTTTTTATGAAATTGGAAACATATTCAGTTAAATCATCTTTATCAGAAATATCCTGATAGTGCATGGAATCAAAATTGATTTCTAGAATATTCTCCTCTGAAATTCCCATTTCAATCAGTTCATCTTTAATTTGTTTTAGTAATGTAGATTTGCCACAACGTCTAATACCTGTTAAAACTTTAATTATTTTTTTCCCAATTAATGGACGTATTTCTTCAAGATATTGTTCTCTTTTAATCATTGGCATCACTTGTTATATTATATGATTTAATTAATATAAATTTTTTACTATTGAAAGTATCTTTTTTTAAAAAAAATATAAAATCTACTTTGCAAAGTAGTTTTTTTCAATGTGAAGACAATATTTACTTTAGAGTGTATTTTTTTAGAAGGTAAAAAATATTTTTAGATTATCATAATGACACTGTAATTCTCATAATAACCATTCATAATATTTGAATGGCAATAGAAAATATTTAATTAGCATAATTGTTAAAAAAAGTAGTGTAGAGAAGTGAGTGAACAACTATCGCATGAGTATTCATATAACTCCCTCCAAATCAATAATATCATTTTAATAGCTATTTTTAATTTTAATATTATGCTTCGTAATTTATTTTTTTAATATTCAATTAACCATGCAGTTAACATCTAATATGCAAATCACAACAATACCTAACAGATTCATATATCCTAATCATTGTTAAATGTCAATGATAATAACTTGACTGAAAAAACCTCTCCGTTAAAATATATTTACTTCTTTTTTTACAAATTTCCCAACATATGTCAATAATGCTGATACGATGATAGCAAGAAGTGTGGGACCTAGAAATACAGAATCCTGATATATTGCCAATTGGTATGTGATAAAACCAACAAGCCATGCAAACATATTCCATTTTGAAATTCCTTCATTATCCCTATCAAAATAGAATGAAACCGATAAGACCGCCGCCATTGGAGCGAATACTGAAGCAATAAGATAAAGAAAACTAATATAATGACCCATAATGCCTAAAATTGCTATAATCGCACTTATAAAACTTACGATTGCTCCTACGATTTTTGGGTTGAGCTTATGGAAAATAGCTTTGGCGGATTCCCCTGCGGAATTGGCCGCAAGAAAGTTAGTTGTAACAGTTGAAAGAACCATAATTATAACTCCTGGAATTCCAAGATTTGCAAGAAGAATTGCCTGTGCAACATTATTCAAACCCATGCCCGCAATTTCTATTCCAATAAAATACATCCAAAGACTAGCTATGGTATATGCAGCAGCAGAAACTGCAGTGGCATTAACTGGTTTTTCAACATCCTTTGTGTAGTCTGAAATAACTGGCAGCCATGAAATTGGCATAGCAATTGAAATTTCAAAAATATTCCAGAAGTCAAGAGCTTTAGAATTAGCTAAAACACTCTGATTGGCATTGCCGAGTGATATCATTCCTGATGCATCAAATCCATATAATCTGACAGTCAATATTGCAAGCAGTATTGTAAGAAC
>NZ_CAMVTE010000028.1 GCF_947170395.1 uncultured Methanobrevibacter sp. | reverse complement strand
CAATTTGTCCTCGTTGTGGTGAAGGTGTATTCATGGCTGACCATGGTGACAGATTTGCCTGTGGTAAATGCGGATACACTGAAATGAAAAAATAAGATTTTTTTAAAATCTTAATTTCTTTTTTTTATTTATTTTTATAATTAATTATTTTTAAGAAGGGATTTCTTTGGATAATATTAGAAATGGTCGTTTTAAGACTGGAATGGCTGATGAAGCAGCCGAATATACTTCATCTCTTGAAGCTGACATGCTTCTTTTTGAAGCTGATATAAAAACTAATTTTGCACACACTTCCATGTTGAAACATGAGGGAATCATAGATGCTGAAATTGCTGATAAAATTTTATGTGCACTTGACAACCTTAAGGAAGAGGGTTACGAAGCTTTGGTATTCGATGCAACAATTGAAGATGTTCACATGGCAATAGAAAACTATGTAACCTCTAAAATTGGTCCTGAAGCGGGATTTATGCACACTGCAAAATCACGTAATGACCAGGTCGCATGTGATGTAAGATTGGTTTTAAGGGAAATGATTGAAGAAATTCAGATTGGCATTTTGGAGTTTATGGAAGGTTTGGTTGAAATGGCCGGAGATCATCTTGAAGATGTTTTCATAGGATTTACCCATTTGCAGCACGCCCAACCGATAACTATCGCTCATCATTTAATGGCCCATGCGCAGGCTTTAAAAAGGGACTATGAACGTTTGGCTGACACTTATAAACGTGTAAATCTAAACCCATTAGGTTCAGCCGCAATGGCAACCACCAGTTTTCCAATCAACAGACAGTTAACTACTGATTTGCTTGGTTTTGATGCATATCTGGAAAACTCCATGGATGGGGTTTCAGCACGTGATTTCATATCAGAAACAGTCTTTGATTTGGTGGCGCTGTCTTCAACACTTGCCAAAATCTGTGAAGAGTTGGTTTTGTGGAGTACCTATGAGTTTGGTGTTATTGAAATGGCCGATGAATATTCATCAACATCTTCTATTATGCCTCAAAAGAAAAACCCTGACGTGGCTGAGCTTGCAAGAGGTAAAACAAGTATTGCCACAGGTGAGTTAATCACCATTTTAACTATTCTTAAAGCTATTCCATATACTTATAACAGGGATTTGCAGGAAATAACTCCTCATTTATGGAATGCCGTTAAAGTAACAAGGGAAACATTGTCAATCGTGACTAAAATGATGTTGTCTGTTGAGTTTAAGGTTGACAGATGTGCTGAGCTTGCGGGCAAAAACTTTGCAACCGCAACTGATCTTGCAGACATCATGGTTCGTGAAAAACAGATTCCGTTCAGAACAGCCCACAAAATTGTTGGAAGAATTGTCAACGAAGCAACCGCTAATGAAATGGCTGAAGAGGATATCACATCCAAATTCATTGACGATATTGCTGTTGAATTAGGTTTTGATGAGCTGAACCTGGCTGATGATTTAATTCAAAGAGCTTTAAACCCGGTTGAAAACGTTAGAATCAGAGCAGTTCCGGGTGGTCCGGCTCCTGAAATGGTTGAAATAGCTCGTGACAATATTAAAGAATTCTTAAATGAAGAATTTGAGTTGAAAGGAATTTAATTCCTTTTATTTTTTACTTTTTTTTAAATTAATTTTTCTAAAATGGGGAATGTTATTTGATATTTTAATGTTTAGGCATACCTAAACTTTATATACTTTTAAAAACAATATATTATTGCAGATATAATCTTCGATTATAGAAGCAAGATTGACAAGAGATATATTGTAGGAAACTTATTAAATGATTGTTCCTCAATGAATTCAATAAGTAATGCTCAGCTCCTATTTATATCTCAAGTTCAATCCTTTAACTTCTTTTGATAAAAAAGTTAAAATAAATTATTTTTCATGTTTTTGAGACTCTACATAATTTTCATGAATCTCCTCGGCAAGATCCTGGTTGCCTTCTATAATGGGTCCGGTATAATCGCAGTCATAGCAAACCCACTGTGACCAGTTTTGGGGGATAATCCATTTTACATTCCTGGAACCGCATCTGGGACAAATTTTTTGCATCATATTATCTAATTTCGATTTCTGATTATTATAGTTTTTGTTACTGTTTGGTTTTGTAGAAACTCCATATCAGGTCAAGTGCCTCGCCGGGTTCAAGTGCGCCCGAACGGGTTTCCCTTAATATTCTTTGTATGGAAAATTTCTTCATATGTGGGAATTTCCTGTGAACTTCATAAAGCAGCGGACAGCCGAATCCTTTGAATGTCTGCAAATCATAGTTTCTGATTAAGGATTTTATTTCTTGCTTGCCAACACTTAAACTTGCTGGAAGGTTCAGACGATATAATGAATCCTCCTGTAAATTTATGCATTGACTGCCGGTGGCAAGCATATCACCAAAGACAATTACAGGTATTTCTTTTGATTTTGCATATTGCTTTACCAGCTCGGAAGTGTTTTTGGAACATCTTCCGCATGGATGAACATTGCCTGTAAATGATTCTCGGATGATGTCTGAGTAGTCGGCTTCAAGATATTCATGTTTGATATTCAATGAGTCGGTTAAAAGTTTGATATTTTTCTTGAATTGGTTTGGAAGAATGATTGTTCCCGGATCGACGGTAACTGCAATCGGATTGAACCCTAACTGTTTAGCCAGAATCAGTGAAAAGCTGCTGTCAACTCCTCCCGAAAGTGCAACAACACATTCAACATTTTCAGATTCTTCAAATTCATTTTTGCTGAAAAATTTTTCAAAACTGAAACTGTAGATGTTGTCCAACTTATTTTCGATAGCTATTTTTAAATTATCCAATCCTGTCAAATCCAAATCCAGATTTGAAATGGTTTTCAGAGATAGTTTTAATTTATACTCTTTGTTTAAAAAATCGCCGTAGGATTCAACGTGAATACTGTCAAGACCTAATTTTTCTTTGAGTTTTCCTACTACCCAACCGCCTTTTCCAATAATGGCTGATTTATCAGGTCTGTCTTCTGTAATAATCCATAATTCATTATTTTCAAAGTAAATTTCTTCTATGAAAATATTTACTTTTTCATGGCCGATTTCTTCTCTTATGGCATTAATTTCATCTAAAAGGAATTCTTTTGTATACATTTAACTCATATCTTTTGTAATTGAAATGCTTTGGCGAGAATATTTTTCGTTATCTTCTATAATCTCTAAAGCTATCTTTTCAACAGATGCAATGGTGGAAATGTATCCTTTAGGTGTTTCACCTTTTTTGGTAATTACATATTCATCTTCATCACCATGTATCAGATAACCGCATCTGAAGATGGTGTAGTCCAAATCACTGTTTTCAATAATTTCTGCAGCGTTTCTGTTTGGAATCTGTTCCTTTTCGTTATCCACATTGTATTCTCCGCCGTTGTCTTCAGCCAGCTCATTGTAGATTCCAACTACAGTCATGTAGATTACTCTTTGGGGATTGATTTCAACTAGATTGCGTGCGATTGCAGCCTGGTCTGAACCTGAAACAGCACAGTATACTAAATCCTGACCTTCTAAAGCTTTTTCAAGGTCTTTTTTGTTAGTTGCATCAAGGCTTACTGATGTGACTCTATGGCTGTCTTCATAGATGTTTCTGGCAGATTTTGAAATTACTGTAAGTTGGTAATTTGGATTTGTAAGCAGTTTGGCTGTAAAAAGCCTTCCAAATTTTCCGGTTGCTCCGATAATTGCAATATTCATTTTTTCACCATTAAGTATTATTTTTGAATTTTTACTTAAATATTAGTATTGGTTTTGAATTAATAATATATAGAGGTAAGATAATGAGATATAGAGAGTTAGGCAACACTGGCATTAAAGTATCTGAAATCGCATTTGGAGCTGAATTTTTAGTTCAAAGACCATATGAAGATACTGAAGTCTTAATCAGGGCTTGTGAGGAAAACGGAATCAATTTCGTTGACTGCTGGATGAGTGAACCTGATGTCCGTTCACATCTGGGAAGAGCCATTAAGCCCAATCGTGAAAACTGGGTTATACAGGGTCATATCGGATCAACCTGGCAAAACGAACAGTACGTGAGAACTCGTGATATGGATAAGGTAATTCCAGCTTTTGAGGACTTTATGGAAAGATTTCAAATAGATACCCTGGATTTTGGTATGATTCATTATGTTGACCAGCTGGAGGATTATAATGAAATCATGAACGGTCCGTTTATAGAATATGTCCGTAAACTAAAAGAGGAAGGTACAATAGAGCATATCGGATTAAGTACCCACAATCCCGACATTGGTCTTCTGGCGGCACAAAATCCCGAAATAGAACTTTTAATGTTTTCAATCAATCCTGCATTTGACATGTTCGGTTCAATGCCTGATATTGAAGAGTACAGAAAAGATGATGCTTATGATGATTCGATGTTTGGTCTGAATCCTCAAAGGGCTGAAATTTATGAATTGTGTGAGAAAAACGGAACTGCACTGACTGTAATGAAAGGATTTGCAGGAGGGAATCTGCTTTCGGATGAAACATCCCCATTCGGAGTGGCTCTAACACCTGTTCAGTGTATCCACTATGCATTGGAGCAAAAGGGAGTATCAAGTATATTTGTTGGTGTTAAAACCGTAGATGAGCTTGAAGAATCTTTGAAATATTGTGAAGCTGGAGACAGTGAAAAGGATTATTCCGAAACTTTAAAAAATGCACCAAAACATTCATTTAAAGGACAATGCACATATTGCGGTCATTGCCAGCCATGCACTTCAGGAATAGATATAGCAATGGTGAATAAATTGTTTGATCTTGCAAAAAATCATGATGAAGTTCCGGCAAGCGTACAGGAGCATTATAATAATTTAAAATATAATGCAACAGAGTGTATCGCATGTGGGGACTGTGAGCCTAGGTGTCCATTTGATGTTCATATTGTGGATGTGATGTTGGACGCTCAGGATTTGTTTGGCTTTTAGGGAATTGCCATTATAGTTTTAAAAGCAGTTTTTCTAATTCAAATATAAATATTAAATTTTACATAACTATTACTGATTATTATGGCGTATGAAATCAAAAACAAAAAAAACATATCAACAATAGGTGTTCATGCAGGCCAGGAAGAGGTCGATGAAACCGGCTCAAGGGTAACACCAATTTATCAAACCACATCCTATGTGTTTGACACTCCCGAGCAGGCTGCAAACAGGTTTGCTCTTAAAGAAGGGGGAAACATTTATACAAGATTAACAAATCCGACCACTCAGGCATTCGAGACAAGAATGGCAGCTATTGAAGGTGGAACTGCAGCATATGCAACCGCTTCCGGAATGGCAGCTATTTTTTATGCAATCATAAACCTGACTCAGGTCGGAGACAATATCGTATCAGCAGATAACTTATACGGCGGAACATATGAGCTGTTTGAAAATACTCTCGAGGAATTGGGTCGTTCAGTAACTTTTGTAGACTCACAGTCACCGGATGAATTTGAAGCTGCAATTAACGATAAAACAAAAGCAATTTATGTTGAATCCATTGGAAATCCAAAATTGGATATTCCTGATTTTGATAAAATTTCTGAAATTGCACATTCCCATCAAATCCCATTGATAGCCGATAATACTGTGGGTATCGGTTCTGTAAGGCCGTTTGACCATGGTGCAGACATCATCGCTTCTTCTGCAACCAAGTATATCGGAGGTCATGGAACTACTTTAGGTGGAATTATCATTGAAAAGGGTGACTTTGACTGGATGAACGGTAAATTCCCAACACTTTCCGAATCTGATGAAACTTATAACGGATTAATATTTGCCGAAACATTTAAGCAGTCAGCCTTCACAACAAGAATCAGAGCAGTTGTAGGAAGGGATACCGGTGCTGTTCCTTCCCCATTTGGGTCATTTTTACTCCTTCAGGGATTGGAAACTCTTGGGTTAAGGATTGAAAGGCATGCTTCAAATGCAATGGCTGTAGCACGCCATCTTGAAGCTCATCCTAAAGTTGCTTGGGTGACTTACTCCGGTCTTGAATCTTCTCCAAACCATGAGGTTGCCAAAAAGTATGCTGAAAAAGGATATGGAGGAATCGTATCATTCGGTCTTAAGGCAGGTTATGACGGGGCATTAAAATTCATTGAAAATGTTGAGCTTATTTCATTTTTGGCAAATATTGGTGATGCTAAATCATTGGTAACCCATCCTGCTTCAACCACTCATTCCCAGTTATCCGAAGAACAGCAATTGTCCACTGGAGTAACTCCTGATTTGATTAGGTTTTCAGTAGGTATTGAGGATATTGAAGATATCCTTGCTGATGTCGACCAGGCATTGGATAAAATTTAATCAGAAGTTTTTTAAACTTCTCTTTTTTTTTAGAAATTCAACTTTTTATATTTTTCATTTTTTAAAAATCTATTTAAAGAATTATTTTTATAAATAAATCTATAACTAATTAGTTGGGGTTTTTATGGAATGGAAATATGCAACAGTATTTATTAGTAGCAGTTTTAATGATATGCATTCAGAAAGGGACTATCTTATTAAGGAAGTATTTCCTGAATTGACTGAATGGTGTGAAAAACATAAAATACGTTTATCTGATGTGGATTTAAGGTGGGGAGTTTCTGAAGAAACCTCCAAAAACAAAAATACTATTGAAAAATGTCTAAGCCACATTGATAAAAGCCGCCCATTTTTCTTATGCTTTTTAGGTCAGCGCAGGGGCTGGATTCCTGATTTTGCAGAAGACATTAGTGATGAAACTATCAACACATTTAAAGGCATTGAAAAAACATACAATGGACGTTCCGCTACCGAAATGGAAATTGAATATGCATTGCTTACTCCATTATATAACTTTTTGAGAAAAAAGGAGTGTCCTCCTACAAGACATTCCCTATTTTTCCTAAGAGACCCTTCATACATTGATGAAATTACTGATGCACAAAGACTGATTTATACTAATGATGAACTTGTAGATCCTGATAAAATTGATTATGCAACCCAACAGTCAAAAGAAATCATCGAGGAGATTAAATCTAGAAAAGCCAAAGAAGATGTAAAAGACGATGATGATGAAACCAAAGTTAATATTAAGATCACTGATTATGAAGGCAGTTGGAATAAAAATCTGAAAATTCCGGAATTAAGAGAAGCTAATGGTAAATTCACAGAAAATGAGTGGCAGGGAAGATTAACTAATTTTAAGGTTAAAAGCGATGATGGTGAAAATGCTCTTAAGGATGTTATTATTGAACAGTTGAAAGAACAACTAAAAATAGCTTTTAAAGAGAATTTCCCGGAAGGCGGAGTAATAGAAGAAACACCTCTTGAAAAGGAATTGAACCAGCAGGATAATTTCTGTTATATGAACAGTGAAGGTTACATCGAACGTGAAACTGATGTAAACAGATTAAAAAAATATATTGCTGATGATAGTGAAAACAGAATCTGTCTGGTTTCATCTAAAGCGGGTTATGGTAAAACAATGCTCCTTGCTAATTTTGCCACTTATTTGGAAAGGGAATATACAAATAAATTCAATGATAAAAAAGAAAATAAAAAGCATATTTATAAAAGGTTCTGCGGAGCATCTGATGACAGTTCAAGAGTATTGTCTTTATGGCAAAGTATAGTTGAGGAAGCGGGAATTCCAAAAGATTATGAATATTATCCTGAAAATATGGATGCTTTGAAAAGAAATATTCCGTATATCTTGGATGAAATTGCATCCAAAAATGATTCTGTCATAATTATTGATGCTGTTAACCAGATGCCTGATGGTTTAAACATGTTGAAATGGCTATCAGCGCCTGAATCCAGCAATCTAAAAATCATAGTTTCTGTTAAAGAGGACCCCGATAATGAAAAATACAACAATCAACTCAAGATAATTAAAAACAAATCCTCCATTTCAGATAATCAGGATTACTGCTTCGAGCTAAGGCCGTTTGAAAGTGATGATGATAAAAAAGAGCTAATAAACAAATATCTTGAAAACTACTTAAAGGAATTGGGGGATGATGATGTTAAAACTGTTTGCAGTTTTAAAGGTTCTGAAAATCCATTATATCTAAAGATTTTACTTGCAGAGCTAAGAGTATTCGGTTCTTTTGAACAGTTATCCGATAAAATAAAAAGTTTTGGAGATTCCCCAAAAGAAGCATTTAAGCAAGTTTTGCACAGACTTGAAGATGATGAACAATATAATGAAGCAGATAATGTGGTAAAAATATTATTCTCTCTTTTAGCTTATTCAAGATATGGATTGTCTGAAAAGGAACTTGTTGAAATTATTTCTAAAGAAAATGGTGCTAGTGGTGATGAAACTAAAATAAATGATATTACAAATTCCATTAGGATAAACTTAAGACAGGTAAGACCATTTTTAGCAAGAAAAGAGGGACGTCACGACTTTTTCTATGAAAGTTTCAAATTAGCTGCTGAAGAAAAGTACGGTGATGATAAATTACATGTAAATGGGCTTTTGGCAGATTATTTCATGGAAAAGTCTGATCCAAATAATGATTTGTCATTCGCTGAGAAGGCTGATTATGATGAAAAATTAAGACATTTGAATGAACTTCCGTACCATTTAAATGAGGCTGAAAAATATGATATGTTATCTGATGTATTGTCATCATTTGCATTTATCAAAAACAAATACGAGATGTCCAATGTCTATAATTTGATTGCTGATTATCAGTTTAATCAGGAGCATAAGTTCATGCAGTCTGATGACCATCCTATTGTTTTGATTGGAAGAGCATTGGAGCTGTCGGCTCCTGTTTTAGATAATCATAAAAACCAGTTATCTACACAGTTATGGGGGAGAATGAAAGGAATTGAGGATGAAACAATTGAAAGGTTGCTCAATGAAATTGGTTCAAATACTTCAGATAAATGGTTAAAATCAAAAACAAATGCTTTATATTCGCCTAAAAGTGCAATTATCAAAAGAATCAAACCTGATGGTAAAAGAGCAGCAACTGCCATATCCATGGTTGATGAAAATACAATCATCATTGGAAATGAGGATGGAACGTTGAATATTTTCGATATTGAAGATAATGAATTGGAAATTCTAAGTGAAACTTCTTCAAAAATAATCAAATTCATTTTAGTAGATGATAATACAATTCTTGTTGCTAATGAGGATGGTAACATTAAGGAATGGGATATTAACAACAAGATGGTTACTAAAGAATATTCAAAAATAGAAACTCAAATAACTGATATCTACCTGTCAAAGACTTATCAAAAGATTTACGCATCTTCACATAGGGGTGTGTATTCCATAAATCTTGAAACTGATGAGTTAAGAAGGGAAGATATTGAAGCTAAAAATTACAATCAGATATTGGTTCCAAGAAGAAACGAAGCAATCCTTGTTTGTGATGAAAAAGGAGTTGACGGTTGGGATGTATATGAAATGAGGAAAGCATATAACCGACACCATCAAAACAACCCTAATGATGATGAAAGGATTGAAGGAAGCGTAGATACAAAAATGGATTCCAGCAGTGATATTAAATTCATGGGTTTAAACAAAAGATTTTTAACATTGATTTCAGAAAATGGACTAATGAAATTCTGGAATACTCTTAAAAACTCTGGAGGAGGAGAAAGTATTGATGAAACATTTGTATGTGGTTTCAATGATAAATTCAGACAAGCTAAAACACTGGAAGACGAAAATCAGATTATCACATTATCTGAAATGGGTGTATTAAGGGTTTGGGACATTCCGCAACCAAGAGATCCTACTTTTGGAAAACCTGTAATTGACATGCAGACCGGTATCAGGTCACCAACAGCCATTGATTATTTCACTGATGGTGAAAATAGGTGGGTTATTGTAGGAAACAAAAACAATGATGTGAGTATAATAGATTTAAATAAGAAAGTGGAAGAAAGTGATGATGATAAACACGGTGAAACAGTTCTTTCAATTAAACTCCATAATGACAATATGATTACTGCCTGTGAGAATGGGGAAATTTATACCTGGAACTTTGCCGATGAAAAACTATTGAGTGATGATTTTGCAAATGACTTTAGAAATAACTGTATTTCGTACAATTATTCCACCTCAGAAGTTGTCTCAGCAGGTGTAAGGCATGAAAAAGATGGTAGGATAATCAATAAAATAGCCACATGGAAAGTAGGTGATGGTGAGGCTGAAGATTATAAAAAAACCGATAGCACTGTGGTAGATATTGCTCAAAACAGTTCTGATATAATTTTCATAGAGCAGAACAAATTAACAATAGGTAATAATGAAATTTCTTTATCTGAAACTGCAACAACTTTGGTTAATAAATTTGAATCAGACAGTGTGTTTGTCGGATTTGAAGATGGAAGTATTGTTGAATATCCTGATGAATCCAGTTTTGAAAAACCTGTTGAATCAGCTGTAACCAAAATTAAAATCACTGATGACAATAAATTGATTGCAGGATATGATGATGGGTCTATTGGAATATTTGGTCTGGATGGGACTAACTTAAATGTATTTAAAGCTCATGAAAAAGCCATTACAAACATCAATATTATCAGCAATTCTAAAATTTTAACAGTTAGTGAAGATAATACGTTGAAATTCTGGGATATTGATGAATGTGAATGCACCTACACTTATTTCCTTGATATCTATTCAACAGCCGTTAATGTTCGTGGTGATAAATTAGTTATTGGAGATACATTGGGTAATGTGAGATTTTATAATATGGTGAATTCTTAAGGGGATGTAAATATGGGATTATTTGATAAATTTAAAAAGAATTCATCAAAAAAAGATATCTCTTCAAAAAATACTAAATCTTTTAAATATTTGGATGATTTGATTCATAGCGGGCAAAATAATATTGTTATGGATGCTGATATTAGTTTAAATGTTGGTTTTTTAAGTAAAGAAAAAGAACAATACGCAAATGGGATCAGATTAGATGTAGATAATCTGATTATTGATGGAAATAATCATTTTATAGATGCTCTTGGGGAAACACGTATTTTTGAAGTATTTGGTAAAAAAATTACATTAAAAAATATACAATTTAAAAATGGTTTCGCACCTAAGGATGGTGGAGCAATATGCAATCATGATGATGGGGAAATACAAATTAAAAATTGTTCATTTACTGATAATTATGCTCGTAATGGTGGTGAAGCTATTGTTAATAAGGGTAATATGGATATTTTGGAGTCTTATTTCACATGCCCTAATCAATATTATATAGAGAATAAGAATTACTTATCAGTTAAAGGCTTAACTTTTAAAAACCCTAATAGTTTGAATATTAGAAATTATGGGCGAGTATCTGCAGAGGAATCATTATTGGAAAATATTGATGATAGTTTTTATGATTCTAAAATTTATACAATGCTTTCTAAAAGCAATCAAACATTTCGTTCTTTAAACGATTTAATTGCCAGGGGTATTAAAAATATAATATTGGATGATGATATTCATTTCTCTTTTTTTGATGATGAAATAGAAATTGATACTGATGAATTAGTTATTGATGGAAATGGTCATACTATAGATTCTCAAGGTAAAACACGTTTTTTTAACATTAAAAATGGAAAAATTGTATTTAAGAATATTCATTTCAAAAATGGCTTCTCTTCAAAGAAGGGTGGAGCATTATTCAATAAGGGGGATATTCAACTAATCAGTTGTTTGTTCACTAATAATAATGCTTTAAAGGGGGGTGCAATATACAATGAAGAAGGTTCTAAATTAAATATTGTTGATTCTACATTTATAGATAATATTGCAGATGAAGGTGCTTTGGCCTATAATAATTTTGGTGAGATAAATTGTAACAATTCTATTTTGAAAAATAATTCTGCATATAGTTATGGTGGAGGAATATACATTAATGGAGGTTATGTGAAATTTTCTAATTCAGATTTATCCAATAATGTTGCCTTTGAAGGTGGATTATTTTATAACAAAGGTAAATTACAAATTTTTAACTGTAATTTTAATCATAATGAAGCAAAGCATTGGATTAAGGCATATTCTAGGCGTGATGAGTCTAAAGGGGGCGCAATATATAATTGTGGACAACTACAAATCAAAGATTCAACATTAAAATGTAATGAATCAGAAATTGGTGGTTTTTTAATTTGTAATGGTAATACTAATTTAATCAAATGTTCATTTGTAGAAAATAGAGCTTCAAGAGGTGGTGCAATTTCTATTTTGGAAAATGGGGAATTACAGATAAATGAATGTTCATTCCATGATAATAATGCTTCAAATGGTGGCGCTATATATAATGAGGGTGAATTAAACGTATCCTCTAGTTTATTTGAAAGAAACAATGTTGAATCTCAAGGGGGTGCTATAACTAATCATAATAAGTTAGTAATAGTTGATTGCTCTTTAAGAGAAAATTCTGCAAAGTATATGGGTGGCGCTATATATAATAATGGTCAATTAAAAATTATTAATAATTCATTATTTGGGAATATAGCAGACCATGGTAGTGCAATAGCTAATGTTGATAATTTAAATGTTAGTAATTGTTCTTTTATGAATAATGCAGCCGTTTCTGATGGAGAATATTTTGTATATGGTGGAGTAATATATAATGAAAATGAAGTTCAAATCAATAACTGCTCAATCAGTGATAATATTACAAAAAATGAAGCAGAATCTGTAATAGTTAATAGGGGATTTTTTAGAATAATTGGTGGTGAATTAACAAATAATAATTCTAAAGATTATCTTATTTTTAATGAAAATTTATTGCAGATATATGACACTATTATAAAAGAAAATAATTCGGGCAATATTATTTCGAATAAGGATGAATCTGATTTGGTAATTTCTAATTGTCAATTTATAAAAAATGTTATTAGTGCTTCTGTAATTTGTAATGATGGAAAGTCTTGCAATGTTAGTAAGACTACTTTTGAAAGTAATATCTTAAATAATAAAGCTATTTTTAATATCTATAATAAATCTGATTTAGTTTTACAAAATTTAAAAATTCATGATTCTGAAAAAACTATTTTTAATGAAGGATATATTCAGATTAAAAAATCTTCTCAAAATTTTGAAGAGGATATTATAGGCAGTGGTTTGATTGAGACTGATTTGGTTCCTAGTGAAGATAAATTTGATTTCTCTTATTTAGATAAAAAAATTCATGAAGAGAATATTAAAGAAATAGTTTTAAAAGAAGATATCCGTTTAGAAAATTATGAATCTGAGTTTTATGAAGGTGGTATTGAATTGGATGTTGATGATTTAGTTATTGATGGAAATGGCAAAGTTATTGATGGAAATAATAAATCGCGCATTTTTATCATAACTGGAAATAATATTACTTTAAAAAATATCATATTCAAAAATGGGTATTCATATAAAGATTATTTTGATTCGATAAATTCAAACGGCGGTGTTTTAAGGGTCACTTCAGATAAAAATGTTAAAATTGAAAATTGTGAATTTATTTCTAATCAATCTGAATATAAAGGCGGGGTAATATTCACTAGTAATGATGTTGTTTTAAAAATTGGCAATTGTAATTTTGACAGTAATAAATCTGGAGTTTTATATAATTTTAATAGTGAAGTACATGTGGATAAATGTTCATTTTCTAAAAATATGGGTAATTTGATATATAATAATCAGCTATTGGAAGTAACTGAATGTAATTTATATGAAAATGAAGGGATAGCTGTTGAATGTAGTGGTAAATCAGATATTTCAGAATCTAATTTTTTTAACAATAAATGTAGTTATGATTTAATTGAAAATGTTGGGAAAATACGAATTGATAATTCTTCATTCCATGATAATGTGGCGAAAGTACTGTTGTTGAATAAATCTGATATGCATATTTTAGAATCTAGTCTATTGGATAATGATGCAGGGGGTATAGATAATATGGATAAATTACAAATTACTAAAAGCAAGTTATCTAATAATAAATCTAGTGATGGCGGTGCAATTAGGAATAGTGGTGAATTGGAAGTTGAATATTCTGTATTTTCTGGAAATGTTGCTGAATCAGAAGGTGGTGCAATATATAATTCAGGCAAGCTGAAAATTCATAATTGTGAATTATTAAATAATATGGCATACGGATTATGGGGTGGTGGTGCTTTATTTAACTATATAGCTGATATGAAAGTGAATAACTGTCTTTTTGAAGATAATAGGGCGAATAATGGTGGTGCAATTCTTAATTATGGTGAAAATCCATTAACTGCTATAGGGCTGAGTGTTATTAATTGTACTTATAAAAATAATAGTCCAGATAATGTGTTTGAAAAACCCAGATGACTTTATATTATCTTTTTTATTAATTTAAAATTATTTTCTTATTTTATCAGTAATTTCCTCCCACTCCTGGGATTCAACCACATCAAAACTTTCTCTCCAGAATTTTTGCCTTACAATATTTGTAACTTCCGTAAAAATTCTATTATTTCTCTGTTTTAAAAATTGGTCATAGTAATCATATGGCATTTTTATCACTTCGAATATGAATTTAGTATTGTATATGTGTTTAAATCTTATTTAAAGCTTGTTGAAGCCACTTCGTAAAATTGCTTTCGCAGAAACATCTTATTTATACTTTTCTGTTAAAAATAAATTTATATTTTAAAAAATTGAAATATAATATTAGGTGAAAATTATGAAGCTTGAAGAACTTTTAGCACCATGTCCAGAATGTGGTTCAAAAGATAAAATCGCTCTTAGAAGGTTACTGGATAATCACAGAGCTCATGCAGAAATGAATGCAGTAAAATGTGAAGAATGTGGTTATGTATTCTTTGTAAACGAAGACATGGATCCTGATGAGAAAAAACAACTGTTAAATGAATTAAACAAAGTTTATGGTTAAAATGACATTCCATGTAATGATTATACCAACACTTAATTGTCCATCAAACTGCAAATACTGTTGGGGTTCAGAAAATACAAAGGAAATGATGGATATTGAAATTATAGACCAGATTATAGCTTGGCTGGATGATTTTAGAGATGATACGGTTCACTTCACTTTCCATGGTGGGGAACCTCTTCTTGCAGGTTATGATTTCTATAAGACTGCACTCGAAAAGCTCTCGAAACTGGAAAACCTTGACGGATTTTCTCTTCAAAGCAATATATGGCTTTTGAGCGATGAGCTAATTGATTTGTTTGTTAAATACAATGTTGTTGTAAGTACAAGTATTGACGGGCCAAAAGAGATAAACGATTATCAAAGGGGAGACGGTTACTATGACAAGACAATGTCAAAATATGAGCTTGCAAAATCCAAGGGATTAATAATCAATTTTGTTCTGACTGTAACCGATTATTCAAAGGACTTCTCAGATGAATTATACGATTTCTTTAAAAATGAGCAGATGAGTCTGAAAATACATGCTGCCCTTCCTTCATTAAGGGGAGATAATGCAGACCCTTGGGCACTTGACCAGGAAGAGCATGGAAAATTGCTGGTTGACTGGTTGGACAAGTATCTCTATGATTTGGACAAGTTCACAATCATGGACTTGGACCATATCTGCAAATCCGCTTTAAGAAGAAGGGGAACTCTCTGTACATTTGCTGATTGTATCGGAACAACTCTTGCAGTAGGTGCTGACGGTTCGATTTATCCATGTTACAGATTTGTCGGAATGCCTGAATATGTTTTGGGCAATGTGGCCAACAATCCAAGCTTTGATGATTTAAAGGAATCTGAGGCATGGGCAAAACTTCAGGAATTTAGGGATTATGTGGATGAAAACTGCAAAAAATGCAAGTTTGTAAAGTATTGTGAAGGAGGATGTCCGTACAATGCAATTGTGGCACATAAGACTCCTCAGGCGGTTGACCCACAATGTGATGCCTATAAAATAATCTTCGGTGAAGTTTCAAAAAGAATGAATAAGGAATTTGCCAAATCAGCATTCGGATTGGGTGCTCCTGCTGAGAAAAAGGAAGGCGATCCGTTTAGCATAATGGACCTTGCAATGAAACCTTGAGGTGATACAGTGATTTGTGATGACTGCAAATATCTGATAGTCAGAGACAAGTACAAGATTGTCTGTAAGCTCAATGAACATCAGCTGCTGGATGTTAAGAAGTGTATGAATTTTGAAAAAATTGATGAAGAGTAATTTGGAGATTTTTCTCTAAATTATACTATTTTTTAAATGTTAATCTCATCTGATGCCAAACCTCACCGCCATGTTTGGATTCGCTGATTCCCTCATCGCCAAAACCGAATTTTGAATAATATGAAACCAGATTCTGTTTGCATGTTAAAACAACACCTAAACGATTTTCTTTTTTTGCATTATCTATGAATTGCTTAATTAATTTGGATGCATAGCCATGTTTTCTATATTCTGGAAGGGTATTTACTCCAAAAATCATTTGCCAGTTGCCGGATTCATTATGCATGCTTGCATTTTCATACATTTCATCTTTCAAATCCTTTTCATCCGTTGTAAATCCGTTGATGAAGGAAACTGTTTTTGTATTTTCTTTCAAAACCAAGAAATGATTCGGATAGGTTATCAGTCTTTCTTCAATTTCATTTCTTTTGGCAGCTTCCGATTGTGGAAAGCATTCCCTCTCTATATTGTATAATGTATCCAAATCATCAATCGTTGCGGTTCTGATTTCCATAATTATGTTATCTGTTTTTTCACTTAAAAATCCTTTCAGTAATACTGAGTATATAAAGGAATTTAAAAAAAGTAATACTTTTATATAATATGAAGGAAATATTATGAAATAGTAATACTGCATATATAAATAAATCCAAAAAAAGTAATACTTTATAAATTTTAAGAAGGTGAAAAATGTGATTGATGAGATAACAGATTTTTTATTTGGCTTGAAAATGACTATCATCTCTGCTGTATTTCTTGTAATCGCAGTTATTTTCATGATATTTGGAATTGACACTCCAATTTACCTAAACCCTGCATGGGGTGCGGTAATAATCAGTGGTATTCCAATGTTGCTTCTTGCTATGACAAGACTAATCCGTGAGCGATGGATTTCATCAGCGCTTCTGATTGCAATAGCTATGGTAGCTTCACTTTTAATTGGTGAAATCTTTGCTGCAGGTGAAGTCGCATGGATTATGGCATTGGGTGCACTTCTTGAGGACTGGACAGTTGAAAGAGCTAAGAAAGGTTTGAGAAATCTTATCAATTTAACTCCGCAAACTGGTAGAAGAATTGTAGACGGCGTTGAAGAGGAAGTATCAGTTGATGAGATTAAAATCGGCGATACTTTAAGAATTCTTCCTGGTGAAAGCGTACCTGTAGATGGTGAGATAATTTCAGGAACCAGTTCACTTGACCAATCAATCATGACCGGGGAGTCTCTTCCAATCGATAAGGAAGTTGGAGATGAGGTATTCTGCGGTACCATGAATATGTATGGTGCAATTGACATTAAGGCGACCAGTTTAGGTGAAAATTCATCACTTCAGAAATTGATTGACCTTGTAAAGGCCGCTGATGAAAAGCAGGCTCCAACCCAAAGGATTGCAGATAAATGGGCAACATGGCTTGTTCCTGTTGCATTGATTATTGCTATTGCAGCTTGGCTGATAACAGGCGATATCGAAAGAGGAGTTACAGTTTTAGTAGTATTCTGTCCATGTGCATTGATACTTGCAACACCAACAGCAATTATGGCTGCTATCGGTCAGGCAACCAAATATGGCGTGCTCATTAAATCTGGTGAGGCACTTGAAACATTGGGTGGCTTAAACACATTGGTATTCGACAAGACCGGAACATTAACATACGGTAATTTACAGGTATCTGATGTAATTCCGGTCAGTGACGATTTAAGTGAAACCGATTTGCTTAAGGCTGTCGCATCCTGTGAAACATTAAGTGAACATCCATTGGCTAAAGCTATTGTCAGCAAAGCAAAAGAATTGGAAATGGATCTTGAAGAGCCACAGGACTTTAAGATGTATCCCGGTAAAGGTGTAAGCTGTAATATTTCATATGGTAAAGTCTACGCGGGAAATGCCAAATTTTTAGCTGAAAACAATATTGATGTTGATGAAAGTTATCTGGACAAACTTAGAAACGAAGGAAAAGCTGCAATAATCGTTGCAATAAATGATGCTGTTGTTGGTTTTGTCGGTTTATCTGATGTGATTCGTGAAGATTCTGCAAGCATGATAAAAAGTCTGCATGATTTGGACACCGAGACTATATTGCTTACAGGTGATAATACAGAAACTGCAAATTACTTTGCTTCACAGGTCGGAATCGGTCAAGTTCATGGAAATCTGCTTCCAGAAGAAAAGCTTTCATGGATTGAAAAACTCAAAAGTGAAGGCAAGAAAGTCTGTATGATTGGAGATGGTGTAAATGATGCGCCTGCACTTAAAACAGCTGATGTAAGTGTGGCAATGGGATCTGTTGGAAGTGACGTGGCTATTGAAGCTGCTGACATTGCACTTCTGGGAGATGACATCGGAAAAATACCATATCTTAAAAAGCTTTCAAACTCCACACTGTTTACAATCAAAGCAAATATCATTATTTCAATGACAATCAATGCATTGGCTATTGTATGTTCCGTATTGGGATGGTTAAATCCGGTTACAGGAGCTATTGTTCACAATGCAGGGTCATGTTTGGTAGTTTTAAATGCTGCTTTATTGTATGACAGAAAATTCGATGATTCAATTAAAAAAATTGACTCTGAGAATGTGGAACACTCACATTTCCATTTCCACAATGATGGTGAACACACTCATTCACACAAGGGTGTTTTAATCATCGATGAGATTGTAACTGAAAATGGTGTAAAGCATATGCATGCCCACAAACATGCATTACAAAGACAAAGTTGTGAAGCATATCACAACTAACTTTTTTTATTTTTTAATATCAAAATCATTAAATATCAAAACGAATAATCTTATTTTAGGTATTAATATGAACGAGAAAATAATTTTAGGACTTCCAAAAGGAAGTTTAAATAATGTAAAAAGAGGAAATACTTATCAATTATTTGTTGATGCAGGTTATGAAGTTAAAGGTTATGAACCTGGTGATGAAGCTTATGAAATTGAAATCTTAAATGATGATGACATTACTGCTTTTCTTACCCGTCCTCAATCCACACCTGTTGAACTGAACAGGGGAATCATCGACATTGCAATTGTTGGTGAGGATTGGATTAAAGAGGAATCCGTTTTAAGAGAAACAAACACAATCAAATTAGGTGATTTGGATTATGGGAAAACCCGTTTGATTGTTGCAGTTCCTAAAGAAGCACCATATGATAATTTATCTGACTTTTTCAGAGCAAATAAAGATAGAAAAACTCCAATTTTATGTTTTACTGAATATCCTAATTTAACCAGGAAATTCATAATGGAAAATGAAGTATATCAGGAAATGTATGGTGATTCAGTACCATTTGTCCAAGTCAGGGGATTGACTGATGGGGATAATGAAATGGTGCAGGTCATTAACTCAGACGGTGCAACTGAAGTTTATATTGCCAAAGGTGCTGATCTGATTGTTGACAATACTCAAACTGGAAGTAGCCTAAGAAAAGCCGGATTGAAGGAGATTGAAACAATCCTTCATTCTTCAGCAGGTCTTTATGCAAGTGGAAGTTGCAGTGAAGAGAAAATTGATAAGGCTAAAATGATTTATGAACAGCTATTGGGTGCTATAACAGCTAAAAAATACTTTGATGTTAAATTTAACATTGCAAATTCAAAAATTGAAGAAGTATCCAAGTATCTGATTGAGAATAAACTTTGTGCTGATGAACCTACTCTCACTCCGGGGTCTGATTTTTCACAAATCAATGTATTGATTCCTAAAGCCAAATTCCCTGAAATGATTGATGTCATCAAAGGATTCGATGCAACTTCAATCATTAGAAATGATTTAAAACAGCTTGTTAAATAATCATTTCATTTTCTTTATTTTTTTTAAACATTGTTTAATGTCCTTATTTTTCTAATTGAAAATATCATTATAAATCATTAACATTTATAAGGGATTTCAAACAAAACTTAATATATTAGTTAATAAAGATGGCGATTAACATGTTAACATCTGTTCAAAAGGAAATTTTACAAACATTAATTAATTTATACCAGTCTTCCAATGGAAAATCCATTAAGGGAGAAGATATTGCTGAGGTAATGAACAGGAATCCCGGTACAATACGTAACCAAATGCAATCTTTAAGAAGCCTAGGTTTGGTTAAGGGAGTTCCAGGTCCTAGAGGCGGATACAAACCGACCATTGAAGCATATCACTCATTGAACATTAAGGTTTCAGACAATGACTCAAAAGTTCCTATTTATAAAAATGGAAAAAGACTGGAAGATATTTCTGTTGCAAAAATAGAATTCACAAGCGTTCCTCAGCCTAGTGAATGCGAAGCGGCAATTAAGGTTTTAGGCAGCATTAAGGATTTAAATCTTGGTGATACTGTAAGAATCGGACCTACACCTGTAAACAACCTTGGAGTTATGGGTGAAATCGTGGGTCGTGATGATATGGATAATATCCTGCTTGTCGATACGACTACAATAAGAAGCATTCCTAAAAAAACCGTTGGGGATATCGCAAGCCGTGATGTAATTTCCTTTAAGATGGACTGTTCACTAAAAGAGGCCGCAAGAAAATTGACTGACAATGAAATTGATGGTGCTCCTGTAATGAAAGACGGAAAGGTTGTAGGAGTATTTACAGTAACAGACCTTGTCCAGGCAGTAGCCGAAGACAATGAGGATAAAACCGTAGGGGAATTAATGTCTACAAATGTCGTTATTGTCAATGAAGACTTAAAAATTGCCAATGCCATTGAGGTCATGCTTAAAAAATCAATTTCCAGATTAATCATAGCGGACAACGATAATGTTTTACTTGGAATTGTCACAAGAACAGATCTGATTGACAGCATTACCAATTTAAAACAGTTCCCTATTATTACAAATTAATTTTTATTTTTAAGTGATTTAATGAAAGTTACACAGATTGACGTTGATAAAGATATGAGTATACTGGATTTGATAAATCAGTTTGACCAATCCGGTGTTTTAGGTGCAGGCAGAGTCGCAAGAGCTTGCAATATTTTAGCAGAAATGATTCAGGACGATGAAATGAGCGTATTTTTAAGTCTTGGAGGTCCATTGATTCCTGGCGGTATGAGAAATATTGTAACAAAAATGATTAAAGATGGACATGTGGATTTGATTGTTGCAAGCGGAGCAAACATTACTCATGATTTGGTTGAAGCGTTTGGAGGATCCCATTATCGCCATGAAGGAAGGGATGATGAGGATTTGAATGCTGATGGAATCGGAAGGATTGCAGATATCAATGTCGGTTCTGATGATTTTACAATATTTGAAACCGAAATCATCAAAATCTTTGAAAAAATAGCTCAAAAGAAAAAAATCATTTCAATTCAGGAGCTATTGCATGAAGTTGGCCTTTTGGTTGATGATGAAAATTCATTTGTGGCCACAGCAGCAAGAAACAACGTTCCAATTTTTGCACCGGGCATTATCGATTCGATGTTGGGTCTTCAGTTGTGGATTTTTACTCAGGACCATGATTTTACACTAAGTGCGGCCGGAGATATGCCATATCTCTCAGATATTGTCTTTGAATCCGAAAAGGTAGGAGCAGTACTTTTAGGTGGGGGTTTGACTAAGCATTATACTCTGGCTTCCAATGTTATCAAGGGAGGTCTTGATGCAGCTATTCAGATTACAATGGACAGGCCCGAAGCTGGCAGTTTAGGGGGAGCTCCGCTTGAGGAAGCAAAATCCTGGTCAAAGGCAAGATGCGGATCCAATCTTTCAAGTGTCGTTGGTGATGTTACTGTTATTTTCCCATTGATTTATGCGGCTGCATTGGATAAAATAGGTAGTGATTAAATGAGTTACATTCTTTTGGCAATATTATTTTTAATTTCAGGATTTTTCATGAAATATTCTGATGATTTATTTGATGAAAAACATGATTTGTCTTCTGCAAGTGTTTTTGGAGTAGTATGTGGTCTTGCATCCGGATTGGCTGCAGTTTACAGTGTTGAAGCGGCATATATTTTTATAGCTATTCCAATAGGCAATTTCATTGTAATGAAAGTTGATGGACTGCACCATTTGATTACACTGATAACGTTTATAGTCATATTGCTGATTGGCGGAATTCCTGAATTAGGTGTTGTTATACTGCTGATATGTATTTTAGCTGCCATTTCAGATGAAGTGGGCCATGAACTGATTGGAAATGTTACGCAAAATAAGTTTTTAAATCTGTTTTTCGAATATCGCTTTGTAATGAAAATTGTGATATTTCTGCTGGCTTTATGTGGTGTTTTCAACATCTGGCTGTTTGTTTGCTTTATAATATTTGAATTGTCCTATGTATGTGGCGGAATTGTATTTGAAAGTTTGAATTGAAAAAAAGAAATTAAGAAAAGGAATTTAGAATTCCTATTCTCCTAGTTCAATACCCATTTTACCTGCTACTCTAGCAAGTAATACAGTAACGATAACTGCAACAACGGTTACTACGATTGCGTAAGTGAATAAACTTGGAAGAGCGTCTCCAGATCCGATGAACTGTTCGATTAATTTTTGGATAGCGTCGTTCCATGCTAAACCTGCAACGAATGCGAATGCAGTAGTAATTAATCCGAGGATTGTTTCCATGATTAATTTTGTTACTTCAGATGCCATACCTTTCACCTCCATTTAACCCAGTATGTTCAAGGATAATAAGAACAATTATATTTTTATTTTTTTTAATTAAAATAGTTTAGCTTTAATTGAGTGAATTAATCAAATCTTTGCATGATTTTTGAGGATTTTCAGATTCATAAATGCTACGTCCAACGATAATTGCATTGGAATATTGGAGGGTTTTTTTACCGTCTCCGCCCTGTTTTCCAACACCTGGAGATATAATAAATGCATCTTCACCTACTATTTGGCGAATATCTGATAATCTGTCAAGCCTTGTTGCCGGTGCAACGAAGTTGGTAATGTTCATATCGACTCCCATTTGGGCAATTGCATCAGCATTTTCCTGTAAAAACATTTTAGCTCCGGGATGAGACATTTCAGTAAGCAGAAACAGTTCCTTTTCGTGTTTGGCAGCCATGTCAAGACAGGCCTGAACACTGTCGGGTCCTACAAAACCGTGGCAGATTATTGCATCGGCTCCTGCTTTGAATGTTTCATCACAGATCTTTTCATTGGTGGCATCAATATCGGCTACCTTAAAGTCACAGATTACATTGAATCCGAATTGATCTTTTAATTTGTTAATTATCTCAAGGCCTTCGGCCAGTGCTAAAGGATATCCTATTTTAATCGTGTCGATATATTCTTTAACTGAATCGCAAATTTCAATAGCTTCACTTTCACTCATAACATCAAGTGCCAAAATCAGGTTGTTTTTAATATCCATGGTATCATCTTTTTTTATTTTTCAATTAAATAATTTAGGTTTGACTAAATTTTGTTTAGTGTATTACTAATAATATTTATATATAATAAGGTATATAATATCATTATCAATAAAACTTTAATAATATTTAATTATAATTTAAATTTTTATTGAGTAATATATCAAATTATATTGATAGGTTATTTGGAGGAATTTATTTATGCATATTATGGAAGGATATTTACCATTGACCTGGTGTATAATATGGTTCGTCGTAGCATTCATCGTGGTTGCATTTGGTTTATATCAAATCAAAAAAATTGTAGATGAAACCCCTGAATCCAAAGCTTTACTTGCAGTAAGCGGTGCATTCATGTTCGTCTTATCATCTTTGAAATTACCTTCTGTTACTGGAAGTTGTTCTCACCCTTGTGGTAACGGATTAGGTGCAGCATTATTTGGTCCTGCAGTAACTGCAGTATTAGCAACTATTGTACTTCTCTTCCAAGCAATCTTACTTGCTCACGGAGGATTAACAACCTTAGGTGCAAACATTGTATCTATGGGTATCGTAGGACCTTTAGCAGCATGGCTTATATACAAAGGATTAACAAAAGCTAATGTATCTTCTACTATTGCTATTTTCTTCGCAGCATTTTTAGGAGACTTATTAACATATGTAGCTACTTCATTCCAATTAGCTTTCGCATTCCCTGCTCCTACTTTTGGAACTGCATTAACTAACTTCTTAGTTATCTTCGCAGTAACTCAAGTACCATTAGCAGTCGGTGAAGGTATCTTAACTGTAATTATCTGGGATAGATTAAAAGCTTACAAACCAAAATTGTTAGATAAACTTAATGCATTAGCTCCTAATGAAGCATAAGGTGATAAATATGAAAACATCAACATTAATAATTTTAGCAGTTGTCTGCGCAATTATTTTCATTGCACCATTAGCAATGTATAATGGTCACGGGGAAGATGATGGATACTTTGGTGGATCTGATGATGCGGCAAGTGAACAAATTGAAGCAACTAACTTTGAACCATGGTTTTCATCTATTTGGGAGCCACCTAGTGGTGAAATAGAAAGTTTATTATTCGCTCTTCAAGCAGCTATAGGAGCAATCATTATTGGTTACTTCTTCGGTTACTGGAGAGGACAAAGTAAAGAAGAATAATTAATTTTTATTCTTTCTTTTTTCTTTTTTTAGTGATATTATGAAATTTGATATGGATTATATTGCGCATCACAATGAATTAACAGAGACAAATCCTTATTTTAAATTGTTTTTGACAATAATTTTGTTAATAGTTACATTGGCACTTGATAATCTATATTTTGACGTATTGATTTTCGTTGTAATGTCTATTGTTATTTTGGCAATAGCTAGGATAAGCATTTGGTCCTATTTGAAATTTTTAACAATTCCTGTTGCGTTTCTTGTCATTACCTGTTTGTTTTTAATGTTCTTTTTTGGAAAAGGGGAAGTGATTTTTGAAATAGGCTTTTTCGGAATTGTTGTAACAGCCGATTCTTTTCATTATGCTGTTTACACATTCTTTAGAGTAATGGGATGTTTCCCATGTTTGGGATTTTTGGCTTTAACAACTCCTATTGCAAAAATATTGCACTGTTTGGCAACTCTAAAAGTTCCAAAAATCATGATCGAAATCGGTCTTTTAATGTATAATGCAATATTCATTTTCTTAAACGAAATAGATACTATGCAAAAGGCACAGGATACAAGATTAGGATACCATTCCTACTGGTCGTCTTTCAAATCATTAGGCGCTCTTACAAGTACAATATTTTTAAGGTCTCTTGATAAAAGTGAAACACTTCAATTTGCTCTGGATTCAAGGGGCTATACTGGTGAACTTCCACTTTATGAACCGAAAAGGGAGGAATAACATGTTAGAAGTTAAAAATATTAAATATTCATACAATAAGGATTATCAGGCGCTGAAAGGAGTAAGTTTAAAAGTTGAAAGAGGGCAGATGGTTGCTCTTTTAGGTAAAAACGGTGCCGGTAAATCTACTTTGTTTCTGCATTTGAACGGAATTTACGAACCTGATGAAGGCCAAGTCTTTATCGATGGGGAAGAGTTAAAGTATGACAAAAAATCTTTGCTCAAATTCAGACAGAAAGTAGGTATTGTATTTCAAAACCCTGATGATCAGATATTCGCACCGACCGTTGAGGAAGATGTTGCCTTTGGCCCTTTAAATTTGGGATTATCCATGGAAGAGGTTCAGCAAAGGGTAACTGATGCTTTAGAACGTGTTGGTATGAGCGGATTTGAAAAGACTGCTCCTCACCATTTAAGTGGAGGTCAAAAGAAAAGAGTGGCTATTGCAGGTATTCTTGCAATGAAACCGGAAATAATGGTTTTGGATGAGCCTACTGCAGGTCTCGACCCGCAGGGTGTAGTTAATTTAAGTACGCTGTTAAATGAGCTCAATGAAGAAGGAATTACAATCATCATTTCAACTCACGAAGTGGATTTGGTTCCAAACTATGCTGATAAAGTCTTTGTTTTGGTTGATGGAATATTGATTGGTGAAGGTACACCTAAAGAGATTTTTGCACAACCTGAAATTCTCGAACAGGCTAATTTGAAAGTACCTATTGTTACTGAGCTATTCCAACAGCTTGAAGCTGAACAGGGCTTTGATATGCAAGGGGATTATCCTTTAACTATTGACGAAGCTAAGGATAAGTTTTTAGAAATTTTAAATAAATAATTTCCATTATTTTTTTGTAAAATAATTTTTTCATAAATTTATTTCACAAAGTATTACTCGCAGTTAAAATTGATAATACTTCTCTTTTTAATTAAACATTTATATTAATAGAAACATAATTTTTCATAAGGTGAATTTACATGAGAATTGGAATTTGTGACACTACATTTGCCCGCTTTGATATGGCTTCAGCAGCTATTGACGAGCTTAAAAAGAATGCTTATGATTTAAAGATAATTCGCGAGACAGTTCCTGGCGTTAAAGACTTGCCTGTAACTGCAAAAATTCTCATTGAAGAAGAAAATTGTGATATTGTAATGGCACTTGGAATGCCGGGGCCTATGGAGAAAGATAAGATGTGTGCTCATGAAGCATCAACAGGCCTTATCAATGCACAGCTTATGACAAACACCCATATTCTGGAAGTATTTGTGCATGAGGATGAAGAGGAAGATCCGGTCGAGCTTGCAAAACTTGCAGAAAACAGGGCACGTGAACATGCACAGAATTTGATAAAGATGATGTATCACAGAAAGGCAATGAGAAAAGAAGCTGGAATGGGAATGCGTGAAGGAAAAGAAGACGCAGGTCCTTTATAATTAAGGTGTAACATGGAATATGAAATAACAGCAGAAGATAAGGATGCCACATATGTTGTTCTTCCGGCATATAATGAGGCAACAAGAATCCAGCCGGTAATAGAAGCTATTGCCGAGAAGGGATATAATATGGTCATTGTCAATGACGGTTCTTCAGACAATACTCTGGATGTCATTATGCAGTCAAAAAAGAAATATCCCGACCAGATTCATGTTTTTTCTTTACTGATTAATCGTGGTGTTGGTGTTGCAACACAGACAGGTTTTGATGCTGTTTTAAAATTCAATCCCAAATATATTGTGAGTATGGACTCTGACGGACAGCATTCCGCAGACGATTTGGATGATGTAATCAAACCGTTAGTGACTGGTGAAGCTGAAGCCGTCATAGGCGTAAGACCTCTTAAGGACATGCCGTTTACAAGAAATTTTGCAAATGCAATCATGAATCTTTTAACCAGAATATTTTATAGGGTAGATGTAAGCGATTCCCAGACAGGTTTCAGGGCATTGACTCTTGATGCTTTAAACAAGATTAGCATCAATGCTACCGGATATCTGATTTCTTCAGAATTCATACGTGAAATTAACGATAATGATATTCCATTTGCTGAAGTTCCAATCGAAACAATTTACACTCCTGAAACTCAGGCTAAGGGTACAAATGTTGTTGTTGCATTTAAAATATTGCTTCAGATGATTAAACATCAATTTTAAGGTGATAATATGTTTTTATATGCTTTTATATTTCCGATTATATCAATTATAGCCATTGTATGGTTTGTTGCAAGGTATCTTAAGGGAAAAAATTCTCTTACCACTGTTGTTTTATGGACAATATTCTGGATTTTTGTCAGTATATTTTCCATCTTCCCTGAGGTCAGTACCAGATTTGCCAGTATGTTCGGTATAACACGGGGTCTGGACTTTGTAATTATTTTAGTATTTGTAATATTGTTTTACACCGTGTTAAAGTTATATTTCATTGTGGATAAGATGCAAAATGATTTGAACAAGATTGTAAAGGAAGTTGCACTGAACAATGAAATCACTCTTGAGGATGAAGAGGAATAATTTATGTTGTATTTTAGAGGTTGCACAGCTCGTGAAAAACAAACAGGTATTGCACAAGCAACAGAATGTCTTTTGAAAAAGGCAAATGTTGACTATCATGTTCTTGAAGATGAAAAATGCTGCGGGTCAGTTTTACTTAGAACAGGTTTTGAGGATGAAGCCAGAAAGCAAATCCAAAAGAATAATGAAATTCTCAAAGGTGAAAAGATTCTGACTTCCTGTGCCGGGTGTTATAAGACTCTAAAAGATGATTATGAAGGTTTGGATGTAATCCATATATCTCAATTTTTAAATGAACTGATTAGCAAAGGCAAACTTGAGTTTTCAAAAAGGGATTTTGACGTTACCTATCATGATTCCTGTCATCTGGGAAGGCATTGTGAAGTGTTTGACGAACCGAGAGAGGTTATCCGATCTCTTGTAAATCTTGTTGAAATGGAAAACATCCGTGAAAACAGCTTATGCTGTGGTGCCGGTGGCGGTGTAAAGTCAGCCTATCCGGAAATAGCCAATCAAATGGCAAAAGCAAGAATCGCCCAGGCAAAAGAAACCAATTGTGATATTTTAATAACCCCATGTCCGTTCTGTAAGCTTAATCTGGAAAATGATGATCTGGAAGTCCTTGATTTATGTGAATTTTTAGTGAAATATGGTGAGATTGATGAAGGATAGTGAACTTGAAACAATGAGAAAGTCATTTAACACAGTTAAGAAAAGATCAAATGACATCAAGGATTCACAATCCACCAAAAGACTCGAATCCCGAGTTCGTGAAATAAAAAGATATTCAATTGAAAATAATTCCGAACTGCTTAATCAGGCGTTGGAGTCATTTAAGCGCAATGATATTGAAGTAAGCATTGCCAAAACCGCCCAGGATGCATTAAATATTATTGATGAATTGCTCAAACACTACAAAACAAAATCCATTGCCAAGGCCAAATCAAATACCTTAGGTGAAATCAATCTTAAAGGGCATCTGGCAGATAGCGGCATTGACGTTGTTGAAACTGACTTGGGAGATAGAATCCTGCAGCTTAAAAAGACTGACAACAAACCGGTTCATCCGACAGGTCCCGCTTCTCATTTGAACATTTCCAAAATCACAGACATTGTCAATGAATCTTTGGATGTTAACGTCAATCCTGAAGCTCGTGAAATCATGCAGACTGTAAGGCAAGATGTGCTAAACCGACTAAAAGATGCCAATGTAGGTATAAGTGGAGCCAATGCTATAGCTGCCGAAGAAGGGTCCCTTGTAATGGTTCACAATGAGGGCAATATTTCAATAGTTTCTCTGAAAGATTTGCATATAATTGTAGCTGGAATCGATAAAATTGTACCTTGTTTGGAAGATGCAATCTCTCTTGTTAAACTTGAAACAATATTTGCAACCGGAAACTATGTCACATCATATATGAACGTAATTTCAGGTCCGTCAAAAACAGCGGATATTGAAAAGAAACTTCTAAAAAATATGTACGGTGCTGAAAGGGTTGTTGTGATTCTTTTGGATAACGGAAGAAGTGAAGCGACTCCGGAATGTCTCTATTGCATAGGCTGCGGCAACTGTGTTGTTCACTGTCCGGTTTATAATGCGGTGGGAAATGAATTCGGATTCAACAATTATCTCGGAGGTCGTGGAGTGGCAATGTCCAAATTCCTAGAAGATGATGAGACATGCTATAATTCAGGCCTTTACATGTGTACGTTATGCGGATTGTGCACCTTAAACTGTCCTGTAGCCATTCCGACAAATGAAATCATTGAAAACATGAGAAAATTATCTACTGATGTAGGATTTTATCCGAAGGCTCATGGAATAATTAAAGACAATGTTTCTCAAAACGATTCACCATATTAGCTAATTTTTTTTAAAAAACCAATACTATTATAAATAATAAAGAAGTAATATTATTATATTATAAAATTATATTTTATTGGGAGGAAATAAATGCTTCTATTAATAAGTCCTATAAATCATGAAGAAGCTCTAGAATCTATAAAAGGTGGAGCAGACATTGTTGATGTAAAAAATCCTAAGGAAGGTTCCTTAGGCGCTAATTTCCCATGGGTTATTAAGGAAATTAGGGAATTGACTCCTGAAGACAAGCTTGTCAGTGCTACTTTAGGGGATGTGCCTTACAAACCTGGTACAGTTTCTCTTGCGGCAATGGGTGCTCACGTTTCAGGAGCAGATTACATTAAAGTCGGATTATACGGAACAAAAGACCATGATGAAGCTGTTGAAGTCATGGAAAATGTTGTAAAAACTGTAAAAGATATTAGTGAAGATACAATTATTGTAGCTGCAGGCTATGCTGATGCTCATCGTGTCGGTGCTGTTGGCCCTATGGAAATTCCAAAAGTGGCTAAGGATGCAGGTTGCGATTTGGCAATGCTTGACACTGCAGTTAAAGACGGTCATACATTATTTGATTATTTAGATATTGATCAGCTAAAAGAATTTGTTGATGAAGCTCACGGCTATGGGCTTTTGACTGCACTTGCAGGTTCTGTTAAAAAGGACCAGTTAAAACCTCTGCATGACATCGGATGTGATGTTGTAGGTATCAGAGGTGCAGCATGTGTCGGCGGTGACAGAAATACCGGTAAGATACACCACACCGCAGTAGCCGAGCTTAAGGAATTATGTGATTCATTTTAATAGGGTGTAATTTATGTCATATTCAAAAAAAGTTCAAGAAGCAAGAATGTCTTTCACTTTTGATGATTTTCTTTTAACTCCTAACGCAAGTTATGTGGAACCTAAAGACATTGATACCAAAATCGAATTGGGTAAAGGAATTAAATTAAACATTCCAGTTTTAAGTGCAGCTATGGATACTGTAACTGAAGCTGACCTTGCAATTGCAATGGCACAACAGGGTGGTGTCGGAGTTCTTCACAGAAACATGTCATTGGAAAGACAAGTTGAAGAAGTTAAAAAAGTTAAGAATGCTGAAGATTTAACAATCCGTGATGTTATAACTATTTCTCCGGATTCCACTGTTGCTGAAGCTCAAGATTTAATGCACAACGAACTCATCAGCGGATTGCCTGTTGTTGACGGTGATAAGATTATGGGAATTATCTCAAAAAGGGATATCAGACCGGTCTTAAAATCCGAACCGTCCACCGCAATCAAGGATATAATGACTTCAGATGTAGTTACCGTTGAAGAAGGAGTCAGTGCCGAAGAGGCATTGAATGTTGCCTATGATAATAAGGTTGAAAGACTTCCTGTTGTTTCCGACGGCAAACTGGTTGGAATCATTACCATCAAGGATATTTTAAACCAGGATCAATTCCCGAATGCAGCACGTGATAAAAACGGTGACTTTCTGGTTGCTGCCGCTTGCGGTCCGTTTGATTTGGACAGGGCAATGGCACTTGACCAGGCCGGTGCGGATATCATTTCAATTGACTGCGCTCATGCCCATAACATGAATGTGGTCAAATTTACCGAAACCATTAAAGATAACATTGATGCTGAATTATGTGTCGGTAATATTGCAACAGCCCAGGCTGCAGAAGACCTCATTTCCATGGGTGTCGATGCGCTTAAAGTAGGTATCGGTCCGGGTTCAATGTGTACCACCCGTATTGTTGCAGGTGTAGGAGTGCCTCAGCTTACCGCCATTTCAGATGTTGCTGATGCTGCAGCTGACACTGGTGTTCCTGTAATTGCAGATGGTGGTATCAGATACTCAGGTGATGTTGCAAAAGCTATCGGTGCCGGTGCAGATGCAGTAATGCTTGGAAACTTACTTGCAGCTTCCCTTGAAGCTCCAGGAGATATTGTTGTCATGAACGGTAAACAGTACAAAAAATACCGTGGAATGGGATCCATGGGCGCAATGACCAGTGAGTTTGATGGCGGATCCGACAGATACTTCCAAGGCAACAAAAGTAAAATGAACCACACAAAATATGTTCCTGAAGGAATCGAAGGTGCAGTGCCATACAGAGGAACAATTGCAGAAATCCTCTTCCAGCTGGTCGGCGGATTGAAATCTTCCATGGGATATTGTGGTGCAAAGGACATTGCTGCAATGAAAGAAAAAGCAAACTTTGTTAGAATTACAAGCAGTGGTATTAAGGAATCCCATCCTCACGACTTGTTAATTACTAATGAAAGTCCAAATTATCCAACTCTTGAATAGTTGGGTATCATTTATTATTATATTTTGATGGGAATCCAATAAAATAGTTGATTTATAGGGGGAAGTGTGTTCTCATCAAAATTATTTATATTTTATTGAAAAAATTATGTTTTTCTTGAATTAACTGATTTTAAGCAAACCTTTAAATATTAGATAATACTATATTATCATATTAGATAATTTTATGATTATTTTAGATAATCTATGTAAAT
>NZ_CAMVTE010000027.1 GCF_947170395.1 uncultured Methanobrevibacter sp. | reverse complement strand
AAGTTTTTTGAACATCCATAGCTAATGCATTACAATCTGCTTTAATAGCTTCTAAGTGTAATAAAATTCTTTCTTTTTCTTGATTAATTCTTTCAATATTAGTGTATGGGTAAGTAGATTCTTTAAGCATTTCATATTCAATAGTAGTGTATGGATAATCATTTAATTGCTTACAGACATTTTTTAAAACGTCTCCTAAGAATTTATTCATTTCTACTTTTACTCTTTCCCTAATCATTTTGTCATCATCAAGATTTTCTTTCATTAAACGTACAACTTCTGCTTTAGCGAAAGGTAATTTTTCTTCATCTTCATCGATGAACTCTTCAGAAGTTTCTTCAATCATTTCTTCAGACATAATTACACCTCGTTTAATTAATTAAGAATATTGATTCATGATTTGAAATTTAAAAAAAATCATGAATTCACCAATATCTAATTATAAATTTATCTGAAGTTCTATATAAAGGTATTTGCTTAAATTAGAAAAACGAACGCTTATTCGGTCATTTATTAACCCAAGTATTAAAATAATGATGGGGAAAATTAATAATTCTGATACTTAGAAAATTTTGAAAAATCGTTTTAAAAAATAAAAATAAGTAGCATGAAAGCTACTTAAAATTTATCTTCTTTTGAAAATATCCCTACCACAGAATATGCCCACTGAAAACACAATTATAAGTGCAATTACCATCAATGGATTACCAGATTTGTTCTTTTCAAGAATACTTTTAGAATATTCCCTTATAAGCTCATCACGAACAATATCATTTTCATCTGGAATATCCTCTTCTTTAGAATTTTCAGTTACATTAACTGTAACTTCATCATCATTGTTTGTTAAATCCGGATCATAATTGTTGCTTGTGGCAGAAACACTGTTTAATGCAGAACCTGCCTTATCGGCCAGGGCATTAATTTTTAGGAATGCTGATTCACCAACATCCAATGCATCCACAGACCAAATGTCATTCAGTTTATTGAAATTTCCTTTAGAAAGCTTAAATGACTTTAGTTTTAAAGAATCATCCATTACTTCTTTGACTTCAACATTTTCTGCTCGGTCTGGTCCCATGTTTGTCAGTTTTATGGAATATGAAACCACATCCCCTACAGAATACCTGTATTTTGAAACTGTTTTTGTAATTGAAATGTCGCTTGCAGGATTAACCAGAAGATCTTTTTCATCTTCATTATTGCTTAAATCAGGGTCAGTTTCCACTGCCCAAACATTAGCAACATTGGTAAAGTTGCCTGTAGCCTGAATTTTGCATACAATATCCAATATTTTGGATTCACCGTTTGCCAAATCACCAATATCCCATATGGAATTTTCATATTCACCATCACCAGAGACACTAACAATTGCAAGACCGTTAGGTATTACATCGCTAACAGTAACTCCTGTAGCATCATTTGGACCGTTATTATGAACAATCAATGTCCATTTAACCAAATCCAAGTAATTTGCCTGTGAAACATTTACTAATTTTTCAATAGCCAAATCAGCTATCGGATTAGCAGATATGGCCTCTTCATCCTTGTTGTTTGACATGTTCCAGTCATATTGTGAAGGAACAACTTCAGCAACATTTTCAACATCTTCCAATGTTTTTACGGTACAGCGAATTAACAGGGATTCGCTGCCGCCGGTTGCCAAGTGGTCAATAAACCACATCTCATCAACATACTGGCCGGAACTGGCGGTATAGTCAATTAATTCCAAGCCTTGCGGCAATACGTCAATAACGATTATATCATCTGTAGCATCAGGACCGTTATTAATAACCACAATGGACCATTCAACAACATCGCCATAATTAGGATTGGAGTTGTTTACGTTTTTGATTATTTCCAAATCAGAAGACCGAGGAACAAAAATTGAACTTTCAGCTTCATTGTTGGACTTGTCATAATCATATTCCGCACCACCAATTCTTACAAAGTTGGTTAAATCACCAGTTCTGTTAACATAACAGATTAATTCCAATGTTTGGCTTTCACCTTTTTGCAGACAGCATACTGACCACATTCCATTATCATAAATTCCTTTACTGGCCGTATGATTTAATAAAATTAATCCATTTGGCAATATTTCATCAACTACAACACCAGTAGCATTATCAGGTCCGTTATTGGAAGCTATTACAGTCCATTTTACGATCTGGTGATAATTCACAACAGACTCATTTGCCAATTTAATAACTGACAAATCAGCTGATTTTGAAACATTGATTGTTTTATCATCCCTGTTATTGGATTTGTTATGGTCAAATTCGTTTCCAGTGACTGTAACAACATTTGTGAATAATCCTGTACCATTGACTCTTGCAATGATTTCCAAGGTTTTGGTTCCTCCTTTTATTATTTCACCGATTTCCCAAATTCCAGAGAAATGATTATATTTTCCCAAACCATTGTCATTTGTCCATACTAATGAATTAGGAAGCAAATCTTTAACGACTACACCAGTAGCATCATCAGGACCATTATTGGAAACTGTAATTGTCCATTTCACCAAATCGTTGAAATTAGGTTTAGTATTATTGACTGATTTTACAACAGCCAAATCAGCGGCAGGTTTAACCACAATTGAAACATTGGCTTTATTGTTAGCCGGATTGTGGTCATATTGGCTTCCATTAACACTGGCAACATTAACAAATGTGCCGGTAATGTTTGCCCAACAGACAATATCAACACTTACGCTTTCACCAACACCCAAATTGCCAATGAAGATTTTATTGTTCTTATATTGCTTTGTGGAGTTCATATAGACAAAACCGTTTGGCAATACATCATAAATCTCAACGCCAGTGGCTACATCAGGACCATTATTGGACACAATCAAAGTCCAAGTAACAACATCAGTATAATTGACCACCTTATGACTAACCAATTTAACAATAGCCAAATCACTGGCAGGACTTACGTCAATTACAGCAGAGTCATGGTTGTTTGACGGATTATGATCGTGTTCATTTGCTGAAACAGAAACATCATTTTCACTGACTCCTGTTGCATTAACCCTACAGACAATATCAAAGCTTATGCTTGCGTTTTTACTTAAGGTTCCAATGTTCAATCTGCCTGACTTTTCATCATAGCCATCTACTGATTTAACAAGAACCAATGATTTTGGAAGTAAATCCCTAACAACTACTCCAGTAGCATCATTAGGACCATTATTGGATACTGTAATTGTCCATTTAACCAAATCGTTGAAATTCGGATTTGTGTTATTAACTTCTTTTACAACAGACAAATCTGCAGCAGGTTTAACCACAATTGAAGCATTCGCTTTGTTATTTTTTTCATTTTGGTCAAATTCATTACCTTTTACACTGGCAACATTTACAAATGTTCCTGTAACATTTGCCCAACAGACAATATCAACGCTTACACTATCACCGGCTTTCAAATCACCAATGACAATCTTGTTGTCATTATAGGATTTTGTAGAATTCAAATAAACAAAACCATTCGGAAGAACATCATAAATCTCAACACCACTAGCATCATCAGGACCATTATTGGACACAATCAAAGTCCAAGTAACAACATCAGTATAATTGACCACCTTAGGACTAACCAATTTAACAATAGCCAAATCACTGGCAGGATTTACATCAATCACTGCTGAGTCATAATTGTTGGATAGATTGTAGTCATGTTCGTTTCCGGAAACTGAAACTTCATTTTCACTGACACCTGTAGCGTTAACCCTACAGATAAGATCCAAACTAACAACAGAATTCTTATTTAAATTTCCAATATTCCACTCACCTGTATTCTTATTATAATTGTTTGGAGAATTAACCAAAATCAATGATTTCGGAAGCAAATCCCTAACAACAACACCAGTAGCATCATCCGGACCATTATTGGAAACAGTTACAGTCCATTTCACCAAATCACCAAGATTAACAACAGACACATTAACTGATTTTTCAACTGCCAAATCTGCAGCAGGTTTAACCACAATTGAAGCATTTGCCCTGTTATTATTTGGATTTTGGTCAAATTCCTCACCTTTAACACTGGCAACATTAACAAAAGTGCCAGTAATATTAGCCCAACAGACAATATCAACGCTTACACCATCACCAGCTTTCAAATCACCAATGACAATCTTGTTGTCATTATAGGTTTTAGTAGAATTCAAATAAACAAAACCATTCGGCAGGACATCATAAATTTCAACACCAGTAGCATCATCAGGACCATTATTGGACACAATCAAAGTCCAAGTGACAACATCAGTATAATTGACCACCTTAGGTGTAACCAATTTAACAATAGCCAAATCACAAGCACTGTTCACCATAACAATTTCACTATCATCATTATTGGTCATATCATAGTCATATTGCTGGCCTGAAACAGAAACATTGTTTTCTATAATACCTGTAGCATTAACCCTACAGATAAGATCCAAACTAACAACAGCGTTTTTATTTAAATTTCCAATATTCCATTCACCGGTATTTTTATTATAATTGCTTGGAGAGTTAACCAAAATCAATGATTTCGGAAGCAAATCCCTAACGACAACACCAGTAGCATCATCCGGACCATTATTGGAAACAGTTACAGTCCATTTCACCAAATCGCCAAGATTCACTACAGACGCATTAACTGATTTTTTAACGGCCAAATCACATGCCTTTTTGACATTGATGCTTGAATGGTCATAATTATTAGTCATATTATAGTCGTGTTCATGTGCTGTAACATTAACATTGTTGGTTATTGTTCCGGTTTTTTCAACAAGAGTTCTGATATTGACCACGACCGGTTTTCCGATTTCCAAAAAGTCGAATGTCAAAATACCAGTTTTGTTGTCATATTTTCCGCCAGTATCATCATCCAGATATGTTAAACCTTCAGGCAATATGTCACTTACAACAACTCTTGTTGCATTATTCGGACCGTTATTGACAATGTTTAAAGTCCAGACCACAATATCCCCATAGTTTATTTCTTCAAAACTGGAGGATTTTCTAACAAGGTTATCGACTTGAGGTGAAACTTTAAAGGTTGTTGTATTGGTTATTGCCTTATAATAAGTATCCTCAAAGTGTTTTGCAGTTACAAAGTATTCTCCAACTTTCAGATTGTTCAAACTGTCTTTTACTTCACCAAAACAATCTGAGTTCAATGTTCTATTGTATACAACTGTTCCATCTTCATGAACTACAGTCAACAATATTTCCATATTGTATTCACGGTCATCCTGATACAAATGTCCGCTGGTTGTAGCTCCCAAAACAGGATTTTCACCGTCAATTTTTATGTAGAGGTTATCTGCAGCATTATATATTGCATTTGAAACAGACAAATCACCATATTTTCCAATATTGTTACCACCATGAATGACTGATCCAATCTGTTCGGTTTGACCATAATAAATGTCGTTTGCATAAATCGGCAAAGCATAAACCCATGCCTGATTTTCAAATAAAACATTATTCTCCAATTTCAAATTGGTTCCTTTTTTATCATAATAAATTGCACTGCCGTTTCTTGCAGTATTATAATAAAATTCACTGTTTTCAACTCTAGCTTGAGTACTGTTAATATAAATTGCTCCACCCAATCCATCATCAAGCTTTTTTACATCAGGAATAGCTTCATTGGATATGAATGAAGAGTCTTTGATAAATGTATTTTTACCATTGAGAAATACAGCGCCCCCATCCACATTGGCAACATTGCCGTTAAAGTTGGAACGGGTGATATTTACATTTTCAGCATTACAATGAATTGCTCCTCCGGTTTGTGAAACTGTATTGTTATTGAAATTACAGTCATTAATGTTTACATGATAACCATTGACCTGTATGGCACCACCAATTGGTGCAGTATTGTTTTCAAAATTACAGTTTTCTGCACGAAAGTCCATTTCTGCATATAAGTAATATCCGGTTGATATTGCACCACCAAAATATTTAGCGGAATTGTTTGTAAATGTACAATCTTTAACCAATCCTGAAGAGTGGAATGTTAAAGCCCCACCTTGACCGGCAGAGTTATTGATGAAAATACATCTTTTGTATTCAATACCATCACGAAGACATCCTGCACCTCCATGTGCACCTGAATTTGTTGCATTGACAAAATTATTGTAGAATCTGCAATTGTTTACAGTACATTTTACAACGTATTCATCCAGTCCCAATTGAATCGCACCTCCAAATGGAACATACTTCCCATCCAGATTGTATGCTCCGTTAGAGTCAAATACACAATTTTCAAGCAAGGTATTATTACCGAATGCCGCCAATGCTCCGGCACTTTTAAGTGCATGGTTTTTAATAAACCTGCAGTATCTAACCACCAAATTTTTAGCTGTGAGCGGATCATAGGAAGTATAAATCGCTCCCCCATCTATAGCCGTATTTCCTTCAAAAGTACAGTTATATATCGTAATGTTATTCGTTTTAATGTGTATTGCACTACCTACACCGTTACGATTTCCATTTTGGAATGTTAAATGTTTAATTGTCGAACCTGCCGCAGTAGTATTTAAAACAAATATATGGCACAGGCCCTTTGCATCCAAAGTCGCACCAGAATCCGATGTGATAGTTACTCTTTTATTAATCCATATCTGATCATAGTTGTTTTGAGCCACAAAAGTACCCCTTAAATTAATTATATCCCCATCATCGGCATGACCAACAATTCGACGAATATCCGAAAAGGTACCTCCACTTGACAGATTGTTCCATGTTTTACCTAAAAGTTCATTATTTTGACCGACACCCAACGAATTACTTTCATCCAAACTCATACTAACTATATTTTCTTGAGAATTTCCCAGTTTATCTTCAATATTTAGTCCACTTTCAATTCCATCTGCGCTCTGATTCAAATCAGCGGCAAATGCATCATCAATACTTACTCCAAATGAAGTGAATATCAATATTACAAACAGCAGCGGAATTAAAAAGTGTTTGCCAATAAGTATTTTTTTACTATTTTTAAACATTTTAAATCACCTTTTTGAGGACGATGATAAAACCATTAATTAGCAAAACTATTAATCAGCAATTAAACTTTTTATTTTAACTCAGATTTCAAAAATATTAATTATTTTCGCATTAAATTTGAGCATAACTGAAATTTGATAGAATAACCTTTATCGGCCACCTAACACAAAATATTTTAATTTAATATTTTGACACAAATCATCAGATTATTACAATTTAACACACAGAATTAAATTTTTATAAAAACCGATGAAATTTATTTAAAATAAAAGATAATCTTTTTAAATCCTCAAAAATTTTATTAAACTTCAATATATTTAAATATTTGCTTTAAACAATAGCAAAATCTTTAAAATGAAAAAATATACGATTTGAAAGGAAATTTAATATGATGATATTAAAAAAATATTTTAGTAATAAAATTGATATCTATATATTAATCAAAAGTTAAGGTAAAGAGATATGAAAAAACAAATTGCAATACTAATGCTGGCTATATTAATTGTTGCTCCGTTAGTCACCGATGTCAGTGCATCAAAGACTGTTTTTTTAACTTCAGACAATATTATAGACCAGGATAATGACGTTAAAATGTTAAATTCTATTAAAAATTATATAGAAGAGATTAGTGGTGGAGAACTCCAAGTAATTGTTGATAACCAAGCCCCATCTCCAGGAGAAGGTTATCGTGCAATACAGGTAACAAGTGACATAAGCATATGTTTAGCAGCGGCAGATGCTGGAAACTACTTGCAATTAGGTCAAACTTCAGCGAACAGCAATAAACAGATAATTTTGATAAATACCGGCGACTATGATTTGGATAACCATAGTAACTACCTTAGAAGAGCATGGGACGACAATTATTCCAATGAAAGTTTCATGGGAATGCATGACCCGGGAACATTCCTTAAAAACTCCGGAATCTATTATATTGAACCTATAAAAGAATTCCCTGACAACGGTAAAAACGGTTATATTGACAGATACGATGAAGATATGAACAAACAGATTGCACAAGAAATTGTTGACATTGTCAATGGTCATGGAAACGATACAAAAACATTCAGCGATAATTTAGTAGTTACAAACACAATATCTCCAAAAGTTATGGCCGATGCCAGTAAAGAACTACTTTCAAGCAATGATACCGAAATGAACGGAACTTACGGAAACTATACTGCAGGACAACTGTTGTATCAAACAAGTTCCTACCTAAACGGAAACGGTCTTGACATACCTAAATCATATGACGGTCCGGAGCATCCTATGGGAATTTCATTTTTAGTAAAAGATACTTATTCCATCTATGACTATATTAACATGGCAGGAATCGTCAAAAATTATATGGATGAAAATGGACGAGCTCCAGACTCAATCGAATATCAAGGAGCCCACATAAGTTATTATGACTTACAGTACAACTTTGCGAAAATAACACAAAACCATACTGATGCGAAACACATGGGCTTTGATCATGAATACAAATTTGATAAAGTGAACGATTCAATATTACTCCACATATTCCCATTCATTTTAATTTTATTTGTATTATTCCTTGCATATCTGGGATATAAGAAAATAAGGAGATTTTAAATAATATAACAAACGAAATTATTGTGAGGGAAAATTTATGAAAAGATATATCGCAGAATTAATAGGAACAATGGTACTTGTTCTATTTGGTTGTGGAAGTGCAGCCATAGCAGGTTCTTTTTTAGGTACTCTTGGAATCGCATTGGCATTCGGTTTATCTATTGTTGCTATGGCTTACGTAATAGGAGACATTTCAGGATGTCACATCAACCCTGCCGTTTCAATCGGCATGTGGATTGATGGAAGAATGGAAGCAAAAGACTTAATCTTATATATTGTATTCCAATGTATTGGTGCAATTATCGGTATTGCAATTCTTGCAGTTATTATTAACTCAGCACCACTTCTTGGAGGATACGCTGCAACAGGATTAGGTCAAAATGGATTTGGCTCCGCTTCAAGCGTTGGACTTAATGTTGTAGGAGCAATTATTGTAGAAATTATTTTAACTTTTGTATTTGTATTTACTGTCCTTGGAGTTACAAAAAAAGCAGAAAACGGAGCTGTTGCAGGTATTGTAATTGGTTTAACACTTGCATTTGTACACATTATGGGAATTCCATTGACCGGTACTTCAGTCAACCCTGCCAGAAGTTTAGCACCGGCACTGTTCCTTGGCGGTCAGGCCTTACAACAGGTATGGGTATTCATATTGGCTCCAATAATAGGTGCAGTAATTGCAGGTTTATTACACAAAGGACTAATAACAGAGGATGCATAATCCTCTAAACTTATTTTTTTAAATTTTAATACTTCCAATGTATTTATAACCCTTAATATCATCAACATTTTTTATTTTAAACTCAAAAGTATCTTTGTTAGAAACATACAAATGAGCCAAAGCAATCCCAACATCAATAGGATTCCATTTTTTAAGCACCTGTCTTTTCAGGATATTTTGTTTTACCTGAAATACATCAAAACCATCTTCAGCATGTCTGAAATGCCATGGCTGAGAGTTAATAGCTGAAGGCGCCAATTGAGCAGGCTTTAACCTTTCATCATCAAAATCACATATTTCAGACAGCTTTTTTCTTTTAAAGTCTGAAAGGTCACGAGTCATTTTTTCTGATTTTCCAAAAGCCATCAAAATGACAAAATCCGGATTTTTACCTTTAATCGAACCCAAACCGACCCAACAGTTTCCAATTCCAATGCTTTGCATGTAAAGTGAAACCTGCTGGAAAACAAATCCGATATTTTCAAGATAATTATCTTTCTTTTGGGAATATAAAGCCAGATAATATGGTGCACTCCAGCGAGTACGTATATTGACCTCTTCTTTAGTGAATATTTCATAATAATATTCAATACTCTCATTTAATGGTTTTGCATTTGATATGAACTCCTTGATTTGGCTCATATCTATTTCCTCATCAGTGTAATTCCTACAGGACTTTCTTATATAAATTTGATTTTCCAAATCCAAATTAAATCACCAAACTAATTACCTAAATTAAAATTTAAATAACATATAATTAATAAATTTATATAAGGTGAATATATGAAAATTGTTGTTGCAATTGGAGGATCAATTTTATTAAAGGAGTACGACTGTACAAAATTCCAACAGTACAGCGCTATTTTAAAAGACTTGTCTAAAGAACATGAACTGTTCGTGGTTGTAGGCGGTGGAAAACCTGCAAGAGACTACATTGGAGTGGTTCGTGATTTAGGTGCCGGAGAAGCACAGTGTGACGATATTGGAATCGAAGTTACAAGAATAAATGCAAAATTATTGTTATCTGCACTTGGTGATGCAGCATATCAAAGAGTACCACATAACTTCCAGGAAGCTTTGGAATTCTCAGCAAGCGGAAAAATTATTGTTATGGGAGGTACCGAACCTGCACACAGTACCGATGCAGTATCAGCCATTTTAGCAGAATACATCAATGCAGACAAACTTATCAACCTTACTTCCGTAGATGGAATGTATACTAAAGATCCAAATAAATTTGATGATGCGGAACTTGTACCTGAAATTACCGCTACAGATTTACTTGACTTTTTAAGCGGCAAAGACGTGAAAGCAGGAACCTATGAATTCTTTGACACAACCGCAGTCCAGATGATTAAAAGATCCAATTTGGAAACCGTCATCACTAACGGTTTTGAACCTGAAAATTTAATTAAGGCAGTCAACGGAGAAACCATAGGAACCAGAGTCATAAATGAATAGGTGGAAAAGTGGAAAATCTAATAGACATTGGTTTGAATTTAATGCATTCCTCCTTTAGAAAAGACAGAGTGGAAATAATAGAAGAAGCGAAAAAGGCTGGAGTAAACCAATTTATCATTACTGGAACCAATGTACATTCAAGCCAGCTAGCCAGTGAATATGCTTCCAAATATCCCGGAACATTATATTCGACAGCAGGAGTGCATCCTCACGATGCAAAAACATGTAACGGACACACTCCTTTTGAAATAGAAAAGATATCAAAAAACGATTGTGTCGTAGCTATTGGAGAATGCGGTCTTGACTACAACAGGAATTTTTCACCGCAGGATTTGCAGAGAAAATGGTTTGAAGCTCAAGTTGAAATAGCTGAAAAATTAGATATGCCACTATTTTTACATGAACGGGAAGCGCATAAAGACTTATATGACATATTGAAACGACATGACAGCATTGTTGAAAAATCAGTTGTCCATTGCTTTACCGGAACAAAACAGGAAGCTCAAAATTATATTGATTTAGGATGTTATATTGGAGTTACCGGATGGATTTGTGATATGAAACGTGGAAGGGATTTGCAGGAAGCTGTAAGTGTGATTCCACCAGAAAAACTCATGATTGAAACAGATGCTCCATTCTTAATACCTAAAAATTTTGATAAAAAACCGAAAAAGAATAGAAATGAACCTAAATATTTACCTCACATCCTCAATACAATTGCAATGTGCATGGGAATGGATGCGGAAGAACTCGCAATTCAAGTTAACAAAAATACTAAAGAATTTTTTAAAATATAGGAGATGAAAAAATGGCAGTAGAACCTCACAAACATTGTCCGATATGTGGAACACCAATACCTTTAAACGAACTTGTCTGCTCACCGGATTGTCAAAAAGTCTGGGATGCAAGATTAAATCAAACCAAAAGGTCCAGATTAATTCTATACATAGTTATCGCAATATTTTTAATCGTTTGGGCAATCATGACATTTATGAAATAGTGATAAAAATGATTTTAACCTCAGCAAACACATTGGAATCCAGAGAAATAATAGATTACAAAGGATTAGTGACTGGAGAGTCATTAATCGGTTCAAACATTTATAAAGATTTTTTTTCTGGTGTTCGTGATGTTGTGGTTGGGAGAACTTCCCAGTATGAAGTGGAACTTGAAAAAGCAAGAAATGCTGCTCTAAAAATTATGGAAGAAAAAGCTGAAAATCTTGGTGCCAACGCAATAATCGGCCTTAAAATTTCCTACGACAATCTTGGCGGAACCATGGGGAATACTATTCTTGTAACAGCATACGGTACCGCAGTCAAATATGAATAATATGAATTTTAGAGAAAGAGAAGTAAAAATTACATATATTAAAGAAGCGCTAATATGTATCGCTTTCGGTACCGCTATTGGTCTTGGAGTATATGGAATTTTTTTACGCCTTCACATTGCCATTTTCGGTTGGAACTTGGGATTGATATTTGCCCCACTAATTGCAGGATATGCTGAGACATATCTGGCAAATAAAATCATCGGATCAGATATAGGTGCAATAAGCGCATATATCCTTTTCATAGATACGACATTTTACAGTTTTATTTTGAAAAATCCAACATTGGGCGTAAATATCATTACATTCGGTTCGATAGCGATTATCCTACAAGCCGCATTTCCAACATTAGTTAATTATATTTTATTGGTTGGAGGATTGGGAATCGTTTCTTACTTTTTAGGAATTTTCAAAAGAGTTACAACATATATTTACGTTAAATTCGAATACATTTATTATAAACACATTATCAAAGAACCATACGAAGTGGTAATTGAAACCGTGAAAATTTTCGATGAAAATGAAAGCAATAAACGAATAAACGATTTGGATTTCTTTTTTATTACAAGCACTGATGTTACAGACAAACCTATAACCAATTTGGGCCAATTCCATGCAACCGTCATACTTGAGAAGGACAAACGGTTAGTTCATGCAGACCAGAAAAAGGTTGAAGATACAACACTGTACCTTCTTAAAGAAGCAAAAGATGACTGCCTAATAAAATTAGCTGAAACCATCAAATCATCAGGTGGAAATGGCATTATGGATTTGGAAATCGAATACGGTCTTATCGGACTGGGTGGAGACAGTTATAGAATCAGTACAATGGGCATGGGCATTTACTTGGAATAATCTAAACAAACTTTTAGCCCCATCGAAAATACAAAAAGAGGGCAATTTTAACCTTGAATTGAAAAAACCTATTTCTTTACAGATTAAATCAACAACATTAAAACGGTTAATTTTATAAAAAAATTAATAAAAAATCTATTAAAAAATCTTTTTTCTTGCATTAAAGTTGTAAAAACATTTATATAAAGATTTAAACATATAATTATCCACTCATTATGAAATATTAATATTATTATTACATATTTCTAAGAAAATTCTCATAATGAGAACAAAGAAGGTGTAAATATTTCGATGAAAAAAACTGCATTATTGCTTTCTGTTGTTCTAATGTTTTTCTTATTGATAGGAACCATCAGTGCATCAGAATTGAATAATGCAACAAGTACAGATAACTCTAATTTAAATGTAAATCAGTTATCATCAAATATGATTGAAGAATCCCCTTTAGGAGATTCCGTTTCGGATGAAAACATTTTAAACAGTGCTGCGAACAAAGACGATGTGCAAATTTCTGCAGGCAATACGTCAAAAGACAGCACAAAAATATCCGTAAGTCCTGCCCGTTATTCACAATCCCACACTGTTTTTAAAATTGTTTTAACAGACAGCAACGGCAATCTATTGGAAAACAAAACCATTAGTTTTAAAATTAATAGTAAAACCTATAGTGCCACCACAAAAAGCAATGGTGCCGCATATGTTACAGTCAACTCCCTGAAAAAGGGAAGCTATACTGCAACTGCCACATTTAAAGGAGATGACAATTATGAAAAGTCATCATATTCCGGTGCGGCAAAGGTGTGGTCATCAATTTCTGGAAGAATCGACTTGGTGAAAACATATGGAGTTGAAAAATACTATGAGGCAACATTTTGGAAAGACAACGCTAGACTGGCAAATACAAATGTCAAATTCACCCTTAACGGGAAAACATATACCGTTAAAACAGATTCCCAAGGTGTTGGCAAATTAGCTACAAACCTTAACCCAGGAAAATATACTATCAAGTTATATAATCCATATTCAAAGGAAACAACTTCAAACACAATAACAGTTAATAAAGACAGTTCAAAAATTACAGGAGCAAAAAATACATACATACTTCCTAAAACAAAGTATTCTTATTCCATTACATTAAAATCTGGACAAGGAAATGCAATTAAAAATGCTAAAATCACATTCAGATACAACTCAAATCAAGTAACCGCTTCAACTGATGCGAACGGGAAAGCAACAATTACTATTCCCGCTCTTTCGAAAGGTACTTACACATTAAGTTATCAATACAGTGGAGACAGCAGATACAACTCCGTTTCAGGATCAAAGAAACTGTATGTTACAGATTCAACCACCACATTAAAGTCAAGCCCTTTAAAAATGGAATTTAGGGACGGATCTAAATTTTCTGTAAAAGCAACTGACTCTTCAGGAAAACCTTTAACCAATAAGGACATCAAGTTTACTTTAAATAAACAAACAACCACTTCCACTACAAACAGTAATGGAGTGGCTGAATTATCTGTAGGAAACTTGAAACCTGGCACATATACCGTCAAGTATTCATATTCAACTGAAGGATTAAGTGACTATAACACCCAATCCAATACAATTACCATTTCAAAACAAACATTGACATTAACAGCAAATGATTTGGTAATGAAATATAATGATGGCTCCTCTTTTGTAGTGAATGTAAAAAACAAAACCGGAGGCAATCATAAAAATGGTGTTGTTCAGTTTACAATTAATGGAAAAACATCCCAGGTCACTACAGATGCAAATGGTAATGCCAAATTACCAATAACCGAAAACATTGGATATTATCAAATTTCTGCTCAAACAGTGGAAACAACCTATACAAAATCACCAAAAATAACCAAATATGTGCTGGTTAATGGTACACGATTTGTAGCTAGCGATATGGCTATTCCTGTAGGTACATCCGGTGAATTTTCAGTTAAATTAATTGATGGTCAAAATAAGCCTGTTGTGAGTAAAACTGTTAAATTTACATTGAATAGCAAAACTCAATCTGTACAGACAGATGCAAGCGGTATTGCAAAACTTCCTGTCTCAGGATTGGCAAAAGGAACTTACACAGTAACATATACTGATGGATCAGCATCAGGCACCTCAAAAATTAGTGTTGCAGATAAAGTTTCACTGAAAGATGTTATTACAGCATCTCAAAACGTGAAAAAATTCATTGAAGCTAATGGAGAATTGCCTGCCACAGTTTCAATAGGCGGAACAACCTATTCAACTGCAGTATTTGTATACTTAGCATCCCAAGCCATCATCAACTTGGATGGTAATAAAAAAACAGACATAGATGTTAAAAATGTAAATAATCCTACCAGCCCACAGGCAGCAACCAATTTAGGTAATTTATATGATTATCTTTCAGTTGCAAAAAGTATTGTAAACACTGCAAATTCAAAAGGAACAATGCCCGATTCAGTGAGTTCAAAAGTTGGAACTATCGGATATAACGGTTTGGTTTATGCCATTGCTCGTGTAGTTGCATTTTATGGAGACTATTCAATTATGCCTAACTACGTAACCATTAAAACCTATGGTTCATCCAGTTCCAGTTCTTCTTTAAACTCAAAGAACACAATAACTGACTTGAAACCTTACTTAGCCGCTTCCACTAATTGTCAAGTGGGTAACGCTGCAATTAAATCATTAGTCAATTCACTTACTTCTGGTTTAACAAGCGATACTGCAAAAGCAACAGCAATTTACAATTATGTACGTGATTCAGTATCTTACAGTTTCTATTATAACACAAAATATGGAGCTGTCGGCACTTTAAATGCAAAAACAGGTAATTGTGTTGATCAATCCCATTTATTGATTGCTATGTATAGAACAGCTAATCTTCCGGCAAGATATGTTCACGGAACATGCGTATTCTCAAGCGGAAGTACATACGGTCACGTTTGGACTCAAGTATTAATCGGCGACACTTGGATTGTAGCAGATCCAACAAGTACAAGAAATTCATTTGGAAAGGTCGTTAATTGGAATAATAATAATAACTATCAGCTCAAAGGTTATTTCCCAAGTATTGCATTCTAATTAACCTCTTTTTTTCTTTTTTTATTATCCCTCGTTTTTTAAATCAACTTCATTTCCTGTTAATGATGTATGAATTTTAACTATATATTTCAATGTCGTACCTACCAAAACAGCAGATATTATAGTGCCCAAACCCACACTTCCAAAAGAATGTATCAATATCAAACATGTAACAGCCGAAATGACTACCATAGTAATATCAAATCCAACCTTTACCTTAGGAAATGGCTTATCAAATACAATGGAAACTGCCTGCATCGCCCCTTCTCCCGCAAGAGGAATCAGATTCGCAGGCAAATACAAAAATATTCCGAATGCAATAACAACCACACTGATTAGCAAATAGATTAATGAAATTATGATGTTTCCAGATTCTGGGATAAAGGAGAGCAGATAGACAGAAAAACTGGTAAAATAACCGAAAATTATTCCAACAAAAACCTGTGCAAAATTTTCCCATCCGAATTTGTCCCTTAAAAGAATGAATTGAATCAAAACTAAAATACAGTGAAAAATAATGGTTGCAAGACCTATTTCAACACCCCAGATAACAGTCATGGTATATGGAATCGTACTTACAGGAGATATGCCCATATTCGATTTAATTGAAAATGCTATCCCCAAAGTCATTACAAATAGACCTATAAAATAAGAAACAATATTTTTGACATTCATAATTCAATATAATTAATAACTCCAAACCCAAATATAAACTTAATGAAACCTTAACCAAATAAAATGCTTTAAGTAATTTATATGTAATTAAAATAAAGTTAAAACAAAAAGAAAAAGGTGATTGAATGGAAAACGTTACAGCAGAAATGTTCGACTACATCAATCAACAGCTGGATAAAATCGAAAAGGAATATGGAGTTGAAATCCTCTATTGCATCGAAGCGGGAAGTCGTGGATGGGGGTTCAACAATGATGAATCGGATTATGACGTGAGATTTATCTTTAAAAGACCCCTAAAAGATTATTTGACAATCAACTCCAAAAAGGACACTATAGATTACTTTGATGGAGAGCTGGATTTTGTTGGTTGGGATATTACAAAAGTCCTTCATCTGCATTGGAAAAGCAATCCAAACTTAAGAGAATGGATAAAACAAAAAAATGTTTATCGCGGAGATTGTGATTTCCTAAATAACTTACCGGAATTTAATAAAATAACTTTAAAATATCATTATGGAAGTCTTGCATACAACAATTGGAGGCGAAACGTCATCGGAAAGGAAAACGAAATGACAAAAAAGGTAACCAAGACATATCTCTATGCAATCAGATGCATTCTTGCATGGATTGTTCTGGATGACGGCAATGATGCGCCAATCGAAATCGATGAACTGATGAAATACTTCATTGATGACGACCGCATGGGAACAAGGTTATTTGCAGACATACTGATGTTGATAAGCTATTATAAAAGCAACTGCGAGAAAAGTAAACCTGATGAAAGAGGTATAGAAAATATTACCCATTTCATTGTAACTTACCTTGAAATCCTAAAAGCAGACAAACCAAAAATAGAAGAGTTGCCAGACATAGAAATTTTTAACAAGAGATTAAGAGAAATATTATTATAACAAGGTGAAAAAATGATTATCGATGGAAAGCGTTCCTTAGCACATGTTGAAAAAGTAGCATGGATCAAACCTATCGAGGGAGCAGACAATATTGAACTTATTGGAGTTCTCGGATGGACATGCATTGCTAAAATTGGAGAATTCAAGGAAGGTGACCATTGTGTATATATTGAAATCGACTCAAAAGTCCCGGAAAAGGAATGGTCTGAATTTCTCCGAGCAAAAAAATTCAAAATTAAAACAATGAAACTTGGAAAATTCAATGTTATTTCACAGGGCCTTGCACTGCCTGTAGATTTCTTCGATGTTGAAATTCCAAAACAGGAAGGCACTGACGTAACTGAATTACTTGAAATCAAATATTCAAACCCTGATGATCAAAGGCGAAAAAGTGATGGTCCAAACGAGATTGAAGAGGCTTCAAATGAAATATTTGAAAGTTCTTGGGCAAAATGGTTAATGAAGAGATCCTGGGGGAAAGATTTAATGTTTTATCTATTCGGCACTCCAAAGGATGTCAGCAAGCGTTTCCCAACCAAATTTGACTACATTTCAAAAACTGATCAGGAACGTTGCGAGAATATGCCTGAAATACTGAAGGATAAAACTCCATTTATCAGAACACAAAAATGTGACGGCTCTTCAGCAACATATATCCTTGAAAAAGTGAAATCAAGTTTTATAAAAACTGAATATGAATTTTATGTGTGCTCCAGAAATATGAGAATATTCAGAAAGGATGATGACCCATTGGTTGATTCAAATGACTACTACTGGGAAATGGCCGAGAAATATGAAATTGAAGAAAATCTGGAGGACTACCTTAAGCAAAACAAGGACTGCAAATATGTTTGCTGGCAGGGTGAAATCTGTGGACCGAAAATTCAGGGAAATCCGCAGGGATTACATGAAAATCACTTGTTCTGTTTCCATATGATTGATAGTGAAAAAGGCGTATTTGACATAAGGGAAGCTAAAAAATACTGGGACATTTACGATATGGAAAGTGTGCCGATTGAAAGCATGACCTATATTCTTCCTGATGATTTTGAAGAATTCAAAAAGACCGCTGATGGAAACTACGATTCCAGCGTATGTGAAGGTCAAACTGACCGCATCCGTGAAGGTTGGGTTTACTACAAAACAAACGACCCAAGTTTCAGTTTCAAAAACATCTCAAGAAAATACCTTCTAAAAAAAGATGAATAAACGTTTTTGAGCAAGATATTGCTCAAAAATCTAATTTTTTTAAGGCAGAACACCCAACATTTTCAATGCCATATAGAACACAAGAATGGAAAATACTATTTTTAATTTCTTTTGCGGAACCTTATGGGCCATTTTAGCGCCCAATGATGCCATTGGAACTGAAAAACAGGCTATTAAAATAAAATTAATAATGCTGACATAGCCAATTGAGTACGGAAATGTCGAAACTCCCCATCCGGATACAACATACGATAAAAATCCGCCAATTGCAGTTAGGCAAATAAAAACAGAAGATGTTCCGATAGCTTCTATTAGTGAAAAACCCAAAAGTGCAGTCAATATTGCAATTAAAAATACTCCTCCACCAACACCCAACAGACCTGATGAAAAACCAACCAAAAGACCGATAATTGCTGTTGTAAGCAAATTGAATGGAATTCTGGCATCTTCCCTTTCCTTGTTGATATCAACGATATTTTTGAGGGTTATAAAAAGCAATAAACATCCAAAGATTATTTCCAAAACTCTTGAAGGAAGTCCTGAGGCTACAAATCCTCCAATCGCACCGCCAATTATTCCAAAAATACCCAAACGAATCCCTGGTTTAACAATATCATCCAAGTTTTTGGAATGTCTATAAGCACCGCTTAGAGATGTTGGAACGATAATGGCCAAGCTTGTACCAAATGAAATTAAAATAGCCAAACCAGGTTCGACCCCAATATACTTTAACAGAAAGTATTGGAGAGGAACAATTAAAAATCCCCCACCCACACCTAAAAGGCCGGATGCAAATCCTGCACAGATACCTATTAAAATTAAACCTATGAAATATTCGATTGGAAACATAAACATCATTTATTTAAAGTATTAATATTAAATTATTGTTAATGAAACTTAATAAAACTATCCTGATTGGAATTCTATTTATATTATTTGCTGGTGTAATCTTCATCACCGATGCATTAACTCCAATCATAAGACCAATTACATATTTATTCCTGATGGGATCATCAAAAGGAAAGGACATTATCTTTTTTGGACTGTTAGGATTATTTTTAATACTGTCTCAGGTAATTGAAAAGGATATTGACACAACCAAATACCTGAAGATTTCAATAGTGATTGGTTTTGTAACATTAGTTTTAGGAATATTTTTGGAAGTCCTCTTTAGGCTGCAAATGGGCATTAAGCTTAACACTATTTTTGCATCTATGACTAGCACAATGAGTACTACAAGCATTTTGCATACTCACCTATTAAAGTCCATTTTAGGAGAGGTTTTAACTCAGATAATTGGACCTTTTATTGGAAGTGGCATTAACACAGGCGTTGGTCTATATCAGTACCTTCCAAGTTTCAGTTTTTTAGTAATTTTACTCATTCCAATACTAGTCATGACCATTGTCCTAGCAAGTCAAAAAAGACCATGGTGTATAAATTTATTGCTTGCTTTCTTTTCAAGTTGCCTGATTATTGGAATCATAGACGGAGGCATGTTTGCAACACCCTCTTATGTCGGACTCTTTGGACTTTACCTGATATATAGAAACGGTTATTACATAAATTACATTGTTGGGAAAGTACTGAAAGATGAAAAATTACTTACAGAAAACAAAAAGAACCCTCCGGTTTACAAAAATCGAAACTTCAGCAAAACAAGATTAATATTTAACCGATGCTTAATTTATTTTGTTGTGATTTTATTCGTATTATTACGCTTTACTGTGGCTTTTGCTGGGGCAGAACCGGATTATTATACTGTAGAAGTTGCAAATCCCACCCAAGACATTGATTTGGCAAACATCAATGTCGAATCAATAAGTCATGAAAATCAAACCGGTTTAAATAAAACAGTTTATAAAATTGATTCCTCATATAACGAAATGCAACTTTTAAATGACCTGAAGACTCCTCTGAACAATTCCTGTGAGTATTATACCGTTTCATGGAACATCTATTCATATTTATGATGATACAATGAAGAAACTTTATTTAATTTTACCGATCCTGGCGGGAGTGATGTTTGGGTCAAGCGGAATATTTGTGCGCACTTTAACCCAAAATGGAATCGATGCAACCACACTTCTTTTTTTAAGGTTTTCAATAGCCATAATCCCCATATTAATGGCAATACTTTTAACCGACAGGCAATTAATCAAGATAGATTTATCTGACATCCCCCTATTCATAATCTGTGCAATATGCATCATAGGGCTGAATTTATGTTACAACGAGTCAATGAACACAATTCCATTGTCCCTTGCAGCAGTTCTGCTGTCACTGGCACCAATTTTTGTACTTATATTTGCATACCTTCTTTTCGGTGAAAAAATCACATCCAAAAAGCTAATTTGCATGGTATTGGCAATATTCGGATGTCTGCTTATGACAGGAGTTTTGGAAGACAGTTTAACTTCAATTCCAATATTTGGAATAGTTTCAGGAATTGGAGCGGGACTGTTCTGGGCAGTATATCTTATGGCTTCAAAAAAATCAATTGAATGTGGAAACCATACATATACCATTTTGATTTATTCCGTTGTTTTCATTTCAATCGCTTTAACCCCCTTTACAGATTTCAGCCAGATTGGCGAGTTTGTTTCAATCAATCCGACATTAACAATACTGTTTTTAATACTGCACTCCACATTTTCATTTGCACTCCCATATATCTTTTCAACCTTGAGTCTGAAATATATCGACTCCGGAACCTCTTCAATTTTGCTTTCGGGAGCAGAACCCTTTGCTGCATTGATGTTTGGATTTTTGATATATTCTGAAGTACCGACAGCGCTGATGTTTTGCGGTTTTATCTTAAGTATCATTGCAATGATGATGCTGTCAAGAAAAGAAAGTGAAATTGAAAACTAAAGAGAGAGGTGCATTTCAACTGTAAATGTATCACAACCAATGTATTTAAAAATAACCGATAATAATATTTATTTTAACAATATAAACCATATTCATTCTTCAATTAAAAAAATAAAATCATCAAGCTTGACAAATCAAGAACATATTGAAAATCCTCATTTACTAGGCGAGAATTTTCATACAGTAACTGAGCAATATCAAGCTAAAATGGAAAGTGAATATTGAAAATAATTTTTTCAAAAAATCTGAAAATGTTAATCAATATTTTTTAAAACCAACAAATAAAATCTATGATATTTACAAACGGCGAATTTTTTAAAAATGTGAAAATTATCAAAAAAAATGTTGTCTTGGAAAAAAATTTCTTCCCAGATAATTAGAAAAAACGCCTCAAATCAAAAATCTGACATTTTTTGAAAAGATTTATTAGTTTATAAAATAAATTTTTAACTATGATATTCAGCATTATCATACCTACATACAATGAGGAAGAATACCTCCCAATTTTACTTGAAAGTATAAAAAGCCAAAATTTCGATGACTATGAAATTATTGTAGCTGATGCGAACTCAAAAGACAGAACCAGAGAAATTGCTGAAGAATACGGATGTGTAGTTGTTGATGGTGGACTTCCGGCTGTAGGTAGGAATAATGGTGCGAGCGTTGCAAAAGGTGAGTATTTACTGTTTCTGGATTCTGATTTGAAACTTACTGACGAATATCTGAGAAATGTTTTATATGAATTTAGAATGGAAAGGCTTGGAATAGCAATAACCCAAATGGAACCTATGTCCAATAAGGTGGAAGACAAGCTGTTCCACGATTTTGCAAATTATTTCATGATCAGCGTTGAAAAGATAAAGCCCCATGGTGCAGGATGCTATGGGATAATAGCCAAAAGAGAACTTCATGAAAAATGCGGAGGATTTGATGAAACCCTGACATTTGGTGAAGACACTGATTATATTGAAAGGTTGGCTAAAGAGGAACGCTTTAGAGTGCTTAGAAATGCAAAAATTGGTGTTTCCACAAGACGTCTTGAAGAGGAAGGAATTGAAACGCTAATCCAACAGTATGGAAAAAGTACCGTAAATGATTTTTTAGGAAAAAGAACAGATGCCAGCGAACTCGACTACAATTTTGACCATGGAAAGAAAAGACTTTCCAAATCAAGATTTAAAAATTTGGAAAAAAGAGCCGAGCAAATCAACGAAATAAAGGAAAACTATGACAATTCAATGAACAGAATCAATACCCTAAGAACAAGCGTAAAAGCACAACATCGCAAAAGAAGCAAAAAAGTTGTCTTTTACTGTGTTTGTGGTGAAGGAATGGGTCATGCAATAAGAACTGGAGTTATCGTTGAGCGAATAAAGGAAAAATATGACGTTTACATATTCTCAAGCGACCGGGCATATGAATACTTGAGTTCCAAATTTGACAATGTTTATGAAATCGGCGGATTCAATACAGTATATATCAACAATAAGGTAAACAACCTAAAAACCCTTGCGGATGCAATAAAAAGAAATCCGACCAACATCAAAGTAGGATATGAAAATCTATACAAAAAAGCAAGCCAACTGAAACCCGATGTAATCGTTACCGATTTTGAAATATATGCAACAATGGTTTCAAAACTTAGAAACATACCTTTAATCAGCCTGGACAATATCCATATGATTACACAAACCAAAATAGACTATCCAAAAGATCATATCGGAGAAATGCTTAAGGCTAAGGGAGTAATTAAAACATATGTCGTCAATCCAAAAATACATATACTGACCAGCTTTTTTTACCCAAAAATAAAACCTCGAAAAAATGCCGTAATCTATCCCCCTATCATTCGGGAGGACATCTTAAAGTTAAAGCCACGTGAAGGAAATCACATTGTGGTTTATCAGACAAGCCGTGAAAGTGAAAAACTTGTTCGCAAACTCAAAGCACTTAAAAATGAACAGTTCATCGTTTATGGATTTAATAAAGATGAAATCGATGGCAATTTAACCTATAAATCCTTTAACGAAGATGAATTCTATGATGATTTGGCCTCAGCAAAAGCAGTTATTTGTAACGGAGGATTTACATTCATTTCCGAAGCGATACATCTCAAAAAACCAATATACTCTGTTCCGGCCATTGGAAACTTTGAGCAAACATTAAATGGATTTTACGTTCAGAAGTTAGGTTATGGAGAATATCATGAAGTCATGAGTGCTAAAAGAGTAGCCAATTTCTTAAAAAGACTTCCAAAATATCAGAAAAGATTAAGCAAAGTTAAAAAGACCAATAATGACGGAATAGTTCGTGAACTAATTTATAGAATTGAAAAATATTCCAAACTGTAACACCACCACAAGTAAAAACAACAACCATACATCAATATTTACTTCAAAAAAATTGTATTAGATAATTATTTAAATAATAAGAAACATAATACTCGTTATTCATGTAAAGAATTTATTTAATATGCTTTAAAAGCAATATTACGAAGTGAGAACAATTTTACCAATATAAAGCAATGGATGAGAGATTATGTTAAAAAAATTGAATAGTACATATGAACTAAAATGTCCTGAAAAAATTGAAAAATTCATTGAATCAAATAAAATTACACTAAAATTACTTGATTCAATAGAAACTCCTCTAAATAATTATTTTCCAAATTCAAAAGTTAGTCTAGAATTATGTGACAAATTAGAGTGGACCGATGATACCAAATTATTGGTAAACATCAATGTTACTGAAAAAATGTTTTTTAATGGAATTTTAGACAATTTTAATGGAATATACAAAGAAATTCAACCAATTTTGGATGAATATGTAAGTACCATTGTTCTTTTTCCGGAAATAGAAAACAAGAATTTAGATGCTGTAAAAATGAATAGCAACAGCACAGTTAACTTATTGGCCAGGACAGCCTATTTTAACACATACACTGACTATGAAATTGAAAAAGAAATCACTTTAAGAGACATTCCTAAAAAACAACAAAAAGAAGAAATCATTCAATATTGTAAAACTCACGACATTATTGACTCTTGGGACATTTCAGATGAATTAAGATTAGAATCTAACGACGTAGAAGAAATTTTAGAAGAATTACTTGAAGAAAAAATAATAGAAAAATGGGAATAGTGATATAATGACAACCTACACCAAAAAAGGAGATAAATTAAAAGGCAACAAAATTAAATGTGAAGCAAGAAAAATTAGTAATCCTCGACCTGTTAATAAATCCGGACGCCACAAAACCCAACAAATTGATTTGAGAGATCATGCAGAGTGCATAATTGAAAAAGAATCAAAATATATAGCTAAAAAGAACAAATAATTTCCAATTAAATCACCATTGAAAACTATCCAATCACTTAAAAAAATAAAAAAAGAATGATTAATAAAGTAAATTACTTCAATTAATCATGCATGAGCAACTATAAGGTTACGCCCATTTCCAATTGTTCTGTTAATTCTTTGTACCTGTTACGAATAGTAACTTCAGTTACACCTGCAATATCTGCAACATCCCTTTGTGTTTTTCTCTCACCGAGCAAAACAGATGCTATGTATAATGCAGCAGCGGCCACACCAGTAGGACCTCTTCCTGAAGTCAATCCTTTTTCCATTGCTTTTTCTATAATTTCAATAGCTTTGGATTGTGCTTCACCGGAAAGTCCGAGTTCAGATGCAAATCTAGGAACATAATCAACCGGGGAAGTTGGCGGCAATTTAATGTTCAATTCACGAGTCAAGAAACGGTATGTTCTTCCAACTTCTTTTTTGGTAACTCTTGATACTTCAGCAATTTCATCCAAAGTACGTGGCACGTTACAACGTCTGCATGCAGCATATAGAGAAGCGGCAACTACGCCCTCAATACTTCTTCCTCTGATTAATTTGTTATCTACTGCACTTCTGTAAACTACAGATGCTGCTTCCCTTACAGATCTTGGAAGACCTAATCTTGAGGAGTCACGGTCAAGTTCACTTAATGCAAATGCAAGGTTTCTTTCGGTTGCACCGGAAATCCTGATTTTTCTTTGCCATTTTCTCAATCTGTACCATTGAGCCCTGTTTCTTGCAGGAATATCACGACCGTAAATATCTTTGTTCCTCCAATCAATCATGGTAGATAAACCTTTATCGTGAATAGTGTAGGTAATTGGAGCTCCTACTCTTGTACGTTTGTCTCTTTGTTCATGGTCGAATGCCCTCCATTCAGGACCCATATCAACAAGATTTTCATCAATAACCAAACCACAACGTGCACAAACAACTTCAGCTCTTTCGTAGTCCCCTATCAATTCGGTAGAACCACATTCCGGACATATAGTTTGTTTGTCTTGTGCATAAGAATCTTCTTGGGTTTCTTGTTGTCTCGCTCTTCTGCGTCCTCTTCTTGGCATTTCTTCTACTTTTTGTGTCGTGTTCTCATCCTCCTTTTTCTAGACTTTTTGGATTTTGGTTTCGATACAAACAGTTTTTCACCACAGTTTTTCTCAATTTCATTCCTATTTGCTGATTTGAATAGGCGAATAGAAATGTAGGGTCTTTTCGTTGGCCCGAATACATAGCCGACCTTACCAATTTTATTCTTTTTGCTGTTATAAACAATTGCACCTGGTGAAGGTGTTTTATCAGATCGTGCTATTAATTTTCCAGAATTTGCTATATGCAAACTATTACCTAAAAATTTCATAAAATCAAACTTAAAATCAAATCTGTATCACTTATATAATTAGAAATAGGTTATATATAAAGGTATCGATATCTTTATATATAAACATTAATCCCTATTTAAATGTTTTTCTATTTGAGTCCGGTGATTTCACCCAAGGTTTTACCACTATTTATACTCTCGATAATGCCTGCCTCTTTTATCTTTACGGCCAGTGTGGCAACCATTGTCTTGGCAAACAACTTGCGAGGAATTACAACAATTCCGGATTCATCACCAAAGAAAAAATCTCCAGGATTTATAATGGTATTCTCAACCTCAATCGGCTCATTTAATGTGCCCAAACCTAACGGAGAGCCTGCATTCGGACAGAAATTGCTTGCATATACAGGATAGTCCATATAAAGCAACGCATCCAAATCCCTGGCGGAACCATAAATTACTGTTGCCTTTATGCCATTGTCACGAGCGCAACTTGAAGCCAATTCACCCCAAATTGCATTATCCTCATTGTCTACCTTAAAAAATAGGACGTCTCCTTCTTCAGCATTGTCAATAGCCTGTGCAGATGTTCCCCAGTCATCACTTGTAGTTTCTGCAGTAAAGATCTTACCCCAAACCTTCCTGTTATTGATAGGTTTTATATTCTGTATGGTGCCTGACCGGGAAGAAATCCCATTATATGCATCGGAAATCTGGCAGGATGACACATTTTCAAGCAGGGACTGCAGATTTATAAATTTATCATAATTCTTACCGTTAAAACTTAAATCATCAATAGTCACATCTTCCAGGTTAATTTTATCCACATCGATGCGTTTTTTCAAACTTTTATTCTTATTTAAAATATCTTTCGGACCTAATGACATAAAATCATCACCATCTAAATAATAATATATACGATATTATTAAAATACATTGCAAATCATATACCACAGTTTATATATTAGTTTTTATAAATTAATTAATTGTAGTATTAGACAAAATACTTAAAATTATTATACACTCACAAGAGTTTATTACATATCATTATTACAAATTATTATTAATTTAATTCAAAGACAGGAGAAAATCAATATTAAGGAAAATAAATGTTAAATAAAGTTTAAAAATTTAAATAAAACAATCTAATTAGAAAATATTAGTTAACCTTAATAGCAAACTCCTGAATGTATTGGCTCTTTTTTTAGTGTATATTAGGTCTAAAGACTGTGAAAATAAGTTTATCGTATAATTTATGCACATTTACAAAAATCATAAATTATCCCGATTAAATTAAGCTTAGGAGGCTTAAAAATGGGAAAAGGTGAAGAATTAACAACAACAAAATATTTAATCCATGCTCAAATTACAGCTAATGGAATTGTTGAAAAACCTGATGTTGTCGGTGCAGTATTCGGACAAACTGAAGGTTTGCTCAGTAACGATTTAGACTTAAGAGAGCTCCAACGTACTGGAAGAATAGGAAGAATACAAGTTAACATCCATTCCAACAGCGGAAGAGCAAAAGGTGAAATCGTTATTCCATCTAGTTTAGATAGAGTTGAAACTGCCATACTCGCAGCATCTCTAGAAACCATTAATCGTGTCGGACCTTGTGAAGCCGAAATTAAAACTTTAAAAGTTGAAGATGTAAGGGCTGTCAAAAGAGAACAAGTAGTCAACCGTGCAAAAGAAATCTATAAAAACATGGTTGAAAGCGTTGGTCCTGCCAGCATGAAAATGATTGAAGAGGTAAGGGAAGCAATGAGAGTTCATGAAATCTCCGAATACGGAGATGATCGCTTGCCTGCCGGCCCTAGTATCCACACATCCGATGCAATTATAGTTGTTGAAGGACGTAGCGATGTTTTAAACTTACTTAAATACGGAATTAAAAATACAGTAGCCGTTGAAGGCGTCAGTGTTCCAAAATCCATTGGAGAATTAAGTAAAAAAAGGACAACCACCGCATTTGTTGATGGAGACAGAGGCGGAGAATTAATCCTAAAAGAGCTTTTGCAAATTGGTGACGTTGACTACATTACCCGTGCTCCAAAAGGAAAAGAAGTGGAAGACTTAGAAAAAGACGAAGTATTAATTGCACTCAGAGATAAAGTTCCTACAACCCAATTTTTAGCAACAAATAACATTTTCTCTGAAAACAATAAAAAAGATAACAAAAGACACGACAGACGTCATAAAAAACAACACAACAAATACTCCAAACGTGAAGAACCACGCGCACAAGAACCGGTAATCGAAGATGATGAAGTTACCTTAATGAAAGACATGCTTAAAGAATTCGAAGGTACCGGCAGCGGAGCTATTTTAGATGAAGCATTAAATATGACTAAAGAAGTGGAAGTGGAAGAAATCTATGAAGAAATCAAAAACATAGACGGATCTGCCGAAGCAGTTATCTTTGACGGTGTTATCAGCCAAAGGCTGGTTGATGTTGCATCACAAAAAGGAATTAAAAAATTGGTTGCATTTAATTCAGTAAATATTGTTAAAAAACCAAACAATATTCAATTAATTACAATTGACTAATGAGAATACAATATTCTCATTCATATTTTTTATTGCAAAAACATAAAACTAAATAATATAATGTTTAAATATTATATAGGATTCGGAAATTGGAGGTAAAAAATGAATATCAATATGGATAATTATTACAGTACCAGAAAAAACGTTTTTGAAAGAATTCAGGAATCTAGTACTGCAACTAAATTACTCATGTCACTTTTGATGGCATGTTTGACTGGTATAATGGCTCAAATCATTATTCCGCTCCCATGGACTCCAGTTCCTATAACTGCACAAACATTTGCAGTATTATGTTCTGGTTTATTTTTAGGTAAAAAATATGGTTGTTTAAGCCAAATCTTATATATTGTACTTGGAATTGCATTTATACCATGGTTTGGAGGAATGACCGGTGGACTTGAGATATTCTTAGGTTCAACCTGCGGATTCTTCATTGGTTTTGTAATTGCATCATACTTTATAGGATACATTACTGAAAGATATGCAAAAGCACGTAATTTTACAAGAATGGCAATCGTTATTGGAATTGCAAACTTTGCATTAATTTATATTCCAGGATTGGCAGGTCTTGCATTATGGTCCGGCCTTACTCAAGCAGCACCATTAGGTGTTGTTGATTTATTGATGATGGGTCTTGTTCCGTTCATTGCAGGAGACATTGTAAAAATATTAGGTGCTGCTTCAGTATCTAAAGCGTTTTTACCAAAAGACTAAAAAAAAAGTTTTTATAACTTTTTTTCTTTTTTTATTTTAACTGATTTAAATGAAACTTGTTTTAAGAGGACATCACTTGTTATGCCTTAAAGGTTTTCAGGGATATGGATACGATGAAAACTTTGTTGAAAATATGAAGGATGTCAATTTAAAAAGGAAACTGCACTCAACCAAAATCTCCCTTACAGATTCACCCGATGACATCTGCAAAGCATGTCCAAATCTGAAAAACGACATTTGTGAAAACGATGATCAAAACAAAAGAATCGTTGACATGGACAGAGAAGTTCTGAAAAAAATAGACATGAAAAAAGAATATGATGCACCAAAATTATTTGAAAAAATAGATTCCATATTCAATACTAAAGAAAGCGTGTCTAAAGTTTGTTTTAAATGTATATGGCATGACAAATGCTTATTTTATCAAAAATTATAATATTACCGATAGGTTTAAATACTACATGATAAATATATATTATTGTTGTATATGTACAACACATTATAGTCCCGTAGGGTAGTGGTAATCCTTCTAGGCTTTGGACCCGGAGACGGCGGTTCGACTCCGCTCGGGACTATTTTCAACTAACTATTTTTATTGATATTTTATGAAAAAGCTATTGCTTATTGGAATCGATACAAGAAGTATGCTTAACAGCGCATTGAAACTTGATTTTGAAATTTTCTCCACAAGTTATTTTTCCTCATCAGATACTCCTCAAATCAAAAATCAGAAAATCATATTAAACGAACAGGAAAATCAAAGCTGCGGCATTTTTGAAGATCAATTCAACAGTGAAAACATTTTAGAAATTTCTAAAGATTATCTGGACGAAGTTGACTACATCATACCTATCTCAGGCATTTCCCCATCTGATTTTTCAAACAAACACAAAAAGAAGATTTTGGGAACAAAAGATGTTGAAAATATTGAGGACAAATACAGATTCTATAAAAAAATTAAAGATGAATTCCTAACTCCCAAGACTTTTTATATAACTGATATAGATGAAGCAATTGAAATAAATGGGAATTATGAAGACCTTCAATTTATTTTAAAACCCATTAAAGGAAGTGGGGGTTATGACATTAACCTATTGAATAATGAAACAGAATATGAATTTAGTGAAGGAGAATACATATTACAGGAATATGTCTCAGGAATCAATGTAAGTTCATCACTGCTTGCAAGTGAAAGTGATGCAAAAACAATCATCAACACACGACTACTGACCCAGCATGATTTTGAAGCCAACAACTGTTTCATATATGCAGGAAATATACTGCCCTTAACAAACGAATCAATTATGGCTGATGTCAATGACATTGATGAGATTAATGCAAAAATGGAAATCACATCTGAAAAATTAGCCCATAAATTTAATCTGCTTGGATCAAACGGTGTTGATTACATCCTTAATGAAAACGGATTATATGTTATCGAAATCAATCCAAGGATTCAGGGAACATTCGAATGTGTTGAAAAATCTTTAGGAATTAATATGCTGGATGCCCATATCAAAGCTTGTCAAGGAGAGATTATCAACATTCCAAAACCAAAATGTTATTCCTATAAAAAAATAATTTACTCACCAAACAGAAACAAATTCGAAAAAATAGACTTAAACAACATTTATGACCTGCCTCATGTCGGTTCAATCACTGAAAAATCAGAGCCATTACTAACAATAATTGATAAAGATAGCGATTTTGAAAAATTATATAAAAAAGTAGAATTGACAACTCAAAAAGTTCAAAATGCAGCTAGAAAAAGCCAACTAGATGTAAAATAAATAATATTACTCCCAATGTAATCATAAAAGTAGTTGCAATCATCCCATAAGTTATCCAAACAAATACTCTTGCCTTATTATCTGGGTCTTTCATAAATTGGTCTATAGGATTCCTTTTCATTTTAACACCGATTTTCTTGAATTTCTAGTAAGAAATTTTTTTACAGTAACTCAATAATAAAAATTATTTTTAAAAATAACAATTAAATTAACCTTTAATTAAAAAAATAAATAAAAATAGAAGAAAATAAAAAGATAAGAGAAAAATTTAAGCTTCTGCATTTGAAGCTTCTTCAGCTGCTGCAGCAGCCTTTTCATTCTTCTCAATTGTTGATCTAATCATTTTCAATCTAACGAAGTTTTCCCTTTCCATTTCTTGGAGTCTCATATCAATATACTTTTCAGTATTTTGGAATCTTGGAATCATAATGTGTTCCAAAGCATTTACTCTACGTTTAGTAGCTTCGATTTCTTCAGCGAGCAGATAAATTGTTTTTTCTACTTCACCCAGTTCGATTAAATACTTGATAGATTCCTCGAATTTTTTAGCAGCTTCGTCTAATTGAATTGTAGTGTCAGAGAATCCGTAACCCCTATCAATAATGGATCTTTCTTCCATTTTGACATCAGTTACAGGTACTGATACTCCCATAACACTTCTTGAAGTAATGTCAACTTCAATAGATTCTTTAACAGATAATGCTGCTTTTCTAACAGCCAAATCACCCATTGCAATTTGAGCTTCAAGTAAAGCGTCGTTTGCTTCTTTTAGACTGAGTTCTGCGTTTTCACGAATACCTTTGACACGATCCAAGATATCAAAAAACTCTTTAATTAAAGCATCCCTTTTCTCTTTGAGTAAACCATGCCCTTTAACAGCAAGTTTAGTCCTGTTTTTAAGAGATA